>NZ_FSRA01000001.1:3857589-4224143 GCF_900129465.1 Chitinophaga niabensis | reverse complement strand
ACCTCGAGATGAGTTTACTTTTAAGGGCCGTCGGAGACTACGACGTTGATAGGCTACAGGTGTAAGGATAGTAATATCGAAGCCGAGTAGTACTAATTGCCCGTAAGCTTTAATTTTATTATTCGTCTTGCTTCGCAAGGAGCATTGTTTTACAACTTCCCAATATGTAAATTATTGTCGTCAAGACTAGAGATATACAAGATCTTATGGTGGTTTTGCCGAGGGTGTTCACCTCTTCCCATTCCGAACAGAGAAGTTAAGCCCCTCATGGCCAATGGTACTGCACTATCATGCGGGAGAGTAGGTAGCTGCCATATTTATTTAAAGAGCCTTATCGTTCATTCGGTAAGGCTCTTTTGTTTTTTATACCCCCTCATACGTTAACCTCCCATCATTACACAGATACACTGCGTAGCTACTCCGCACTTTTACATTTCAACCCAAACACACATATGCAACCACTACAAGGAAAAATAGCTGTTGTAGCCGGAGCTACACGCGGTGCAGGCAGAGGAATAGCCTGTATGCTTGGAGAAGCTGGCGCCACTGTTTATTGTACCGGCAGAAGTACCCGCGGAAACCTGGCGTCTGGCAGTAACCGCCCGGAAACAATCGAGGAGACTGCTGAAATGGTCACTGAAAAAGGAGGGACTGGTATTCCTGTGAGAACAGACCATAGCGATGAAGCACAGGTAGCTGCGCTGTTTGAACGTATTACTAAAGAACAGGGAAGATTAGATATCCTGGTGAATGATGTGTGGGGAGGAGATGCGCTTACGCAATGGGGTAAGTCCTTCTGGGAAGAAGATCTTTCCAATGGATTTAAAATGCTGCAGCAGGCTGTGCATACGCATATCCTGACCAGTAAATACGCACTTCCTTTAATGCTCCCTGTAAAGAAAGGATTGATCGTAGAGATAACAGATGGCGATGGGTTCTTTTATCGCGGACACCTGTTCTACGACCTGGTGAAGACTTCCATTATTCGCCTTGCTTTTGGAATGGCAGAGGAATTAAAGGAACATCATATTACTTCTGTAGCGGTGACACCCGGCTTTTTGAGATCGGAAGCCATGCTGGAACACTTTGGTGTTACAGAGGACAACTGGCAGGATGGAACGAAGGTGGACCTTAATTTTATAGCATCTGAGACACCTTATTTCGTTGGTCGCGCAGTAGCGGCGCTGGCGGCTGATCCTGAAGTATTTGAGAAAACAGGCAGGGTATACAGTTCCTGGAACCTTTCAGATGAATATGGCTTTATAGATGTTGACGGGAACATACCTCACTGGAAGAATTATGTGGCGAAGATCATTCCTGATTATAAATACAAAGAATGTGATGATGAATTTTACAGTTACTGGCGGTTCTTATCTGGTAAGAAGATAGGGTCTACTGCCTGGGAATAAGGATTATACTACAGACATATGTTTATTGTTTAGTTTAGTTGCGATAAAGCGCTGTGTTCACAGCGCTTTTTTATTTAAACAAAAATGGCCCGGATACTTTCCGGGCCATTTTATCAGAAGGCAAAGTCTGCCAGCTCTTCCGGCTTGATCGTGAACCTTTGCTTTAAGGGAATATTTTTGATGAAGATGGTATCCGGCGCATTGTCTTCCACATATGCGATAAAGGGGATGCCACGTTTCTCTGCGTATTTATATTGTTTATCCTGCTTGATATCTTCTGTGAAGAGTTCTGTTACAATACCCCGTTCGCGCACCTGGGTCACATACTTGAAAACCTCTGGGAGCCTGGCTTCTCCCGGATGAAAAAATATCACCTGTGTAGATTGCTGAGCAGCAGCAGGGAATAACTGTAATTCTTCCAGTACATCATAGATCCGGTCTACGCCGAAAGAAACACCTACACCTGAAATACCTGGTAAACCGAACAAACCAGTAAGATCATCATAACGGCCGCCACCGCCAATGCTACCCATATTCACTCCCGGAGGGGCTTTTACCTCTACGATCATACCTGTATAATAGTTGAGGCCACGTGCTAAGGTAAGGTCAATGAGTGGTTCGGAATTGAAGGTGGCCAGTTTGCCGTTCAATACATAGCGTAACTCTTCCACTCCTTTTAACCCGGTTTCAGAGTTGGCGAGCAATGCGGAGAGCCTTTCCAGTTTCTCTTCATTGCTGCCTTGTACAGCAATAAAATCCATAACGGTATCTATCTCTGCTGGTTGCAGACCGCGCTGGGCCAATTCTTCCCGTACGCCGTTATCGCCGATCTTATCTAATTTGTCGATAGCAATGGTGATATCGATCATGAGGTCTGTACGGCCTACGAGTTCTGCCAATCCTGCCAGCACCTTACGGTTGTTGATCTTCAGCTGATAACCTTTCATGCCAAGGTCAGTGAGTACAGTATCATAGATCTTCAGCAGTTCCACTTCATTGACGAGGGAATTACTGCCTACCACATCGGCATCGCATTGGTAGAACTCACGGTAGCGGCCACGTTGAGGTTTATCGCCTCTCCATACCGGCTGGATCTGGTAACGCTTAAAAGGTAGTACCAGCTTGCCATGGTTCATCACCACATAACGGGCAAAAGGAATGGTGAGATCGTATTTTAAAGATTTTTCGCAGAGTAACAAGCTCAGTTCCCGGTTGTCTTTTGCCTGCTGGGCACGGCCAAGGATATCTCCATTGTCCAGCACCTTAAAGATCAGGCGGTCTCCTTCTTCCCCGTATTTTCCGAGCAGTGTAGAGGTATTTTCCATGGCTGGTGTTTCCAGCGGCTGGAAGCCGTATAGTTCAAATGTTTTGCGGATGGTTGCAAGGATATAGTTACGCTTGCGTACCACTTCCGGCCCGAAATCTCGTGTACCTGCGGGGATACTTAATTTTGCCATTATGATCAGGAATGAATTTGAATAAATATTTTACTGATTTACAATGCGTTCACAGGCATTGTGGATCAGGTTGAAGACAGGCTCAAACAGCGCATCGTCGTACCAGGGATCTGGTACCGGCTGCTGGTGTTCGAGCAATAATTGTACCTTTTCGCGGTCAGCATCATTCCGGGCTTTACGCAGCACGTCCCGGTAATTGTCCAGGTCCATCACGTAGATCCGGTCGAAAGTATCGAAGTCGCCCGCATTGAACTGCCTGCCTCTTAGCCCTGAAATATCAATGCCATGCTGCCTGGCTACCTTAACTGATCTGGCGTCCGGAGGGTCTCCCACGTGCCAGTTTCCGGTACCGGCGGAATCTATCTCCCAGTTCAAATGCTTTTGTGCTGCCATATGGCGGAGAATGCCTTCAGCAAGGGGAGACCGGCAAATGTTGCCAAGGCAAACCATCAATATCTTCATTGTTGCTGTTTCTGGAAGAGTAAACGGCTGGTAACCAGTGGCTTATTTTCTTTGCTGGTACCGCTTCCTCCTCATTTTTCTGACCGCAAACCTACCGAATTTTCAGGGAAGTCTATAATGCATTCTCGTACAATTGCATATGTTAAAACTTTGCTGTAATATGGAAATCGGATGAATATGCATCTCTAAAATGAAGGCTGCTGAAGATTTTTTAACAAACGAATAAGTTTCTATGACTAGCAGAAAACAATTTTTTTTGTATACTTGTAATTTGCCACCATGCAACAGGAGA
The DNA here is from genome assembly GCF_900129465.1 of Chitinophaga niabensis. Classification (NCBI taxonomy): domain Bacteria; kingdom Pseudomonadati; phylum Bacteroidota; class Chitinophagia; order Chitinophagales; family Chitinophagaceae; genus Chitinophaga; species Chitinophaga niabensis. Next base: position 4,220,523 of record NZ_FSRA01000001.1, on the reverse strand, counting down.
ACGAACACAGGAACAAACGAATGAATGTATCTTATCGTCCAATGGGCGAGTTGATCAGGGGAGTATTTTTTATAGCCTTCGGCCTATATGCATTTTTCTCCGAGCGGTTAGGCTTTGGCCAACTTGCCTTATCACCGGAAGTACTTTATACCCTCGGTGGTATTTTATGTGCGTATGGATTATTTCGTGTGTACAGGGGAGTTAAACAGTTATTTTTTTGATCCTATTATTTCGTCACCATTAGACAGACAGTGCGTATGTTTTTAAGAACTAAAAACTGGATGAAGATTTTATTTGCAACCATGAGTGGCATGGTGGTTGTAGCAGCTTGTAATTCGGGATCAACTTCTAACGGAGAAGAAAAGGATACTCCCACCTCGGGAACTATTCATATCTCTGTGGATGAGACTTACAAACCGCTTTTAGATTCAGAGATCAAAGTATTTCAATCTTTATATCCCAAAACAAAGATCATTGCTGATTACAAACCGGAGGCAGATTGCTTTAAGGATCTGTTCAGCGATAGTGCAAGGATGATCATTGTTACCCGGGAACTGAAAGAGGAGGAAAAGGAATATTTTCAAAAGGAAAAGATCCGTCCGCAAAGTTTGAAGCTGGCTACTGATGCAATAGCCCTGATCGTGAACCATAGCAACCCGGATTCTATCCTTACGATGGACCAGGTGCGCAAGATCATGGTGGGAGAGGGAGATAAGCCATGGCAGATCGTATTTGATAATCAGAATTCCAGCACGGTACGTTTTATCCGTGATTCCATCAATAAGGGTAAACCGTTGCCAGCTACTACGATGGCTGCAAAAACGAATCCTGAAGTGATCGATTACGTATCTAAGAATAAAAATGCGATTGGCGTGATAGGCGTGAACTGGATCTCAGATACCAATGACTCTACGGCGATTGATTTTACCAAACAGGTAACTACGGTGAAATTACGTGCGGATGGCTTTACGGATTTTGTGCAGCCGTACCAATTTTACATCGGAATGAAATCATACCCGCTGACACGCGGCATGTTTTATATCTTGAAAGAACCTTATCAGGGCCTGGGCGCGGGGTTTGCCACTTTCCTCGGCGGTCAGGAAGGCCAACTCCTGATAGGTAAGTTTAAATTGTATCCTGCAAGGCTGAATATTGTCTTCCGGGAAGCTACTTTGAAATAATAAATACTGATAAAACACAACTAAAACCGGATTGCTCATGAACAGAAGGAAAAGTTTATTTGTCGCCATGCTCTGCATAGCCAACGGGGCCATGGCACAATCTGTGGAAGATGGTTTGAAGGATTTGTACTACGGCAAATTCCAAACCGCGAAACAGAACCTTGAAAAGGCGATTGCCGCCAAACCAACGGATGACCGCGCTTATTATTACCTCGGTATAGCTGAGCTGGGATTAGAAAACCAGGCTGGTGCAGCAGCTGCCTTCACAAAAGGTCTTGCTGCAGTACCCGCTTCTCCACTGCTGACTGCAGGTTTAGGTCGTATTGACCTCCTGAGCGGTAAAAACGCAGAAGCAAAACAAAAGTTTGAATCTGCCAGCACAGCCTCAGAAGGCCGTAATGGAGATGTTGCCCGCGCTATTGCAGATGCTAACAGTGAGATTGTTACGGGAGACCGTGGTTATGCACTGACCACTATGGAGAAGCTGCTCAATAACGAAGGCCGTAAGAAAAAACAAATGTATACCGCTACTGCGGCTGATTATATCGAGCTGGGCGATGCTTACCGTTTCCTGGGTGGCGAAAATGGCGGTAAAGCCATTGGCGCTTACGAAAAAGCCCTGGAACTGGATCCTAACAACGCTGAAGCTGTAATGAAGCAAGGGCTTGTGAACTACAACGCTCGTTTGCTGCAGCAGGCTGTAGGTGACTGGACAAAAGCAACTAACATGGATGCAAACTATGCTCCTGCTTACTTTGAGCTTTACCAGTTCTACATCACTCTGAAAAAGGACCAATACTCACCGTCAAATGCTTCTAAGTACCTGCAAAAGTATGTAGAAGTGAGTGACCCTTCTGACAAAGCAAAGAACGAATACTACCTTGCAGCCCTGTCTTTTCTCCAAAAGGATTACGATGCGGCTATCAACAAGGCTAAAGCCCTTATGGCCACTGCCAATGACGTGTATAAAACGAAGCTGACGCACCTGACCGCTGATGCTCATTTGCAAAAGGGAGATTCTCTCGCTGCAAAAGCAATAATGGATGAGCGTGCTAAGGTCTTAGGAGAGGCAAAACTCGAATTAAACGATCTGAAACTCCTGAGTGCTATTTATGCAAAATTGAAATCCGGAGATTCTGCTACCCAGGCGCAGTTCTCAGTACAGGCAGGTGATTACCTGGAGAAATATGCAGAAGCGGATACTGCAAAAGATGCAGAGAAATTCCGTGGCATTGCAGAGGCGTTCAAAGGAATGAACAATTATGCAAAAGCGGCTAAATGGTATGGTAGAACACTGGCTGCAAAAGACAACCCCCGTGCAATTGAAGACCAGTTCTTCAAAGGTATTTATGAGTATTATTCTCAGCAGTACTCTTTAGCAGATTCTACCTGGGCGGATTTCACTACCAAGTATCCTACCCAGGCAAACGGTTTTTACTGGAGAGGTATGAGCAACTTTGCAGTTGATCAGCAAGCTAAGGAAGGTAAAGCAAAAGAGCCTTTTGAAAAGTACATCTCCATGATCAAACCTGAAGATGAAGCAAAATCCAAAAGGAACCTTACCAATGCTTACACTTACCTGATGCTGTATCATTACAATAAAGATGATAAAGCATCTATGCAGCCTTTCATGGACAAACTGGTAGCTATTGACCCGGCCAACGAAACTGTTCGCCAGGTGAAGGAATATCTTGAGTCTACGAATAAAGCAGCTTCTGGTGGTACCGCCGCTAAAACGCCTGCTTCCAAAGGCACCAAATAATAGCATTATAGGATAATAGATCCGGTAAAAAGGCAGCGCTCATGAGCGCTGCCTTTTTTTATGGGGTAAAGGCCCGGTTTTTCGGTACCAGGGTAAGCCCACGCAGGCAACTGCTTCTTTCCCAATAGCCTCGCCATCCCCTCAGATTTAACTTTTCATGCATTGTTATTATCGAAAGAAATGATTAAATTCAATAATGAGTGTAGCCCCTCAATAGCCGGACTCTACTCGTATTCTGGCATGTTTTTTTATATAGTAAACCCATATTGGACGTAATCAGAAACAAGCCAGTTATTTAAGGACTAAAATTAAAACCCATGAACAAACGTATCAGCACTATAACAGCTCTATTGTTCCTGGCCAGTGCGGGCATGGCTCAATCGGTGGAAGATGGTCTCAAAAACCTTTACTATGGTAAATTTGCCAGTGCCAAGCAGGCTTTTGAAAAGATCGTAGCAGCGAAGCCAACGGATGAGAGAGCCACTTATTATCTGGGTATATCCGAATTGGGCCTGGAGAATAAAGCTGCAGCTGCAGCAGTATTCCAAAAGGGATTACAGGCAATACCCAATTCTCCATTACTTACGGCAGGGATGGGACGTATTGATCTGTTGAATGGCAATGCAAGTGGTGCCCGCCAGAAGTTTGACGCCGCTACTGCGGCTACGAAAGGAAAGAATCCGGAAGTGGCACGTGCCATCGCAGACGCTAATTCAGAAATAAAAGGCGGCGACAGGCAATACGCACTTACTACCATGCAGACATTACTCAATAATGAGGGTGCCAAAAAGAGAGATGTGTATAATGCTACGGCAACGGATTATATCGAATTAGGAGATGCTTACCGGGCTTTAGGAGGCGAGAATGGGGGGAAAGCCATAGCAGCTTACGAAAAGGCGCTTGAAATGGAAGCTAATAATGCAGAAGCAGTGATGAAACAGGGGCATGTTAACTATAACGCCAAACTTTTGCAACAGGCGGTAGCCGATTATGCGAAAGCTGCATCCCTTGACCCGAATTATGCTCCTGTGTTCTACGAACTGTATCAGTTTTACTACACTCCCCGGCCACAGCAGTTTTCTTTGCCAAAAGCCAAGGAGTATCTTCAAAAATATTTAGCGCTCTCGGATCAGGTAGATCATGTTAAAAATGAATATTTCTTAGCTTCCATCATGTTCCTGGATAAGGACTATGATGGCGCCATTAATAAAGCAAAAGCCCTGATCCCACAAGCCAGTGATGCATACAAGACCAAGCTTGAGCGTATGATTGCAGATGCCTACCTTCAAAAAGGAGACTCTCTCAATGCTAAAAAATCAATAGACGAGTATGTAAGTAAAGTTGGGGAGGCCAAACTGGAACCGATTGATTATAAATTATTGAGTGAGATATATGGCCGTATCAAATACCAGGATTCCGCAACACAGAGCCAGATTGACCAGAAGGCTTTAGGTTACCTGGAGAAATTCGCTGCCTCTGATACTGTAAGGGACCTGGAAAGATATGAAGGAGTGGCAAAAGCTTTCAACACTGCAAGGGTGTATAATAAGGCCGCAGAGTGGTATCAGAAGTATCTTGATCTGAAAATAGAGCAGAAACAAACGCCTGCTGCAGTAGATTACTTTAATATCGGGTTCAATTATTATCGTGCATCAGCAGGAACAACAACGGACACGAGTATGCTGGGTAAAGCCCTTGTTGCATTCACCGATTTAGCCACGAAGTTTCCTGAATTAACTACCGGATACTACTGGCAGGGTATGAGTTCTGCAGGGAATGATGTGGAAGCCAAAACGGGTATTGCGGTTCCCTACTTCGAAAAGTATATTTCTTTGGCGGAAGCAGACACTGAAAAAAACAAGGCCGGCCTTATCAAAGCATACACTTATTTAATGGTATACTATTATAATAAGGATGATAAGACCAATTTGCAGAAGTATATGGATAAAGTCTCACCACTTGATCCAAACAGTGAAGCGATGAAACAAATCAAGGAGAATATGACCAGTAAGGCTTCTAACAAAAAGGGTCAATAACATTATTCCAATTATTTGAAGGCGGCATCGGACTCACCAATGCCGCCTTTTTATTTTAGAATATGTAGTAATAATTCTACTTGTTTTGCATAACTAATACCTGTATCTTAGATATGATATAATTGTATTTGTTAATCTAATTTTAACCCGATGAAAAAAAAGTTTGTCCTAATCCTCGCATCCGTATGCTTTTTTGCATTGATCTCAGTTTCTAAAGCACAGGCCCAATCCCTTGAAAGAGACGTCCGGACATTAACTATGCAGATTTTTACATCTATGGAAAAAGATGTGAATAATACAGCGGTTAATCAACAGGAGAAAAATGAATCTATCCGTAATGAATTTACAAAAGCCGGCCAGATTGAAAGCCGGTTAACTGCCAGTAATCAAACTACCAACGATGTGAAAGTTTCGCAAGGACCATGCCCTGCCGGCTTTTATTGTCATCATGGGTTTTGCATAAGTTACTGGGAAGGTGAAGATTGTCTTGAAAATTTGGATTGTCCTGACGGCCAAATTTGTGTAAATGGTAGATGTGTGGTATGGGGAGGTATTCAATGTGACTAATAAGAGGAATATTCCTTTTAAAGGCGATATCAAATCAGTGATATCGCCTTTTACTATCAGAAGAAGGGAATCAACTCTGCAGAAATTATATAAATTAGAATATGAGTAGGGTAATATTAACACTGCTAACCTTATTTTTCCCCATCAGCATACATGCCAATAATAATACCATAACGTTTAAAGGATACTTTAAGGATAGGAAGGATAGTTTAGATAACTATCGTGTTTACATGTACAATAACGTTACACGCCAAAAAGATTCTGCTATTATTCATGATGGGGCCTTTGAAATAAACTGCGATTTTATTTATCCATCCAGGTATTTGTTTTATACGGAGTTTGAGTTGAGGAAAAGCGGAGGATTTCTGCCTTTGGCCATTTTAGTAGATCGTCCGGGGAGAATAGAGATCCAGGCTTCTTCAAATTCTTTTGCCACTTCTGCCATTTCCGGAGCGGAAGCCAATAAAATACTGGAAGGTTTTTTGAAGGAACTAGCAGAGAAGCTGTCTGTTGTAGTAAAGGATAAAAAATTACAGGACAGCTTAAAACAACAAAGCACTGCTTTCCCCCTGCAAACATTTTTAAAACCACAATATGATAAGTTGCTGAGCCAATATCCTAATTCCTATGCAACTGCTTATATCCTGGACAAATATTCTCTTTATTTTGATCTCTCCACCCGTGAAAGTTTTTATAACAGCCTGGGGCAAGAGGGGAAAACGATGCCTGGTGCGGTTGATTTCCTAAAAAGGCTGGATACGGAAAGGAAAAACCTGGCGGGCAACCTGGCATTCCTGTTTGCATTACCTGACTCAAATAATATCCAACACCGCTTAGAAGAATATAAAGGAAAGTATATTTTATTAGATTTTTGGGAGAGTACATGCTATAATTGTTTCGTAGAGTTGCAGCATTTGAAAGAAATTCAAGCCAAATATGAGAAAAACGGGTTAATTATCATCAGTATTTCAATGGATACAGAAAAAGAGGCCTGGCTCCGCATGATCAGGCAGGAGAAAATGAAATGGTTACAATTATTCGATAAACAGGGAGCTGAAAGCATCGGTAAGTGGAAATATGGTGTCAGGGAATTTCCTTCCATCTTTCTGATTGATAATGAAGGAAAAATAATTGCATCTAAGCTAAAGGGGCCTCCTCTGGACGCTATACTTGAAAGGATATTTGCCGTTCCAAATTAATAAGATGTTCGAATTCAATAGATTTACAACCATTTGGAAACCCCGGAAACCCAAACAATCATATCTGATTATATTACATATACAAAAAAAAGATTAGATTTTCCCCCGTCATGGATTTGATTTATGCATTTCTTGCAGTATTTTTGCGCTTTCGGACAATTATATTGGGAAGCTTATGTTTTTTGCCTCTGAATTTTTGACTGCCAGCAGTACTCCTTTTAGTTATTTCCCTATCGTTTTGCAACTGATTGCAGCCTTGGGGTTTGTTGGCGTTACGATGATTGCCACCCATTTTTTAGGGCCTAAGCGGAAAACCAGTGATAAGTTGGTGAATTTTGAGAGTGGTATTGAACAAATGGGTAATGCCCGTCAGCCAGTGGCGGTTAAGTACTTCCTCACGGCTATCCTTTTCGTTCTATTCGATGTGGAGGTAATCTTTTTCTACCCTTATGCTGTTAATTTTAAGGCTTTAGGTTGGGATGGTTTCTGGGCTGTGCTGGCATTTGTAGGGTTCTTTATGGCTGGTTTCTTCTATATTATCAAGAAGGGAGCATTGCGCTGGGAAGATTAGTCAGGATTAAGTTAACTATTTATAAAATTCTCCCTGTTTAAGGCAGGGGGATAAGGAGGGTAAAGATTATGTCTCGTCCTGTTCAGTTTAACGACAAGGTGAAGCTGGTAGAAATACCGGAAGGTTATACCGGCGAAGGATTTTTCGCTACTTCATTTGATAAGGTAATTGGTGCTGCAAGGAAAAACTCCATCTGGCCATTACCGTTTGCCACATCCTGTTGTGGTATTGAATTTATGGCTACCATGGCCGCTCACTACGATATTTCCCGTTTTGGTTCTGAACGTTTAGGCTTCACACCCCGGCAGTGCGATCTGCTGATGGTGATGGGTACTATTGCGAAGAAGATGGCCCCCGTATTACGCCAGGTGTATCTGCAGATGGCAGAGCCACGCTGGGTGATTGCTGTGGGTGCATGTGCGAGCAGTGGAGGTATCTTTGATACTTACTCTGTGCTGCAGGGTATAGACCAGGTGATACCGGTGGATGTGTATGTACCGGGATGCCCGCCACGCCCTGAAGCCATCATTGACGGGTTTATGCGTATACAGGAACTGGTAGGCCAGGAAAGTTTGCGCCGCCGCCATTCAGACCGGTACCAGGAGTTGATGAATTCCTACGGAATACAATAGAAAAGTTAATAGCTTATACATGTCTTTGACGAACGAGCATATAAAAAACAGGCTGGCAGAGAAGTTTGGCGATGCAATTACCGATTTCGAGGAGTCTTTCGGGATCATGAGCTTTCATGCCCCCAAGGAGATGAACCTCAAAGTGATGCAGTTCCTTTATGATGAAAAGGACCTGCAATTTCGTTTCCTCTCTGATCTTACAGCAGTGCATTATCCTGATAAAAAGGGAGCTGAGCTGGCTGTAGTATACCACCTGCATAATTTTGTTGATAATGTGCGTTTGCGCTTCAAGGTGTTTACAGATGTAAATACACCCCAGGTGTTCACGGCTACGCAGATCTTTTCTTCCGCTAACTGGATGGAAAGAGAAACGTATGATTTCTTCGGTATCGATTTCGTAGGTCATCCTAACCTGATCCGCATCCTGAATGTGGACGAGATGGATTACTTCCCGATGCGTAAGGAATTTCCGCTGGAAGACCAGAGCAGAACGGACAAAGACGATGAAATGTTTGGCCGTGGAGGAAACACAGCAGGGATCTAAATTTTGAATTTTATTTAGCCAGGATATGTCAGAGCAACATATAAAATTACCAGACGGTTCCATAGAGAAGCAAACAAGCACGCTCAACCTGGGTCCAACACACCCTGCCACGCATGGTGTGTTCCAGAATATTATGGAGATGGATGGCGAGCGCATTGTGTCCGCCACACCTACTGTGGGTTATATTCATCGTGCTTTCGAAAAGATTGCAGAGCGGAGACCTTATTATCAGATCACGCCTTTAACAGACCGGCTGAACTATTGTTCTGCTCCTATTAATAATATGGGCTGGCATCTGACGGTGGAAAAACTGCTGGGGATCCAAACACCTAAGCGTGTGGATTACCTGCGGGTGATCATCATGGAGCTGGCACGTATTACGGATCACCTGATCTGTAATTCCGTGATTGGGGTGGATAGCGGTGCCTTTACAGGGTTCCTCTATGTGATGCAGTACCGTGAGCTGGTATATGAAATTTATGAAGAAGTGTGCGGCTCCCGCCTCACTACTAATATTGGCCGTGTAGGTGGTTTTGAAAGGAACTTTACACCGGCTGCTTTCCAGAAGATCGAGAAATTCCTTGCGGAATATCCTGCGGTACTGAAGGAGTTTGAAAACCTCTTTACCCGTAACCGTATTTTCATGGAACGTACCCAGGGTGTTGGTGGTATTACCGCTGAAAGGGCTATGAACTATGGTTTCACCGGACCTAACCTGAGAGCGACAGGTGTGGATTACGATGTGCGCATCGCTAATCCATATTGTTCTTATGAGGATTTTGAATTCTCAATTCCCGTAGGTACCACTGGTGATACGTATGACCGCTTCCTGGTGCGCAATGCAGAACAATGGCAAAGCATCAGCATCATCCGCCAGGCGATGGATAAACTGAAGTCACTGCCGGAAGATGTTTACCACGCGGATGTTCCGGCCTATTACCTACCTGATAAATCTGATGTATATACGAAGATGGAAGCGCTGATCTATCACTTTAAGATTGTGATGGGTGAGACAGATATTTTACCTGGTGAGCTGTACAATCCCGTAGAGGGGGCGAATGGTGAGCTTGGTTTTTATCTTATCAGTGATGGCGGACGTTCCCCATACCGTTTGCATTTCCGCAGACCTTGTTTCATCTACTACCAGGCCTATCCTGAGATGGTGCAAGGGGCGATGCTGAGTGATGCAATCATTTGTATGAGTTCGCTGAACCTGATTGCGGGTGAGTTAGATGCTTAAGAAGAATAACAATAAAGAAGTTTTATAAATGGCCGTTCAATTTTCTGAAGAGAAGCTGAATAAAGTAAAAGAGATCATAGCACGCTACCCGGAAGGGAAGCAGAAGAGTGCACTGCTTCCGGTATTACACCTGGCGCAGGAATCGTTCGGCGGCTGGCTGAGTGCGGAAACTATGGATTATGTGGCATCGCTGCTGCAGATAGAACCGATTGAAGTATATGAGGTGGCTACCTTTTACTCCATGTACAATCTGAAACCTGTTGGTAAATATCTTTTCGAAGTATGCCATACCGGTCCCTGCATGTTGAATGGTTCTGATAATATCGTTGCATATATCAAAGAAACACTAGGGATCAGTAATGGTGAAACAACAGCCGATGGTCTTTTCACTTTGAAGACTGTGGAGTGCCTCGGAGCTTGTGGTTATGCGCCGATGATGCAGTTGGGTAAACACTTCAGAGAACATCTCACCAAAGCAAAAGTGGATGAGATCATTGCAGAGTGCAGGGCTAAGGCAAATGAGGCAGCTGCTGTGTAAGTAGATGTAAGAATACGCTGAGTAGCGTACCAACCGTACAAGTGAGTGACACAACGGCGGCTGAACAGAATAAAAAAAGCTGGTAAAATAATCCTGTTCCGATCAAAAGGGACACTATATAAAGGAAGACAATGGGACGAAAATTATTGTTAGACAAGGCGCATATAGAAGGCATCCGGTACTACGATACCTACCGGAAGAACGGTGGTTATGCCGCTGCTGAAAAGGCCCTGAAAAGCATGAGCCCGGATCAGGTGACTGAAGAAGTGAAGAAAAGCGGCCTGCGTGGTCGTGGTGGCGCAGGTTTCCCAACCGGCCTCAAGTGGAGCTTCCTGGCTAAGCCGGAAGGTGTACCCCGCTATCTTGTTTGTAACGCGGATGAATCTGAACCAGGTACTTTCAAAGACCGTTACCTGATGGAATTCATTCCCCATCTGCTCATCGAGGGCCTGCTGATCTCCAGCTTTGCACTCGGAGCCCACAGTACTTACATTTATATCCGTGGTGAATATGCCTGGATCCCCGATATTTTAGAAGAAGCGATCAACGATGCCCGTAAAAATAACTGGCTGGGTAAGAACATCCAGGGAACCGGTTATGACCTGGAGATCTATGTGCAACGTGGTGCAGGTGCTTACATCTGTGGTGAAGAAACGGCATTGATAGAATCCCTGGAAGGTAAACGTGGTAATCCCCGCATCAAACCTCCATTCCCTGCTGTAAAAGGTTTGTGGCAATGCCCTACGGTAGTGAACAATGTGGAAACACTGGCAGCAGTGGTGCCCATCATCAATATCGGGGGAGATGAATATGCAAAATACGGTACAGGTAAATCTACCGGTACCAAGCTGATCTCTGCCTGTGGCAATATCAACAAACCTGGTGTTTATGAAATAGACATGAACATCTCTGTGGAAGAATTTATTTATTCTGATGAATACTGTGGAGGCATACCTAACGGCAAACGCCTGAAGGCCTGCATTCCCGGAGGATCTTCCGTTCCCATCCTGCCTGCAAACCTGTTGCTGAAAACAGCGAAAGGCGAGCAAAGGATGATGACGTACGAAAGTTTAAACGATGGCGGTTTTGCTACCGGTTCCATGATGGGATCCGGCGGCTTTATTGTGTTGGATGAAGATCAGTGTGTGGTACGCCATACCATGTCCCTCGCGCGTTTCTACCACCATGAAAGCTGCGGACAATGCAGCCCCTGCAGGGAAGGAACCGGTTGGATGAAGAAAGTATTACTGAACATTGAGAACGGTAAAGGCAAAATGACTGACATTGATCTGCTCTGGGATATCCAGCGTAAGATCGAGGGCAATACGATTTGTCCGCTGGGCGATGCTGCTGCATGGCCTGTAGCTGCAGCCATCCGTCATTTCCGTGATGAGTTTGAATGGCACGTGACCCATCCTGAAGAAGCGCAGATCCGCAACTTTGGTTTGGCACATTATGCAGATCCCTTGCCGGTAGTAGCAACTGCTGCTGCTGTTTGATAAAATAATTTTCACCCGGATGAATGGCTTTCCGGGGAATGCAAAGTTTTAGAACAATGGCGGAAGAAAAGAAATTATTTAAGGTTAAGATAGATAACATCACCGTAGAGGTGGAGCCGGGTACAACGATCCTGAATGCCGCCCGTTTAATTGGAGGCGATGTGGTGCCGCCTGCGATGTGTTATTATTCAAAACTCCAGGGCAGCGGTGGTAAATGCCGTACCTGCCTCGTAAAAGTATCCAAAGGGTCTGATGCGGATCCCCGTCCCATGCCCAAGCTGGTAGCCAGTTGCCGTACTACGGTAATGGATGGCATGGAAGTAGGTAACATTACTTCTCCCGAAGTACTGGATGCCCGCAAAGGTGTAGTGGAATTCCTGCTGCTGAACCACCCGCTGGATTGCCCCGTGTGCGACCAGGCCGGAGAATGTGATCTGCAGGACCTCAGCTATGAACATGGCGTTTCCGCTACGCGCTATGAATTTAAACGCAGAACTTTCGATAAGATAGATATCGGTGATCACATCAAACTGCACATGACGCGCTGCATCCTTTGCTACCGTTGTGTGTTCACTGCTGATCAACTTACTAACAAACGTGAACACGGGATCCTTGGCCGTGGCGATGCTTCTGAGATCAGCACTTACATTCAGAATTCACTGGACAATGATTTCATCGGTAACGTAATTGATGTTTGCCCTGTTGGTGCATTGACAGACAGGACTGCCCGTTTCAAGAACAGGGTATGGTTCCTGAAACCAGTGGATGCACATTGCAGCTGTGATAAATGTTCCGGTAAAGCGGTATTGTGGATGAGGGGTAATGAAGTATTCCGGGTAACTGCACGGAAAGACAAATACGGAGAGGTAGAAGAATTTATTTGTGATACCTGCCGGTTTGAAAGGAAAGATCCGAAGGACTGGACGGTAGAAGGGCCGCGCAAGATCTCCCGCCACAGCGTTATCTCCCAGGGCCACTATGTGGGTGTGCATAAACCGGATGAAACAATCGCAAAAGTAATGGATGGCCGCGCACCGAAATTGTTGCTGGACATTCACAGTGTCAGCGAGGTGAATATGCCGGCAGTTGATCTTAGTAAGATAGACGGCCCCGCACATTCCAATGATTTTCCCAAAAATAAAAGCAACGGCGTTCAATAAAGCGAGATATGACCTTACTCACAATAGCAATTGACTGGTTTTATGTAATAGAGAAGATACTGCTCATCTCGGCAGTATTGGCAGCGTCATTGGTAATTGCCATGTATTCCACCTGGGGCGAAAGAAAGGTTGCCGCATGGATACAAGACCGCCGTGGTCCTAACCGCGCTGGTCCATTTGGTTTATTGCAACCATTGGCAGACGGTGGTAAATTATTCTTCAAGGAAGAGATCATCCCTTCTACGGCTAATAAGTTCTTATTTATATTAGGTCCGTCCATGGCTATGCTTACTGCCTGTATGACCAGCGCTGTGATCCCCTGGGGAGATGTGCTGACCATTGCAGGAAGAGAAGTAAGTCTCCAGATAGCGGATATCAATATCGGCGTACTGTGGGTGATCATGGTGGTAGGTATGGGTGTGTATGGTATCATGATCGGCGGATGGGCTTCCAATAACAAGTTCTCCCTGCTGGCTGCCTGCCGCGGTGCATCGCAGGTTATCTCTTACGAATTGCCGATGGGGCTTTCCCTGATCGCATTATTCATGATCAGTGGTTCTCCCTCTTTGAAAGATATGGTGGAACAACAACGGGAAAGCGGTATCTGGAATGTGTTGTTACAGCCTGTTGGTTTCCTGATCTTTTTGATCTGTGCTTTTGCAGAGTGTAACCGTACACCATTTGACCTGCCGGAAGCGGAGAACGAACTGAACGGCGGATATCACCTGGAGTATTCTTCCATGAAACTGGGCTTTTACCTGTTTGCGGAGTATATCAATATGTTCATCAGCTCTGCGCTGATGGCTACTTTATATTTCGGTGGATACCACTTCCCCTTTATGGACAGCCTGGGACTTAGTCCTAACACGGTGACCATTTTAGGTATAGTGGCCCTATTCCTGAAAACATTCGCGTTCATCTTCTTCTTCATGTGGGTACGCTGGACCTTACCGCGTTTCCGTTATGATCAACTGATGAAGCTGGGCTGGAAGATATTGATACCACTGGCATTGGTGAATATGCTCATTACCGGCGCTGTGGTGTTATACCGCTCGATCGGCTTTTAATTAAAAACATTCGAAACTCATTATATGCAAACACTAACGAACAGAGCACAACCGGTTGACAGACGACCCATGACATTCTGGGAGAAGCTGTACCTGCCGGCGATTGCAAAGGGCATGGGGATCACCTTTTCGCATATATTCAAGAAGAAAGCCACTGTAAATTACCCTGAAGAAAAAAGGCCTTTCAGCCCGGTATTCCGTGGACTGCATGTACTGAACAGGGATGAGGAAGGCCGTGAGCGTTGCACTGCCTGTGGTTTGTGTGCGGTGGCCTGCCCTGCTGAAGCTATTACAATGGAAGCGGCAGAACGTAAAACAGGAGAGGAGCATTTATACCGCGAAGAGAAATATGCTGCCCGTTACGAGATCAATATGCTGCGTTGCATCTTCTGTGGCTTTTGCGAAGAAGCCTGCCCTAAAGATGCTATTTACATGACAGAGACCTTTGCTCCTTCTAATTTCCAGCGTAAAGGTTTTATCTATGGAAAAGATGATCTGCTGATCCCTGATCCAAAGCATCCAATCACTGTAACTAAGAAAGACTAACTAGCAATGGGAATGAGTATAGAACAGATTATTTTTATTGTGCTTTCTTCAATAGCCATTGCAGCTGCATTGGGTGTTATTTTAAGCAAAAATCCCGTTAACAGCGTGTTGTGCATGATCATTTGCTTTGTGGCAATTGCAGGGCATTACATCATGCTGAATGCGCAATTCCTTTTTGTGGTACACCTTATTGTGTATACCGGCGCCATCATGGTACTGTTCCTCTTTGTACTGATGATGATGAACCTCAATGCGGAAATAGAGCCACAGAAGCGTAACTGGTTAAAGTATGCAGGAGCTATCAGCGGCGGCGCTTTATTGCTGGTGCTGGTGGGCGCACTCCGGGAAGCCAGTTTGCCTGCAATCAATGCCGGCGCGTCTTCAGACATTGGGCTGATCTCTAACCTTGGAAAAACATTGTTCACCAGTTATGTGGTGCCTTTTGAGCTTAGCAGCGTATTGTTCCTGAGCGCAATGGTAGGTGCGGTTGTAATTGGAAAGAAATAATCATCACGAATGTTCATTGGCCTCTGGCCAGCTAATCATATAATATGCCGGTTCAATATTACATTTTCCTGAGTATCGCCTTGTTCTGCATAGGCATTATGGGAGTATTGATGCGTAGGAACGCCATTATCATTTTCATGTGTATAGAGTTAATGCTCAATGCAGTGAACCTGTTGCTGGTAGCATTTTCTAAAATGTGGGTGGATGCCGGCAGAGTAGATGCTGCTTCTGCTCAGCTCTTTGTATTTTTTGTAATGGTGGTAGCAGCTGCGGAAGTATCTGTAGGCTTAGCCATTATTGTTATGATGTACCGCAACACACATTCGGTAGACATCAATATTCTCAGCAGGTTGAAAAACTAAGGAATTTAAAAATAGTATAGATCGATGATACATCTTGTTTGGCTGGTACCGTTCTTACCGTTGTTAGGTTTCCTGATCAATGGATTGGGCAGGAGGTATTTATCTAAATCGCTGACAGGCGTAATTGGCAGCAGTACCATATTGGCTGGTTTTGTGATCAGCCTGCTCATTTTTTTTGAAGTGCGCCAACCGGGTTTTACACCCCAGGTGGTGACGCTGTTCGACTTTATCAGCGTAGGCAGTCTTCATATTCCCTTTGCCTTCCAGGTAGATCAGCTTAGTGCTTTGTTCCTGCTGATCATTACAGGCGTTGGTTCTCTCATTCACATTTACTCTACTTCTTACATGCATGAGGAAAGTAACGAAGGTTTTGCCCGTTACTTTGCTTATCTCAACCTGTTCGTGTTCTCCATGTTGATACTGGTGCTGGGCGCTAACTACGTGATGATGTTCATCGGGTGGGAAGGCGTGGGGCTTTGCTCTTACCTGCTGATCGGTTTCTGGTTTAAGAACACCACATATAATAAAGCAGCTAACAAGGCTTTTATTATGAACCGGATCGGTGACCTTGGCTTTTTGCTGGGCATCTTCTTACTGATCCAACAGTTTGGTTCTGTTACTTTCACGGATGTATTTGCACAGGTGCCTGCACTTGGGGAAAACAGCGGAATCCTTTTTGCTGTGGCCATGCTGCTCTTTATTGGAGCCATGGGTAAATCTGCACAGGTTCCTTTATATACCTGGTTACCGGATGCGATGGCGGGTCCTACTCCTGTGTCTGCACTGATACATGCTGCAACGATGGTTACTGCAGGTATCTATATGGTGGCACGCAGCAACGTGATCTATACACTTGCCCCCTGCATTCAAACGATCATTGCGGTGGTGGGCCTGGTAACAGCTTTGCTGGCTGCTACGATCGCACTGAAGCAAAACGATATTAAAAAAGTACTGGCCTACTCTACAGTGAGCCAGTTAGGTTATATGTTCATCGCATTGGGTGTTGGTGCTTATACGGCTGCCGTGTTCCATGTGATGACGCATGCGTTCTTCAAAGCCCTGTTGTTCCTTGGTTCCGGTTCCGTGATCCATGCTATGGGCGGTGAGCAGGATATCCGTAAGATGGGCGGATTGAAAAAATGGATGCCCATCACGAATATAACTTTCCTGATCGGATGCCTGGCTATTGCAGGTATTCCGGGACTTTCCGGTTTCTTCTCCAAAGATGAGATCCTGGCGCATGCTTTTGGTTTTAACAAGATCATTTATGCAGGGGCTTTGATCGGTGCTTTACTGACAGCTTTCTACATGTTCCGTTTATATTATATCACTTTCAGCGGTCAGTTCCGTGGCACGCATGAGCAGGAGCATCATCTGCATGAAAGTCCTGCTGCGATCACATTCCCGCTGATCATCCTGGCAATACTTTCTGTGATCGGTGGTTATGTTGGTATGCCGGAAGTATTTGGCGTACCTCATTTCCTGGGTGAATATCTTGCCCCGGTCTTTGCACCTTCTGTTCCTTTCCTGCATGCACATCATCTGAGCCATGAACTGGAATGGATCCTGATGGGGCTTAGCTCCGGGCTGGTGATCATTGTGATCTTCTTTGCAAGAAGCAAATTCAGGAATTACCAGGATAGCGGTGTTGCTAATACAGGGCTTGCTAAAGTGCTGGAGAATAAATGGTATGTGGATGAACTGTATGATGCCGTTATCGTAAAACCTTTGATGGTGCTGAGCGGTTTCTTCCAGGATACCGTTGAAAGGTCTGGTATTGACGCTACCGTAAATGGTGTGGGCCGTGGTGTAAAATGGAGCAGCCGGCAGTTCCGGTTACTGCAGAACGGACAGGTAGGCTTTTACATTTTTGCGATGGTGATTGGTATGATCGTGTTGTTTGTGATCAGTTTGTTTTTATAAATCGATAGCGGATTAAGAAAAAGATATGTTGACAGTATTACTCATATTGGTTCCTTTGATAACAGGCCTGATCACATTCGGAACGAAAGGCCCGGGTGCGAAAGTACTCAGCCTGTTGTCCTCATTAGCCACCCTGGTGATCACGGTGATTGCCTGGACGCAGTTTGAGACTGCCCCGGAAGCCTTACACTTTACAGTAGACTGGATCCCTCAACTGGGTACGCAGTTCAATGTAGGATTGGATGGTATGGGCCTGATGCTGTGCCTGCTTACTGCTATTTCCTTCCCGCTGATCTTTATCACTATTTTCAGCAGAGAGTATGAGCGCGCGGGTGCATTCTATGGTTTGATGTTATTATCCCAGGCTGGGTTGATCGGTGTATTCACTGCTTACGATGCCCTGGTGTTCTATATGTTCTGGGAACTGGCGCTGATCCCTGTGTATTTCCTATGTTCAATGTGGGGTGGGGAAAGAGCTGTGCCGGTTACTTTTAAATTCTTTGTTTACACTTTTACAGGATCGCTGCTGATGCTCGTAGGTATCATTTATATCTACAGTCAAACAGGCGGCTCTTTCAGCTGGACGATCTTTACCTCTAATCAACTGAGTGCTACAGAGCAATCCTGGTTATTCTGGTTATTCTTTGTGGCCTTTGCCATCAAGATGCCGGTATTCCCTTTCCACACCTGGCAGCCGGATACTTACGAGCAATCTCCCACACCCGTTACCATGGTGCTGAGTGGGATTATGGTGAAGATGGGGTTGTTTGCCGTGATCCGCTGGTTACTGCCTGTATTACCGAAAGGTGCATACATGTGGCAGGAGGCGGCTATCGTATTGTCTGTGATCGGGATCATTTATGCTTCCTGTATTGCTATCATGCAATCTGACCTGAAACGCCTGATCGCTTATTCGTCTATTGCGCACATTGGTTTAATGAGTGCCGCGATCTTTGCGAATAACGAACAAAGCATGCAGGGTGTGATGGTTCAAATGTTCAACCACGGTATCAATATCATCGGGTTGTGGATGTTGGTGGAAGTGATACAGAACAGGATCAATACAAAGAACCTGAATGAAATGGGCGGTATCGCCACGTATGCGCCGAAACTGGCGATTACGCTGGTGATCGTAAGCTTCGCGAATATTGCGCTTCCTTTAACCAATGGGTTCATCGGGGAATTCCTGATGTTCAGTGGTTTATTCCAGTATAATCCATGGTTTGCTGCGGTAGCAGGTGTTGCTGTGATATTGGCAGCGGTGTATATGTTGCGGATGCTGCAAAAGGTGATCTTCGGAGAAGCTAATGCACAAACGGCTGCTATCGTTGACCTGAAAGCAGGAGAGACGCTCGCCATTGGTGTGGTGATAGTGGTGATCTTTGTATTGGGCTTTTATCCCAAACCGCTGCTGGAACTGGTGAACACTACTTCATTGTTAGTGAATGCCATTAATTTTAAATAGAGATTCTGTAACGCTAAGATATGAACGCATTAATTTCTACTGCTGTATTTGGGATTGTACTGATGTTTACGGGGCTGTTTGTGAAGAACAGGCAGCACATTAAATATTATGCTGTCGCCGGCACTATCATTGCTTTTATTGCCAACTGGTTCGATGCCCAGCTGGTGACCAATGGCAGTGTGGTACTGCACAACATGATTGAACTAAGTAAATTTTCCGTACTCTTCAATGCAGTGGCTATTGCTACTACTTTCCTCTACTTTGTTCTGTGCGGCAGCGCATTTGAAAAAGCAGGAGATGATGTGGCGGATTATTTTGCACTGGTATTCTTTATCCTTTCCGGCATCACACTGTCAGGTTCTTTCAACAACCTGCTCATGTTGTTCCTGGCTATTGAGATCATTTCCATTCCGCAATATATCCTTGCCGGGGTAGACAAAAAGAACCTGAAAAGTAATGAAGCATCCCTGAAATACTTTTTGATGGGTTCCTTTACAACAGGGATCCTTTTGATGGGCATTGCCCTGATCTATGGTGCTACCGGCACTTTCAATATCCGTGAAATGGGGCTTGGTACCGGAGACCTGAGCCCATTGGCTTTATGCGGTATCATCCTGCTGGGTTTTGCCCTGGCCTTTAAAGTATCCGCTGCTCCTTTCCATTTCTGGACACCGGATGTGTACGATGGTTCTCCCAGTGTGTTCACTGCCTTTATGGCCACTGTGGTAAAAGCTGCGAGCTTTATTGCTTTCATGCGTTTATTCCATGTGAGCTTTGCAGGCGGTAATCTCAGCGCGCACTGGCAATTGATCATTGCGCTCATTACTGCTACTACTTTGCTGATCGGTAACTTTACCGCGGTATTCCAGCAGAGTGTGAAGCGAATGTTGGCTTATTCCAGTATTGCACAGGCGGGTTTTATGCTTTTTGCCGTTGTAGCCATGAACGAAATGGCCATGCAGGGGATCATCCTTTATGCAGCCGCTTACAGTATAGCTACCATCGGCATCTTTGCCATCCTCCTGAAACTGAAGGACTATACTTTTGAAGGATATAATGGTCTTGCCCGCAAACATCCTTTGCTGGCAGTGGTGAATACCATCTTCCTGTTATCACTGGCAGGTATTCCATTAACGGCGGGTTTCTTTGCCAAGTACTTTGTACTCAGCGCAGCTGTTCAGCAAGGGCAGTTGCTGTGGCTGGTGATCCTGGCGGTTTTATGTGCTGCGGTGAGTGCTTACTACTACTTCCGTGTGATCATAGCCATGTATTTCAAAACGGGTGATGCGGAAACATCAGAACCTATCACAACTGGCTTCAAAAGCGTGCTGGTGGTTGGTGCGGCAGTGATCATCCTGCTGGGAATGTTCCCGAACCTGCTCCTGCAGTTCCTCTAAAAATTACCGTTCTTCCATATTGAAGCGCTTCTTATCAAGGAGCGCTTTTTTTATGCGTTTTTGCGTACAGATTTACATTAACTTTACTATAACCCATATTTATGCAAGTTCGCGATATATACTTCCTGGCACTACGCTCCATCAGCGCCAACCGTTTAAGGACGATCCTTACCGTGGCTATCATAGCTTTCGGTATCTGGGCCCTTGTAGGTATCCTCACGGCTATAGATGTGATGCAGAACAAGATCTATGACAGCTTCGCCAATATGGGAGCCAACGGGTTCACTATCCGCAACCGGGAACTGAACATCCGGATAGGCGGAAGGGGCAATGCTACCCGGGGTACCAGCCAGAAGCTGAAAGTGCGGAATTCCAATAAGAATAAAGTGATCTCTTTTGATGAAGCCATGGCTTTCAAAGAACGTTATAGTTTCCCGGCTACCGTTGGCGTTTCCTTTCGCGCTGGTGGCGGCATGACCGTGTATAAAGATGAAAAGAAAACGAACCCTACGGTACAGGTGGTGGGGGGAGATGAGAATTATTTACAACTATCCAATTACGACCTGCTCATGGGCCGTAATTTCAATAAGGCAGATATCGAATCCGGGCGGAATGTGGCCATCCTGGGAAATGACGTGGTGAAGAAATTATTCCCGGATAAACCGGAATATGCGCTGAATACAAATGTTCGGGTAGGGAATGTGCGGTACCGGGTGATCGGGATCCTGAAAACCAAGGGCAGCAGTAATCTTTTCAGTGCAGATAATGTGGTGGTAACAACGGTGACCAGCACAAGGCGGGTGTTCAACAGGCCCAATGCTTCTTACATGATCAATGTGAATGTAAACGATATTTCTAAAATAGATGCAGCTATAGGAGAGGCTACAGGTGATTTCAGGATCATCAGGAAGATGAACTCATTTGAGGAGAATAATTTTTACATGAGCCGGAGTGACAGTGTGGCGGAAATGTTGTTCAACAGTTTAGCGACGGTTACGATGGCGGCAGGTGTGATCGGGTTCATCACGCTCTTTGGCTCTGCTATTGGTCTGATGAACATCATGTTGGTATCTGTGGCAGAACGTACAAGAGAGATCGGGGTGAGCAAAGCCCTGGGGGCTACATCGTCCACTATTAAAAAGCAATTTATCGTAGAGTCTATAATGATCAGTGTGCTGGGCGGTATTTGCGGGGTGATCCTGGGAATGCTAACGGGAAATACGGTGTCTTTATTGATGGGTACCACTTTCCTGGTGCCCTGGCTGTGGATCAGCGGAGGAATTCTGTTGTGTGCAACGGTAGGACTAATTTCCGGAATTTATCCGGCCATGAAAGCGGCTAAGCTGGACCCTATTGTGGCTTTACGATACGAATAATGCCGGGGAAAAACCTTCCCCCGGCATAGTTCTTTTAGAAGAACAGCTGGGATAATGCATTCGTTGCATCGTTCGTTTTAGGTTTTAACCCCAGGAACTTGGTGTATTGTGCCACCGTAAGCACTGTCTTCAATTTTTTAAATAATCCACCTTGCAGACCAGCGAATTTAGAGGCATAAGCCGCTTTGTCCGTATTCGCCAAACCGAGAATGCCTGATTTATCTTTCAGGAATCCGGTTACGGCGGTTAGTACGCTTGGCTTTTGCGTTTCTGAAAGGGATAGTGCCGGCGACAATTTCCCCAGGATTGAGTTGGCTATGCCATTTACATCTATGCCAGCAGCCTGTGCGGCTTTGGCTGTATTTTTTGCTTTGTCCAGCACATTTTGTGCAAAGGTTACTGAACCGGTTACTGACAGGAGCAGCAGGGCTGCGAAAATCTTTTTCATAATAAAGGGGATTGTATTGGGTTGACAGATATTACAAATAAGTTAGGGGAATTGTTGCGCTAATTGCATTAAAAAGGGCTGTTCATCATTGATGAACAGCCCTTTTACAAATATCAGCGGGAGAGATTACTCAGCTACCACTTCGAATTCCAGTTCGGTATCGTTTCCTTTACCGAAATCGAGGCGTGCTTTGTAAGAACCCAGTTCTTTTACATCGCCAAGGATATGGATACGACGACGGTCGATCTCATAACCTTTTTGTTCTTTGATAGCACGGGCGATCTGAACGCCGGTAACACTACCGAAGATCTTGCCTGAAGTACCGGTTTTAGCACCGATCTTCACAGGAGAAGCTTTGAGGACTTCCACCACTTTCGCGATTTCAGCCAGCATTTTTTCTTCTTTTACCTTTTGCACTTTCACGCGTTCGTTCAGTTGCTTCAGGTTGGAAGAGCTTGCTTCTACGGCAACCTTTTGAGGGATCAGGAAGTTCCTGGCGTAACCGTTCTTTACGGTCACCAGTTCATTCTTCTGGCCCAGATTATCTACGTCTTGTATTAAGATTACTTGCATTGTTTCTTACTTTAAAAGGTCAGTAACATAAGGCAATAAAGCCATTTGACGAGCTTTCTTGATAGCCTCAGCTACCTTGCGCTGGAATTTCAGTGAGTTACCACTGATACGGCGAGGCAGCATCTTGCCCTGATCGTTCAGGAATTTTTTCAGGAACTCGGCATCCTTGTAATCTACATACTTGATACCTAATTTTTTGAAGCGGCAGTATTTCTTCTGGCGCTTCTCCTGCTTAACGGCTGTTAAGTACTTAATTTCTTGTTTTACTGCCATAACTTAAGCTTCTACTGGTTTAGGTTCAGCATTCAGGTTACCTCTTTTCCGGGCATTGTACGCCTGAGCGTGTTTGTCCAGTTTGTTCACCATGTAACGCAATACATTTTCATCGCGATTCAGCTGAATCTTCAGCTTCTCATTGAGGTCGGATGGCGCAGTGTACTCCAGAACCAGGAACATGCCCGTGGTTTTCTTCTGGATTGGGTACGCCAGTGATTTTAAACCCCAGGGATTTTCGTGCACAATTGCACCGCCGTTATCCTTGATAACGTCAGCGAATTTCTTCTGAGCGGCTTTATAGTCCTCTTCAGAGAGCACAGGGGTAAAGATCACCATCAATTCGTAGTTTGACATAATTTTCCCTTGTTTGTTAATTGTAAATAAAAAATAAAAATTGGAGTGCAAAGATAGGGGTAATTTTTGATTCTTCCGCTTTACTGGCGCGAATTTCCGTTATTTTAAACGGGGATACCGCAGTATCCCCGTTTATTTTTCTAATATGCTTATTATCAACGAGTAATAAATATCTTCTTCACCTCTGTCTTATTCCCGCTTTGTACCCTCAAAAGGTAAATGCCGGCCGGCATGTTCCCCACATCGACTTTTCTCAGATTCATGCCTTTGGAGAAGTTCAGTTGACTTTGATAGCGAATTACTCCTTGTAAATCAATTAATTGTATAGATGCTGGACCGGCTTGTGGGGCATCCATGTAAATATAAAGCTGCCTGCCCAGGATAAGGCATAATAACCTGAACCAGGATTCCCTGCTCAATACCAGCACGCTTTGTACAGGGCTATATTGAATAGTACTGTCTTTACTGATCTGTTTCAGGCGGTAATGCCAGTATCCGGGTAATACAGCGCCATCGAAGCTTTGATAAGCTGCTCCCTGGATATTGAGGGCAGGGACGGTATCGACGGGTGTATAGTTCCGCTGGTTCAGGGAACGTTCTACAATGAATTTGTCGTTATTGATCTCGCGGGTAGTGTTCCAGCTTAATCTTACGCCGCCATCATCCTCTCTGGCTGTGAAAGTGGTGATCACAACAGGATGTGCCAGTACCCTTACATCATAACGGCTGATCACAGGGAAATGGTCTGAAGTAAAGGTGGTGTATGACGGAATGAGGCTTTCCACAGAACGCAGGACCTTTGCAGATTGTGGCACATAGGCCTGCTGCATTTCATTGGATCCCATCGCATGGTCGATCATATCAGGGAAAGAGCCTGTAGAACGTTGTTTGGCCAGGCTGAGCTCATATGTGAACGGCGTGTAATTGGCTGAATCCAGTTTGAAATCTATATAGGAAGTAGTGGTGTCCGGCGCCATTTCAGCAGTGATGGTCCTGTCGAAGTCATCATTGAAATCCCCCAGCACCAGTATGTTCTTATAAGGATACTGCGCATCCAGGGAATCTTTCAGCTCTTTAGCACCATCTTTCCGGCGATGCCAGCTTTCGATCTTTTCGGCTGTATTCCCTGTATTGGCTTTGGCATGCAGCACAATGAAATGGATCCGGGCAGTATCGTTATTCATGATCACATTGGCTTCCATCAGGTAAGGGAACCTGCCGGAAGACCAGTTGTAGTAGGCAGTTGGGCTTCCTCCTTTACGTAATACACCATAACTGCGGATACTTTTCACCAGGGAGTCTTTATACACAAAGGCCAGTTTCTGGGCACTGTCGTATAATGGAGCGGTAAGGCTATCCACCCTGGAACCGAAATCCGATACCAGGTATTTGTATCCCGGCAGGGAATCCACGATCGCTTTGAGACGGATGGTATCTACCACTTCTACCAATGCAAAAATGTCTGCATTCACGCTGCGCATCACTTTCAGGGCATTGGCCTGCTGCAGTGCTTCGTTTGTAGGGCCAAAACCCAGGTGTCCGAACCATTCCATATTCCAGTTCACTACTTTGAGGGTACGGAGGGAAGTACCGGAAAGGTTTACCCTGCTGGCAGAAAGGGCCGCAGAAGAGAAGCTCAGGGTGCCGGTAAAATTCTGATCTGCCGCGGAAGGGGCAAACCTTGCCCAAACCGTATGAGGATCTGTGTCATTAAAAGTAAGCGTGGGATAGTATTGTACCTTATCCAGCGATATTTCAAAGTTAGGAGGCGCTGTCACATGTAAGGGCCCTGTAAGATCGTTGGCCCAGAAAGTAAAGGGCTGTGGCTCTGAGCGGCTGCCTGCTTTGATATAATCAAAATCCAGTTGTGCCGGAGAAGTGGTTACAGTAGGAGGGGGCGCCGTGGCGGAATTGGTGATGTGTACATCATCCAGGGTCCAGCGGCTGGCCTGTAAAGTGGGAGAGGAAGTGTATACCCAGGCGATATAAACATCCGTGCCTTTGAAAGCTGCCAGGTTGATGCCCTGGGAAACAGACCATACATCTGAGCCGGTTTCAGGGAAACGGCCATTGATGGTCGTCCAGTTGGCGAGATGGGGATCCCCGCTGCCACTGTAATCTGTGGATATTTTTAACTCCAGGGCAGGTCCTGCAAAAGCACTTCTTGTGGCAAAAGATAAAAGCGGGAAATTGAAACTACTGAGGTCCAGCACGGGCGTGATCAGCCAGTCCTCATTATCCCTTGCTCCGCTGGCAAAACCATTGATCTGCACACCATTGCCGGTTTGACCAAAAGTGGTACAGGCCCAGGTTTGCGCTCCTGTCACACTGTATTGGGAGAAACCGCCTGAGAGATTATTCGTACAGGCGGTAAATTCGAAATCCAGCAACTGGCTGCCGGTGGCAAAAGCCCATTGGGTACTGTCTGAAATTCCGACAGCGCCATTACCGTTGGAATCCTGGATAGCATTACTGTCCAGCGTAACATAGTAATTACGGTTCCCACGCAGGGTGGCGGGGATAGTGAGTGTGTTACCGGAAATAAGGATAGCCGGATTGTTGATATCTAATACCTGTGCAGTGGTACCGTGAATAGTTATATTACCCGCATTCTTACGGATGTTTTCATCATAAGTGATCACCAGGCTGCTGCCAGGTTGTACGCCAGTGGCTCCATCGGCAGGCGATAAACTGCTGATCACAGGAGGGGTAACGTCTCCGCTCACTCCGCCAACAGTAATGCTGTCAATCGCAAAACCAGGGCGGGAGCCGGCTCCGCTGATCTGGCGGTTCACCCAACGCAATTGTACAACAGGGGCGTTTTCGCATTCCGCCGGAAGCAATACCTGTTTGAAAACGAGGTTCTGCGGAGTAGTAATCCCGGAGCCGGTTTGCAGGGAGGTATTGTTTTGATAGGCCGTGGATGGCAGATTGGTGAAATTACCGCTGGTGCCTACCCGGTATTGCAATACCACTTCGTTGATGCGGGTATTACTGTTGTTGTCGTAAGGGTTGCGGATGGTCATTACCTCAAAACCTACGCTCACATTGGTGCTACCGGTTGTGTTCACACTCAGCACCAGGGAATTGTCTACCGTGCCGCTATTGAGGAAACCGGCTTTGCCGTTATAATTGTGAACGCCGTTTGCGGTGGTGGAAGCTGTGCTGTTAGCCGCCAGGGTTTTATCCGAAGCTGCCGGCAACAGATTAAAATTACCGGAAGGGGATCCGCTCAGTACCCAGCCCAGCCAACCGTCCGGCAAAACAGTTGAATTGTGGGGCATGGCAGAAAATGTTTGCAAGTAGGGTACTGATTGTGGTACCGGGTTTGTTTGCGCAAGGGCAAAGAAGGGTACCAGTAAACATGACAGGAGTAAAGCTCTTTTCATAAAGGGTTTTGGGTTTGAAAGGGGTTCTGAAATATGGTTACCCGAATTTACACCAGTTCAGGTATACGAGAAAAGAAGTTTTTGTTAACTTAAGGGCAGACGGTCATCTTGTCAGCCAGGCATGCGCTGGCACAGCCTTTGACCAGCAACCTCCGTTAAAAACTGATCAATTATGCAGAAAGGCGCTATACGTGTACAAACAGAGAACATCTTCCCCATTATCAAAAAGTTCCTTTATTCCGATCACGACATTTTTTTACGTGAGCTGGTAAGTAATGCCGTGGATGCCACGCAGAAACTCAAAACACTGGCCAGCGTTGGAGAGTTTAAAGGCGACATTGGAAATACAGATATCACTGTATCGCTGGACAAAGAAAAAAAGACCATTACTATTTCTGACCGTGGTGTGGGCATGACGGCTGAAGAAGTAGATAAATATATTAACCAGGTAGCTTTTTCCGGTGCGGAAGAATTTGTGAACAAGTATAAAGGACAAACAGACGGAGCGAATATCATTGGGCACTTCGGCCTTGGTTTTTATTCTTCTTTTATGGTGAGCAGCCAGGTGGAGATCTATTCCAAATCCTGGCGCCCTGATACAAAAGCCGTTCGCTGGGAATGCGATGGCAGCCCGGAATATGAACTGGAAGAAACAGTAAAAGAAGAGCGCGGCACAGACATTGTGATGCATATCAATGAAGAAAGCGAAGAGTTCCTGGATGAGAACCGCATCCGCACCATCCTGGAAAAATTCTGCCGCTTCTTACCTGTTCCCATCCGCTTCCAGGATACACAGATCAATAATACTTCACCTGCATGGGTGAAAAAGCCCAGTGAATTAACTGCAGAGGATTATCAGAACTTCTATAAAGAACTGTATCCTTTTGCTGAACCACCATTGTTCTGGATCCACCTGAATGTGGATTATCCTTTCAATCTTACCGGTATCCTGTACTTCCCCAAGATCACCAAATCATACGAAATACAGAAAGATAAGATCAGCCTGTACAGTAACCAGGTATATGTGACGGATGAAGTGAAGAACATTGTTCCGGAATTCCTGATGCTGTTGCATGGTGTGATAGATTCTCCGGATATTCCGCTGAATGTGAGCAGGAGTTATCTGCAGGGAGATCCCAATGTGAAAAAGATCAATGCGCACATCACTAAAAAAGTAGCGGATAAACTGGATGAAATGTTCCGCACAGACCGTAAGTCCTTTGAAGAAAAATGGGAGCATATTGGTCTGTTCGTGAAATATGGGATGATGACGGAGGATAAATTTGCTGATAAAGCCAGCAAGTTCCATGTGATGGCAGATGTGGATAACAGTACTTTCTATACGCTGGAGGAATACCGTACAGCTACAGGAGCGCTGCAAACTAACACAGAAGGTAAACTGGTGATCTTGTATGCTACGAATCCCGTTCAACAGGATAGTTATATCCAGGCCGCAAAAGCTAAAGGATATAAAGTAGTGAAACTGGATACTATGGTGGATGCCGGTTTCATCAACCAAATGGAAACCAAGTGGGAGAATGTTCAGTTCAACCGGGTGGATGCAGATATTGCAGACAACCTGATCAATAACGAAGCAAAGGCTATTAGTGTATTGAGTGAAGAGCAGGAAGGCAAACTAAAAGAGATGTTCGGCCAACAAATTCCGCAGCCTAATATTAAAGTGGAATTGAAAGGATTAAGTGCGCAGGACCAACCGGTGATCGTAACCCGTTCTGAATTTATGCGCAGGATGAAAGATATGGCAGCGATGGGCGGTTCCGCCAGTATGTTTGCAGGTATGCCGGATGAGATCACCATGACGGTGAATGCCAATCACCCTATCTATCTGAATATCCTCGGAGAAGGAAATGCAGAAAAGCAACAAAAGCTGGTGCGTAACCTGGCTGACCTGGCTTTGCTTTCCCAGAACTTATTACAGGGAGCAGAACTGACGGCATTTGTGAACCGCAGTGTTGAATTAATGGGAAAAGAATAGGCATGAGGGGATTTCATATATAAATTCCTGATGAATTATAGTAATTACTAAGCTGGCAGCGGTTTTCGCGCTGCCAGCTTTTTCTTTTGGTATAATCATTGCAGATTCTAATGCTGAAAAACCATTATTTTTACAGACCATATGAATTCTAACACAAGATTTAGTGACATGGTGGCAATCAGCTTTGCCCTAATGATAATGGTGGCTTGTTCCAAAAAGTCAAATCCCGTACCTGAAGTACCGGGTGGTGGCGGCACGGAAAATCCTCCGCCGGTAGTAATAGACAACTTTACTCCACAGACACTTGGTGTTAGTTTTAAGAAAGTGAATAATCCTAAAGGGATCACAGACTACGTGCTTCAAATTCCTGATTCCTATAATGAGAAGAAAAATACGGTAAAGTGGCCGGTGATCATTTTCCTGCATGGTATGGGAGAAAGAGGGACAGACCTCAATAAGGTGAAAAATGCGGGCCTTGCTGCCATTGCAGCTAAGGATAAAGATTTTCCTTACATACTGATATCTCCGCAATGCAAAGAAGAAGCAGGTAATGATTGGTGGAACAATGCCAATCTCGATGCTTTATATGCAGATGTACTGAAACAATACAACGTGGACCCTTCCCGTATCTATCTTACCGGTCTTAGCATGGGCGGATATGGTGCATGGACATGGGCGCAGGGAAGTCCGGATAAATTTGCTGCCATTATACCTATCTGTGGTGCCGGTACTCCGTCCAATGCCTGTGTATTAAAGAACAAGCCTATTTGGGTATTCCATAATGCGGATGATGGCACTGTAAATGTTTCCAATTCGCGGGACATGGTGGATGCATTAAAGAAATGCGGATCCACCCTTGTAAAGTATACAGAAAACCCAACCGGTGGCCACGATTCCTGGACTAAAGCATATAAAGACCCGGCTTTGTTTGCCTGGTTAAGTGAGCAAAAGAAGTAAATGATCCGATACGCTACCTATACCATTCTATTCACGATTATCTTTTCTTTTTCAGGCCGGGCACAGGATTTTTCTGAAAGAACGATCTCCCACCCTGGTGCTTCCATCAAAAAATACCTGGTTTACTTACCGGATAAATACCGCCGCCGCAGTATACAGCGTTGGCCTGTACTCTTTTTCCTTCATGGAAAAGGGGAGCGGGGTGATGATCTGAGCAGGGCCACTATTACAGGTGTGCCGGAGATACTTAAGCATGATCTTCCTTTTATCCTGATCGTACCGCAATGTAAACTGACTGCGCCTACCTGGGAATTGCCCAGCCTGGATTCATTATACGAAGATGTAAAACGTTCCTTGCGGATCGATACCAACCGTATTTACCTGACAGGTTTAAGTATGGGAGGGTATGGTACCTGGATCTGGGCATCTGCCCATCCAGAGCGTTTTGCAGCTATTGTTCCTATTGCGGGTTACGGGCTTTCACGTATGAACCCTTGCGGCATGAAAGAGCTGCCTATCTATACTTTTCATAATACCGATGATCCAACCATCAAAGTAAGTGAAACAAGAAAGATAGTGCAGGCCATTAAAGCCTGCGGCAGTACGCAGATATATTACAAAGAAAGCCCTACCGGTGGGCATGATGCCTGGACCAACGTTTACAGAGATCCTGCTTTGTTCAACTGGCTGAGCAGGCAAAAGAAGTAACCCGCCGATAGGGGAGCTCTTTTGTTAAAAATCCTGGAAATCATAATAAGAAACCGGGCCGCCGCCGGTCACAGCAACCTGCACATAGGTATTTGCATTATCTACGGCATTACAATAAACCGGTGTGGATGGTGTAAGGAATCCATATCCGTTCGCGGAATACACCGTATAGTTACCGGAGGAAATATACAGGTAGTTACCTGACCAGCTTAAGCCCGGCACGGGCCCATTACCGAAGGCATATATGAAATTCCATACAAAAGCGGGCGCATGCAAAGCTGGTGCGGGTTCGGGAATTTTGACGCCCGAAGTTGCCTTCATGCTAAAAGCAAAGCTAAAAATGATTGCAGCAGTTAACAGTGAAATTCGTTTGATCATAAGATAAATTTTTAGAGGGTTAATGTGGGTTCAACTCTCTAAAAATAACGACAGGCCTTTGAATCTTCTGGCCGATTCGTATCATTCTGTCGCAGAATTGTATCATTCTATGCGGAGGCCCTGATATCTATAACCTTTAACTGAAGGGTGGTATTACCGTTCCATTCATTCTCTTCCAGCGTGAAAACAATATCGAATGGTTTTTTACTGCTCACCAGGTCAAATTTATCAGCCATAAAAAAGCCTATGCCGGAAATAGAACTGCTGTTGCGTTGTTTCACGGACAGCTTCAGATGTTCTTCTTTTACAATTTTCGAATAACCGGTATCTGTTACATTCCTTGCGATGAATAAAGGTTTGAGGTTTTCCGGGCCAAGTGGCTCAAATTGCCGCATGATATTATAAAAGGAGGGGGTGATGTCGGAAAAGCTTATTTCTGAATCGATCACTATCTCCGGAACCAGCAGGTCCGGATCTATTGTTGCTGCTACGATGGATTCAAATCTTTCCTGGAAAGCTTCTACATTTTCCGGCTTCATGGTCATGCCGGCTGCATAGAAGTGTCCGCCATAATTCTCCAGCAGGTCTTTACACTGATGGATGGCTTCGTATACATTAAATCCTGCCACTGAACGTGCAGACCCTGCTACCTGTCCATTACTTTGTGTAAGGATAATTGTAGGGCGGTAAAAATATTTATCGATCAGGCGGGAAGCTACGATCCCTACCACACCTTTATGCCAGTGTGGTTGGAACAATACCGTGGATTTGCGGGTATGTTGCAGGGTATCCTGCTGAATGATGCTGATAGCTTCCTGTGTAATGGTCATATCAATCTCCTTCCTGTCGAAATTATCTGCATGAAGCATTTCGGCGAAGGCATAAGCTTTTTCGTAATCCTTTTCGATGAAGAGGTTCACAGCTTTCCGGGCATCGTCCATTCTACCGGCTGCATTTACACGGGGGGCAATAACGAATACGAGATTGGAAGTAGTTAGCTTTTCTTTGAGTCCGCTGAGTTGTATCAAAGCTTTGATACCGGAGCTTGGCGTTTCATTTACCTGTTTTACACCATGAAAGGCCAGTATTCGGTTTTCGCCCGTCATGGGAACAATATCTGCAGCAATACTGGTGGCCACCAGGTCTAAATACTGGTATACCTCTTTCATGGGGATACCTTTTTTCTGGGCCAGGGCACTGATCAGTTTGAAGCCAATGCCGCAACCGCTTAATTCCTTATAGGGGTAGGGGCAGTCCAGCTGTTTGGGATTGAGGATGGCCACGGCATCTGGTAAAACAGGGTCCGGCAGATGGTGATCGCAGATAATGAAATCAATTCCCCAGCTTTTTGCCAGTGCAATATGATCTGTGGATTTGATCCCACAGTCTAATGCAATGATGAGGGACACATCATTGTCCCGGGCATATTCAATGCCCTGCATGGAAATACCATATCCTTCCCGGTAGCGGTGAGGGATATAAAATTCCAGGTTTGAATAAATGGTTTCGAGAAAGCTGTAAACAGTTGCTACCGCGGTGGTACCATCTACATCATAATCTCCGTAAATGAGGATCTTTTCATGTCTGAAAAAAGCTTCTTCTATGCGGGAGATCGCTTTATCCATATCTTTCATGACCCAGGGATCGTGGAGATCTTCCAGTGTTGGACGGAAAAAATGTTTGGCTTCATCAAATTTTTTGATGCCTCTTTGCACCAGTAATCTGCATAGTAAGGGATGAATGCGCAAAGCTGCCTGCAGCTGTTGTTCCGGTATTGGTTGATATTTCTTTACTGTCCAGCGTTTCTGCATGAATTGGTACTTGTGGAAATTGCTTCCATTGTTCTAATCAGTCTTCAGTAACCGTAATATAAGGATGATTAGCGTATAATCGGCTGCAATGACCGCTAAATCGAAGATTGTTTGTGCTAAAACGGATAAAAACCTTAAAATTTCCTGTCTGTGGTGAATCTCACCAGTGTTTCCAGTCCTGCCCGTATATTATTATCGGGGAACTCATGTAAAATAGCCAGTGCATCATCGCGGTATTGCAGCATTTTTTGCCGGGCATAGTCTATACCGCCACTTTCGTTGACCATGGAGATCACTTCGTTGACCTTGTCTTTTTCCTTATTGTGGTTCCTTACTATATTAATTATATGTCTGCGTTGTTCTGCGGATCCATGTTGAAGGGTGTAGATCAGGGGGAGGGTCATTTTCTTTTCCCGGATATCAATCCCGGTAGGTTTTCCGATGTTGGCAGAGCCATAATCGAAAAGATCGTCTTTGATCTGGAAGGCAATCCCTACTTTTTGTCCGAAAAGGCGCATTTTTTGGGTGATCTCTTCACTGCCTGAGGTACTCCAGGCACCTGCAGCACAAGCTGAAGCCAGGAGGGAGGCCGTTTTACGCTGGATAATATCAAAATAGACCTCTTCCTTAATATCCAGTTTCCGGGTTTTCTCCATCTGGAGCAATTCCCCTTCGCTCATTTCCCTAACGGCGTTGGACAGGATCTGGAGAGCTTTATAATCATTATTATTAAGGGACAATAAAAGGCCTTTGGTGAGGAGATAATCCCCCACCAGCACGGCAATCTTATTCTTCCAAAGTGCATTTACAGAAAAAAAGCCTCTGCGTTCGAGGGAATCGTCCACTACATCATCATGAACAAGGGTGGCGGTATGTAATACTTCTACAAGAGCAGCTGCCCGGTAAGTACTTTCATTGATCTCAGCGTTGAACATCCGGGCAGAAAGGATCACGAACATCGGCCTGATCTGCTTTCCCTTGCGTTTTACGATGTAATGCATGATCCGGTCCAGCAGGGGGACATCACTTTTTACAGCATCTGCAAACTTTCCTTCGAAATCCTGTAATTCCTTCCCAATCAGTTGTTTAATTTCCTCCATATGTTAAAAAAAGCTTCGCTAAGCTACCCCTAAAATACCACATTCTAATAATTTGGCCCCGAATTTGTAGATAATACCCGAGTGTTCTTTTAAATAGCCCTTAATTTTGAGGGAGTTATCAATACAAATAAAATCGCAAGAAAAATTTGTATATTCATTAAGGATTTTTACCTTTGCTTGGTAAAAAACGCGTTAATTGTAAAATCTTTAACAGTTTTTAAATAAAAAAACAATTATGGCAAGCAAAAAGTACTTACTACTGGCAGGTGCAATGACTCTTCTGGCAGCATCTCCCGGTTTTGCGCAGGTTAAGCCCTCATACGATGCGCTGGACTCCTCTAAAGTTTCCGCGAAGAATATGGCGCAATTCAACAGTTTCAGAAACAACCAATCTGACTATCCGGCCAAGCCGAGAAATATGTGGGAATTGGGAGTTCACGGCGGTTACCACTTTATTAAAGGTGACGTTGCGGCTCTTCCCGGTTTCGGTGGCGGTCTCTCCCTGAGAAAAGCCCTCGGTCATACTTTCTCTATCAGAGGTGAGTATACTGGATCTTTCGACTACGGTCTGGATTACAAATTGAAACCTAACACAGTAGGCGGTGCTTATAACGCTACTGCTGGAGCAAATGGCGGTATGATTGTTCCTGCTTACAGAACAGCAACACACCAACTGTCTTTGGACTTCATCGCTTCTCTGAGCAACATCCTGTTCTACAAAGCTCAACCTAAAGTTAACTGGTACGTTTTGGCTGGTTACGGTCTGATGCTGGCAGATGTTGACGTTGACGCACTGAATGCCGGAAATGCACCATATAACTACGGTGCTGGTGGTGCTAACATCAATTTCACCGGCAAGAAGAAAGATATCCGCGATGCATTGAAAAATTATCACGACAAGGAATATGAACAAAATGCACCTTCTCAAGGTAACCGTGTTCAGATCGGTCGTAAAGATGACAACCAACTCCTGCGTCATGCGCTGGAATTAGGTACTGGTATCGCTTTCAAAGTTTCTAAACGTTTCAACATTGGTGTTGAAGAGAAACTGACCCTGCCTTTCGATGATTACCTGGACAGCTATACTGCAGGTGCTTACGATGGTAGCAAAGATTTCTTCTCTTACACTTCCGTTCGTCTGAACTTCAACCTCGGTAACCCCAACAAACGTGTTGAACCATTATGGTGGGTTAACCCGCTGGATTTCGCTTACAACGAGCTGAACAGCCCACGCCGCATGAAGCTGCCTACTCCGGTACTGCCTGATGCTGATGGTGATGGTGTTACTGATCAATTCGATCGCGAACCTAACACACCAGCTGGTGCTCCCGTTGATTCTCACGGTGTAGCTAAGGATACTGATGGTGATGGTGTTCCTGACTACAAAGACAAACAACTGATCACGCCTACTTACTGCTTCCCAGTTGATGCTGATGGCGTAGGTAAATGCCCAGATCCTGAGTGCTGCAAAAACATCGTAGCTCAGCCTAACTGCGCTAGCCTGATCTTCCCAAGCGTAGCTTTCAAAGGCAGCGCAACCAAAATCTCTAACGATTTTGAAGCTGTACTGGGTAGCGTAGCTAACACTCTCCGTTCTAACCCTTCCTGCAACATCCTGGTTACTGGCCACGCTGGTGCTAAAGGCAAGAAAGGTGGTGTTGATCTGAGCTCTCGCCGTGTTGACGCTGTAATCGACTACCTGGCTGAAAAACAAGGTATCGATCGCGGTCGCTTCATCAAACAAAACACTCCTGGTGATGCAAATACTGTAGACCTGGCTCCTGCCAACTAATACAGTTGCACACTGGTAAATATTTAAAAGAGGTTGCTCATATTGAGCAACCTCTTTTTTTATGGCAAAGAGATAATACGCGCCGGATGCGTATTTATTACTAAATTTGACCTGCCTTTAATCTTTTATATTGTACTCTGCGTGGTAAAAGACTTCAATAAAGCTTCCCTGGCCGGTCTGATAGTGGCACTGGGAATCATTTACGGCGATATCGGTACCTCTCCGCTCTACGTGTTCAAAGCAATTGTTGGAACCAACGAAATCAGCGATCTGCTGGTGGTCGGCGGTATCTCCTGCATCATCTGGACCCTTACTCTTCAAACAACAGTAAAGTATGTGATCCTGACCCTCAAAGCCGATAATAAAGGTGAAGGCGGGATCTTCTCACTTTATGCCCTGGTTCGGCGGCATGGGAAATGGACGGTTATATTTGGTATGATAGGAGGGGCCGCTTTATTGGCAGATGGTATCATTACCCCACCTATCACGGTCACTTCAGCTGTAGAAGGTTTACGCACGCTGCCTGTATTTAAAGACCTGGGCGAATGGACGATCGTAAAGATCGTACTCGTGATCATCACACTGTTGTTCTTTATGCAGCAGTTCGGTACCATGTCCATTGGTAAGATGTTCGGCCCCATCATGGTGATCTGGTTCAGTATGCTGGCGATATTGGGGATCTCCCATATTGCAGACGACCTCACCGTATTAAAAGCTTTTAACCCCTATTATGCTATTGAATTATTGGCAGTATATCCGCACGGCTTCCTTATCCTGGGAGCAGTGTTCCTCTGTACCACGGGGGCGGAGGCCCTCTATTCAGATCTTGGACACTGCGGCCGTGGCAACATCCGTGTTTCCTGGGTATTTGTAAAATCTTCCCTGATCCTCAACTATCTCGGGCAGGGGGCATGGTTGTTAACCCAACGTGGTGGTACACTCCATGGAGAGAACCCTTTCTTCCTGATCATGCCGGAATGGTTTGTGATATTCGGGGTGTTAATTGCAACTATTGCATCTGTGATTGCCAGTCAGGCACTGATCTCCGGATCTTTTACCCTTATTTCCGAAGCAATGCGCCTGAACCTCTGGCCAAAGCTGAAGATCAATTACCCAACTGAATTACGCGGTCAGCTATTCATTCCGGGCATCAACCTGATGTTGTTTACCGGTTGTGTGGCTATCGTTTTGATATTTAAGGAATCTTCCGCGATGGAAGCGGCCTATGGCCTGTCCATTACCATTTGTATGTTAATGACCTCCTGCCTTTTCGCATTCTACCTGTATACGCGAAGGGTAAGACTGCTGTGGATCGGGTTATATCTTGTTGTATATCTGACCATTGAGTTCTCTTTCCTCTTTGCCAACCTGGTGAAATTCATGCACGGCGGTTATGTGACAGTGATCGTTGGGGGCGCGCTTTTCCTAGTTATGTACTCCTGGTTCCGGTCCCGCAAGATCAAGAACAGGTACGTGGAATTTGTAAAACTGGAGGATTACCTGCCTATTTTGCAGGAACTGAGCAACGACACCACGATCCCTAAATATGCCACGCACCTTGTATATATGAGTAGTGCGGATAACCCGAAAGAAATAGAACACAAGATCATCTACTCCATTCTTAATAAGAAACCCAAACGTGCGGATATCTACTGGTTTGTACATGTGGATGTAGTGGATGAACCATATATGAGCGAATACACCGTGCAAACCATTATTCCCAATGAAGTGATCAGGGTGGAATTCCGCCTTGGGTTCAGGGTGGAGCAACGGATCAACCTGATGTTCAGAATGGTGGTGGAAGATATGGTACGTAATAAGGAAGTGAATATCACCAGCCGCTACGAATCACTAAGTAAAAACAATGTGGTGGGCGACTTCCAGTTCATCGTTATGGAAAAATTCCTCTCTCACGATAATGACCTTCCGCTGCATGAGCGGATCATCATGCGCATTTACTTCATGCTTAAAAAGATCGGGCTTTCCGAGGAACGTGGTTTTGGACTGGATTCCAGTTATGTAACCATCGAGAAGTTCCCATTAGTGGTAGCGCCGGTTACCAATCTTCAGTTGAGAAGGGTGCAGGAACGTTACAGATACGAAGATTAATAGGTTGCTTGCTAATGTGGCGTGTATTATTTTAGCAATTCCTAAAAACGCTAATAATGTTAAAACACGTCTACGCTACTACTTTATTGTTGGCGCTGTCCTGCGCAGGTTTTGCCCAGAACAGTGTTCGATCAGACTACCGCGAACTGCCCGATCCGCGTCCCATTGATCCCATAAGCTGGAGTACGGTTCAACCAGGTGTACATGCCCACTTCGGAAGTGCGGATGTTCGTTATGAAAAGAACTATGCACCTGTTGCTTCATCTCTCAGATCCTCCTGGAGCGCCAAAGCCTGGAGGGGAGAGAAAGTGCATACGCAATTTGTGATCTACACCACCAAACCCCTCACCGCTGTAAGTATTGAGAAATCTGATCTTAAGGACAACAATGGGAACAAGATCCCGGCGAGCGCCATTACACCGGGTTTTGTTCGTTATGTGATGACAGATGAACTGAACAGCGAAGGCGGCGGATGCGGACACCGGGCTCCTGGTTCTTTTGATTCTTCGCTGGTGGCAGATGGTATTGATTTTATGCCGGCCATTAATATCGCTGCCAATACCACACAGCCTGTATGGTTAAGTGTAACCGTTCCTCCTCAAACGCCTGCAGGTGTTTACAAGGGTTATGTGAAAGTGAAGGAGCAAAAGCTCAACTATGAGGTGGTGGTATCCAACCGCATTTTACCACAACCTAAAGACTGGGCTTTTCACCTGGATCTCTGGCAGAGCCCTTATGCGGTTGCAAGGGTACACAATACCAAATTGTGGAGTAAAGAACACTTTGCTGCCATGAAACCCTATATGGAGATGTTGGCCAATGCAGGGCAAAAGGTGATCACTGCCAGTATTATTTACGATCCCTGGAACAGCCAGACGGAAGATATTTACGGAGATATGGTGAAATGGACAAAAAAGAAAGACGGCACCTGGAATTTTGATTATACTGTATTTGATAAGTGGGTTGCCTTCATGCAGGAAGCCGGCATTAAAAAACAGGTGGCCTGCTACAGCATGATCCCCTGGAACCTGAAATTCTATTATTACAATGAAGCCAGCGGAAAAGATACTTTTATAGTAGCTAAACCCGGCACCAAAGAATATGATGATCACTGGCGTCCGATGCTGGCCGATTTTTCTAAACACCTGAAAGCGAAAGGTTGGTTTGACATTACCTGCATTGCCATGGACGAACGCCCTATGGAAGCCATGCAGAGTGCAATTAAACTGATCCGCAGTGTAGATAAGGACTTCAAAGTGTCTTTAGCTGGTAATTATCATAAGGAGTTAGTGAATGATATCTATGATTATTGTGTAGCATCCGGACAGGATTTCACGAAAGAAGAGCGCAAATGGCGTTTTGAAAAAGGATGGCCTAGTACTTATTATACCTGTTGTTCAGAAGGCTATCCTAATACTTTCACTTTCTCTCCTTTAGCTGAATCTGCCTGGTTGGGATGGCATGCTGCTGCAAGGAATTACAGCGGTTATCTGCGTTGGGCCTATAATTGCTGGGTAAAAGAACCCTTGCAGGACTCCCGTTTCCGTACCTGGGCTGCAGGAGATACTTACCTGGTTTATCCAGGCCCAAGGTCGTCCATGCGATTTGAGCGGATGATAGAAGGCATCCAGGTATATGAAAAGATCAGGGTGCTAAGAGCAGAAGGAAAAGGTGCGGAAATAGACAAGGTGCTGAAAGCTTTTGAGATCAATGCCCTGAAAGCGAAAACAGCAGGGGATATGGTGAACAGGGCCACAACGATATTGAATACATTATAGGGATAAAAAAATCCTCCGAGGAATCGGAGGATTTTTTTTAACACAACTAAAAAACAATCAAACTTTATAATATTCAAAAAGATCAGTCTGGTTTTTTGCCATCTAAAAAGGTATTGATCGTATTGATCTCTGCCTTGTTATCCTGGTCGTTGCCCACAGTGTAGCTGGAATAGAACTGCTCAGCGGAGCCGGCACCATTATCCAGATCTACATTCCTTCTAAGGTATGCAGGCACATTTTCTATCTCCTGGTTATTTTCCATGTTCTTCACATTGAAACTGATGCTGCGCAGTTTGGCTACTCTTTCCAGTTGCTTACGTTTCTGTTCATCGTTAGGTTCTTCCTGCTGCGGTACCAGTTGCTGTGGCTGCTGTACAGGTTGTACAGGCTGCTGCACAGGCTGTTCCGGTACAACCGGCGCTGCATCTTCTTTGAACACCATTTTCATTTCCGGTTGGTCTTCCGTATTGTTATTCACCGGTTCCACATAGATATTGGAAGGGCGGTTAAGATAACCTCCGGAAGCTGGTGTGCTTGCTGGCTGCTGTGGTTGAACTGGTTGTTGCGCTGGCTGCTGTACTTGCTGTTGTGCTTGTGGCTGTGGTACATTCACCGGTTCAACAGGCTCAATGTTCAACGTGTAGGTTTCCCTCACAGGCTGTTGTGCTGCAGGTTGCTCAAACGAAGTAGCAGGAGCGGGGTGAGATACTACTGGCACTACCAATGTTGGCGCCATTACATCCTTGATCTCTGGTTCTTCTTCAGAGAAAAGCATGCCCTGGTTGTGCATTTTCTTTTCATCTCCTTCCTGGCCCAGTGTCATAACGATCTTTGGCTCTTCCTTGGTTACCTGTTGCTGTGGATTTGCAGCAGCTTTCAGTTGCTGAATAGGATTTTGTTCAAATCCGGTAGCAATGATGGTAACACCCAGATTGCGATCTAGTGTTTGATCGTAGCCCACACCCAGGATCACATCGCAATCCTCACCGGCCATGCTTTGTACATAGGCCTGGATAGTATCCATTTCATCCAGCGTATGCTCAAATTCACCTTCTGCGGAAGAAATATTGATAAGGATCCATTTGGCTCCTTTGATATCATTATCATTCAGCAATGGAGAAGTCAATGCTTCTTCTATCGCTATTTGTGCACGGTTTTCGCCTTCTGCAAGAGCAGCTCCCAGGATGGCCACGCCACCGTTGCGCATTACGGTACAAACGTCCGCAAAGTCAACGTTGATCTGACCGGTGGAGTTGATCACATCTGTGATACATTTAGCCGCTGTAGCTAACACGTTATCCGCTTTTTCAAACGCCGCTTTGAATTTCAGGTCACCGAACTTCTGACGGAGCTTGTCGTTGGATATGATCAGTAAAGTATCCACACATTCTTTCAAGCGGTTGATACCTTCTTCTGCCTGCTGCATCCGTTTTTTCCCTTCATATGAAAAGGGTGTGGTAACAATACCCACAGTAAGGATCCCCAGCTCTTTACAGATCCTGGCAATGATGGGTGCTCCGCCGGTTCCGGTTCCGCCGCCCATGCCTGCAGTGATGAATGCCATTTTGGTATTCACCTCCAGGATCTTTTTGATTTCTTCAAAGGATTCCTCCGTAGCCTGTTCGCCGATCCTTGGATTGGCGCCTGCTCCTAAACCCTGCGTCAGGTGTGGTCCCAGTTGTACCTTATTGGGTACAGGACTGTTTGCAATAGCCTGTGCATCGGTATTGCAGATAATGAAGTTCACTCCATCAATGTTCTGGCTGAACATGTGGTTGACTGCATTGCTACCTCCGCCACCAATGCCTATTACCTTGATGATTGAGGATTTTTCCTTTGGAAGATCAAAATGTATCATGACTCTTTCTCTTTTTTTGGGTTAGTATTTGGTGTACCGTTCCTACGCGCTGTTTTGATCGTTTTATTTGAATTCATCATTAATTGCAACAATCACGCCATAGCGTAATTACAGTTTCGCATCCTCTTCTTCGGTGAACATGTCGATGATCTTTGTTTTCATCCTGTCCAGGAATCCTTTGAGAGATGCATTACGTTCTCTTGCTTTCCTATCCTGCCTTGCAGTGGCTGATTCAACTGTATCCGGCTCTTCTTCTTCCATCCAGCCTTCCTCATCTTCTGCTTTGCGTGCGGCCTGTTCTTTGGCAAAATAGCTGGTGTTGATCTTCACATAATTTT
Source organism: Chitinophaga niabensis (assembly GCF_900129465.1). Classification (NCBI taxonomy): domain Bacteria; kingdom Pseudomonadati; phylum Bacteroidota; class Chitinophagia; order Chitinophagales; family Chitinophagaceae; genus Chitinophaga; species Chitinophaga niabensis. The sequence goes on along the minus strand of NZ_FSRA01000001.1, from coordinate 4,179,086 downwards.
CTTCCAGTGCTCTTCTGTCATTTTCATAATCATTGTAGCCTTTCAGGATCAAACCAACGCAGGTGGCATACATGGGCTTGGTCAGCTCATCTGTATGGCCACTGGCCAGGTGTTCGTTAGGATAACCGATCCTTGCACTTACACCGGTAGTATACTCCGTTAACTGGATCAGGTGTTTCAGCTGAGAGCCTCCACCCGTGAGGATGATACCACCATTCAGCATTTTGTTGTCCATCCCGATCTGTTTCAGGTGATACACCACAAAGTCCAGGATCTCGCTCATCCTTGCCTGGATGATGTGTGCGAGGTTCTTTACAGAGATCTCTTTAGGGCTTTGGCCACGGAGACCCGGAATAGTGATGTATGCGTTGTTCTTGGCTTCGTCTGCAAGGGCGTAACCGAACTGTACCTTCATTTGCTCTGCCTGTGTTTTTAAAACACCCAGGCCGTTCTTGATATCGTTGGTAATGTTTTCGCCACCATATGGTATCACGGCAGTGTGTTTCAGAATGCCTTCATAGAACACTGCGAGGTCCGTTGTACCACCTCCAATGTCTACGATTGCAACTCCGGCTTCAAAGTCCATATCGCACATAACAGCAGCGGCAGATGCCAGCGGCTGCAATACCAGGTCTTTGATACGGAGGCCGGATTTTTCCACGCTCCGGTTGATGTTCCGGATGGCGTTCTTATCACCGGTGATGATATGGAAGTTGGCCCCTACTTTCACACCACTCATCCCAATAGGATAGGTAATATTCTGCAGGCTGTCCACAATATATTGCTGCGGGATCACATCGATGATCTGATCGCTGGCAGGGATCACGGTTTTATATTGATCATTGATCAGCTGATCAATGTCTTTCTGAGAGATCTCGGCGTCTGTGTCATTGCGTACAATGTCACCACGCGTCTGAAGGCTTTTTATATGATGGCCGGCGATGCCTACATATACCTCATTGATCTCCAGGTTGGGGTTGGAGGCATAGCAGTTTTCCAGGGCCTGGCGTATAGCCTTGATAGTTTGGTCGATATTCAACACCATACCGTGTTGAACACCAAATGATGGGGCCTTCCCGAATCCGAGGATTTCCAATTTCCCGTATTCATTCTTCCTTCCTGCGATGGCTGCTATCTTCGTGGTGCCAATGTCGAGACCTACAATGATGGGAGCTTCCTGATTCATGGTACTTTATTGTTTTAGTTGCGATTACGATTAGGTTTGTTATATACTGCTTTGGGCTTTGGGCCTTCTGCCTTTTTCTCAGGCTTTCTGGCTGCTGGCTTTTTAGTAGCAGCTGGTTTGTCAGCTTTGGGTTTAGCCGCTGCTGGTTTAGGTGTCGTGGCCGGTGCCGGTGTACTGTGATCATCATCATCCATCGCTACATCTGCAACAGTAGAATCTTTGTACATGGGCGGCGGCGGTGCGCTCTTGCCATCTCTCCTGGTTCCTATCACCTCTTCATGGTAGGCAATGTTCAGTCTTGAGTAAGTGTTCCATCCTGCTTTGTTTAAGCCTTCGCGGTAGAAAACGAGCAGTTTGTTAAACTTAGCGGCTATATCCGTTCCCTCACCAAAAACAACCACATGGTCGCCGAGCTTGGGAATGAACTCGAATTTTCTGTCTCCTGTAATGATCACCTGTTCCACCTGCGCATTCCAGAAAGTATCTGTTGCAATGAAGCGGGCCATTTCTCCCATTTGCGTATACAACAGGCTGTCTTCCTTTTTCAACTGCATGGCATCTGTAGGGAAACCGGTAAATACAGGCACCCTGGCTGAAAAGCGATCTGAAACGGGAATGCGCTCTCCCTGTTCATCCAGGTAAAAACTATTCCCGGAGAAAGTGAACACGCGGGCCAGCGGATCGCGTTGTACCACTTCGATATTCAACACCTCGTTGTTGTCGATGAACAGTTCCGCGGAGCGAACCCAGGGGTCCCGTTCAACAATACGTTCCAGGTTGCCGATATTGATATCGCTGATCAGCATGCCTACCGGGTTTTGCTTACGGTCTTTGGAGTTGTTGATCAGTGCTTTAATATCTTTTTCATCTATAAAGGCATTCCGGTCGTCTCCTTTGAGCGTTATCTTCAGGCCTTTACATTTTGTATGGTCCTTTTCCCGCACTGCGGCCACAAGCAATACCATAAAGCCTATCAGTACACCACTCCAGAGGAGGGCAATACCAATACGTTTGAAGGCTATTTTGGTTTTGCTTTGCATGTCAGTTCAATAAATGTTGTATCGGTTCGCGCAGCAGATCAATGTCTCCTGCACCTGCCGTGATTAAAAGTTGCGAAGGATGGTCCTTCAGCCATGTTACTACCGCATCCCTTTCTATGATCTTCACTTCCGGGCCATGGATCCGGGAGGCGATCATTTCACTGGTTACTCCTTCTATCGGTAATTCCCTTGCAGGATAGATAGGAAGGAGGATCACTTCATCTGCCATGGAGAGGGTTTCCCCAAATCCATCGGCAAAATCCCTTGTTCTGGTAAATAGATGCGGTTGAAAGATGACAGTACATTTCTTTCCGCGGAACAAAGATTTGGCGCTGGTGATCAATGCTCTTAATTCCTCCGGGTGATGTGCATAGTCATCTATATATACAACGTTATCTTTCTTCACCAGGTATTCAAAACGGCGGCGGATACCTTTAAAATCAGCTACTGCTGCCCTGATCTTTTCGTTACTGATGCCTAAGAGATGTGCCACGCCGATAGCCGCAATGGCATTCTCCACATTGTGCATACCTCCGATATATAGTTTCACATTATCTATCAGCCAATCCTGCTGCACTACATCAAACTCATAACCTCCGTTATCCATGCGGATATTTTTCCCATATATATCGGCGGCATCATTCTGCAGGCTGTAGAAAAGTTTATTATCTCCTTCCAGTGCTGCGCCGTGTGGTAAACCATGCCTTGCCAGCAGGGTGCCGTTTGGCTTGATGTTCTTTGTATATTGAATGAAGGCGTCTACCACAGCCTGCTCTGTACCATAGATATCCAGGTGATCCGGGTCCATGGCGGTGAGTACAGCTACATCAGGGCTCAGTTTCAGGAAAGAGCGGTCGTACTCATCTGCTTCAATCACTGCTACCTGCTTTTCGCTGCTCCAGAAATTCTTTCCGTAGTTGGAACTGATGCCTCCCAGGAAAGCATTGCAGCCATATCCTGTATGACGAAGGATATGGGCGATCATGGTAGAGACCGTTGTTTTTCCATGTGTACCTGCCACGGTGATAGCAAACAATTCACGGGTGATCTCCTGCAGCACATCGCTGCGTTTCACTACTTCGTATCCATTCTCACGATAATACACCAGTTCTTTTTGTGTGGCCGGAATAGCAGGGGTATACACAACAAGGTCGGCAGCTTTGTCGATCTTATCCAGGTCTTCTGAATAATGAATGTCGATGCCTTCTGCTTCCAGTTGCTGTGTCAGCTCGGTACTTGTTTTATCGTACCCGCTCACTTTCACACCTTTCTCATTAAAGAAACGTGCAATCGCACTCATACCGATACCACCGATACCAACAAAATAGATCCTATGTATTTTCTTCAGTTCCATATTATTTAATCAACCCAAGCACTGCCCGGGCGATAGTCATGTCTGCATTTTTATTTCCCAGTGGCGCGATGTTCTGCTCCAGCTGGTCCATCAGTGCTTTGTTCTGTACCAGGCTGAATGCTTCATTCACCAGGCGGCTTTGTGCTTCGCCGTCTTTGATCATCAGCGCGGCCTGTTTATGCACAAGGCTGAGCGCATTCTGTGTTTGATGATCTTCTGCCGCAAATGGATAGGGCACAAAGATCACCGGCTTCTTTACTACGCAAAGCTCAGCAATCGCTAAAGCTCCTGCGCGTGATATCACGGTGTCTGCCGCTTTGTAGGCAAAATCCATCACATTGATGAATTCATAGACCTTCACATGTGTGGCAAAAGCTGCCGCAGCTGATTTTGCTGTATCGTAGAACGGCTTTCCCGTTTGCCAGATCAGCTGGATATCTTTATTCACAAATTCCACAAGATGAGGCAGTATTGCTTCATTGATGGATTTTGCGCCGAGGCTGCCACCTACTGCAAAAATGGTAGGTTTACCATCCAGCAATCCAAAATGGCGTAATGCTTCTTCTCTTGTTACAGCACTTTCTGTAATGGCTCCCCGTACAGGGTTACCTGTATAGAGGAGTTTGTCGGCGGGAAAGAATTTATCCATTCCTTCGTATGCCACACATATCTTACCAGCCTTGCGGCCTAATATCTTATTGCTTTTTCCGGCATAGGAATTCTGTTCCTGTATCAACGTAGGAATTCCCCTGCGCTGTGCCTGCCTTAAAATAGGGAAGCTGGCATAACCACCAACACCTACTACGGCATCCGGTTGGAAACGGGTAAGGATGTTCTTTGCCTGGCGTAAGCTTTTCAGCAGTTTGAATGGCAGCAGGATGTTCTTCAACATATTGCTGCGGTTGAAACCTGCAATCTCCAATCCTTCGATGGGATAGCCAGCCTGCGGCACTTTCTCCATTTCCATTTTCCCTTTGGCTCCCACAAAGAGGATCTCCGTCTGCGGTTCCAACTTGCGGAGCGCGTTTGCAATGGCAATGGCCGGGAAGATATGTCCTCCTGTACCGCCGCCTGCTATGATCACTTTGTATGCCAATGTTTTTCTTCTTTTATGTTTTCTTTATGCGGCAACTGCCACATTGGTAACCTCTTTCTTTGAAGTTTCTTCTACACTTCTGGAAACACTCAGTATAATTCCTATGGCCAGGCTCGTAAAGATCACGGATGATCCTCCCATACTCACCAGCGGCAGGGTTAACCCTGTAACCGGTAGCAGGTGTACGTTTACAGCCATATGCATCAATGCCTGGATCACTAATGTAACACTCAGACCTAGTGCGAGGAATGCACCAAATGCGTATGGACAGTTCTTGAATATTCTGATACTTCGTAAGAGCAGTACGAGATAAGCAATCAACACTAAAAAGGCGCCAAAGATACCATACTCCTCAAGAATAATCGCAAAAATAAAATCCGAATAAGGGTGCGGTAAGAAATTTCTTGCCGTACTATTACCCGGTCCTTTCCCTACTGTACCGCCACCTGCAATGGCAATGTTTGCCTGCTGTACCTGGTAGGGCACCTCATGTGCTTCATTACTGGTAAAACTTTCTATCCTTTTTTTCCATGTTTCCGCACGTCCGTAACCCGTTAAACTTGCTACTGCGAACATCAGCACGATCAATAATATGGCACCTCCCACCATCGACAGTAAGAACTTCAACGGTACACGGCCAATGAAACAAAGCAACATGCAACTGGCTCCTAAAAGTAATGCCGTACTCATGTTCGCAGGCATGATCAATGCACAGATCACACCAACCGGTATGATGATAGGCAGGAAGCCTTTTTTAAAGTCTGTGATCACTAACTGCTTGCGTGACAGTTGACGGCTTACGTACATGAACAAGGCTAGCTTCGCAATGTCCGACGTTTGGAACGTAAGGTTGATCACCGGCAGCCTGATCCAGCGGCTGGCTTCATTCAGATTGGAACCGAAAGCCAGTGTATAGATCAGCAGGGGGATGGACAGGATAAAACCTATCTGTGCCACCCTGGAGTAAATGGTATAATTCACCCGATGCGCAAAATAGATGATCATAACACCCAGTATCAATACGGAGAGTTGCTTGAAAAGATAGTACTCCGTATGACCGCTATAAACCCGATATGCCAAAGAGCCGGTTGAACTGTATACTGCCAACAAGCTTACTGCAGACAGGAAGAACACGATCGTCCAGATCACCTTATCACCTTTTGTCCTTTGAAGTAAGTTGTTCACGCTTGTTATTTATGATTAAAGTTCTCTCACTGCTTCCTTAAACTGGCGGCCTCTCTCTTCATAATTCTTGAAGAGGTCAAAGCTGGCGCAGGCAGGGGAGAGCAGTACTACATCTCCTTTGCTGGACATCTGGAAGGCGGCCGCAACGGCATCCTTCATATTGTCCGTATTCACCATTACTTCTATGTCTTTGGAAAGACCTTCGTGGATGGGGCGGTTATCTACGCCCAGGCAAATGATGGCCTTCACTTTTTCACGTACCAGGTCACGGATGGCACTGTAATCATTGCCTTTATCCACACCGCCCATAATAAGAACTACAGGGCGTTCCATACTTTCCAATGCGAACCATACTGAATTCACGTTAGTAGCCTTGCTGTCGTTTATAAAGTCTACACCACGCACCGTGGCTACATATTCCATACGGTGCTCCAGGCTCTTGAATGAAGCCAGGCTTTCCCGGATCTTTTCTTTCCGGATATCCATTGTGCGACCTGCTATCCCTGCTGCCATTGAATTATACAAATTGTGCTTTCCTTTTAATGCCAGGTCATACATAGACATAATTACCGGCTCGTCTTTCACGTGAATATTCAATTGTTCGTTTTCTATAAATCCACCTTCTTTCAATGGTTCCATAATGCTAAAAGGTATTGGTTCTGAATAAATGGGTTTCGTTTCTAAATAATGCCTGATCTCTGGATCGTCTTTACAGTAAATGAAAAAATCCTCCTTCGTTTGATTCATGGCTATGCGGAATTTTGATGCCACATAGTTTTCCATTTTATAATCATAGCGGTCCAGATGGTCCGGTGTGATGTTCAGGAGGATAGCTACATCCGGTTTGAAATCACGTATATCGTCCAGCTGAAAGCTGCTGATCTCTATAACATAATAGTCTGCAGGCTCTAAGGCTACCTGGCGGGCATAGCTGATGCCAATGTTACCAACCAGTGCGGCGTTAAGGCCGGCTGTTCTGAAAATGTGGTAAGTGAGCGCCGTTGTGGTGCTTTTACCGTTACTACCCGTGATGGCAATGATCTTTTTGTCCTTACTGAAGCGCCACGCAAATTCGATCTCTGAGATCACTGATACACCACGCTCCCTCACTTTCTTCATCAACTCGGACTTTTCCGGTATACCCGGACTTTTCACAATTTCATCCGCCTCCAGTATAATATTCCAGGAGTGGTGCCCTTCTTCAAAAGGGATATTATTCACCGCCAGCTCCTGTTTATAGATGTCTTTGATCTGACCGCCGTCTGAAACAAATACTTCAAATCCCTTTTGTTTTCCCAGCAATGCTGCACCGATCCCGCTTTCTCCAGCTCCCAGTATAACGAGTTTCATGGGCCTTATCTCATTTTTAATGTAGCAATGGCAAATACCACACACATCACCGTCACAATCCAGAACCGCACAGAGATCTTACTTTCATGATATCCCAGCTTCTGATAATGGTGATGCAGGGGACTCATTAAGAATACCCTTCTTCCTTCACCATACTTCTTCTTCGTGTATTTGAAATAGCTCACCTGGATCAGTACGCTCAGGTTTTCTACCAGGAACACACCGCAGAAGATGGGGATCAGCAATTCTTTTCTCACAATAATGGCCAGTGATGCAATGATGCCTCCCAGTGCGAGACTGCCTGTATCACCCATAAAAACCTGGGCAGGGAAAGCGTTGTACCAGAGGAAACCTACACAGGCTCCTACCAGGGCTGCAATGAATATGGAGAGTTCACCGAGGTTGGGGATGTACATAATATTGAGGTACTCCGCAAACTTGATGTTACCGCTCACATAAGCAAAAATGCCAAGGCAGATCCCTATCACTGCGGAAACGCCTGTTGCCAGCCCATCCAGTCCATCCGTAAGATTGGCACCATTGGACACGGCTACAATGATAACGATCACGATCAGGGTGTACAGGATGAAAGTGTATTTCTCCGCACCGGGCCCTATCCAGGAGATCAGTTTGGAATAATTGAATTCATGGTTCTTTACGAAAGGAATGGTGGTGATTGGTGTTTTAACGTCCACAAACTTTTGCCCATCTACGGTTACCCTTTCGGAACTATTGATCACTCTTTCATTCGCCGGCATCTTTTTACCGTTCATTACTTCACGGGAGATCACCACATTGTCATTGAAATACAGGGTAAGCCCCACGATGAGCCCAAGCCCTATCTGCCCCAGTATTTTAAACCTTCCGGCAAGTCCTTCTTTATTCTTTTTAAATACTTTGATATAGTCATCAATAAACCCGATCAATCCCAGCCAGATGGTGCAAAGCAGGATGAGCAGGATGTATACATTCAATACCCGGGCAAAAAGGATAGTAGGGATCACGATGGCAGCCAGGATGATCAGGCCACCCATGGTGGGAGTGCCTTTTTTGCTTACCTGCCCTTCCAGGCCCAGATCACGGATCGTTTCGCCGATCTGTTTCTTTTGCAGGTACCTGACAATACGTTTACCAAAAAGCAAAGAGATCGCGAGTGACAGTAATAACGCCATCGTTACCCGGAAGGTGATGAATTGCCACATTCCGGTACCGGTGTAGTTAAATTCTGTTTTTAGATAATTGAATAAGTAGTATAACATATAAATGGATCGTGATCTCTGATTTTATTTTTCTAACAGCGCGAACATTTCCAGCAACACTTGTTTATCGTCAAAAGGATGTTTTACCCCATTGATCTCCTGGTATTTTTCATGACCTTTCCCGGCAATGAGGATGATATCTTCCTGCTTTGCAAAGCTGCAGGCGGTTTTGATAGCTTCCTTACGATCGGAAAGGGAAATAACCTTTTTACGTTGATGCACTCCAACACCTGCTTCCATCTGGCGGATGATCTCTCCCGGATCTTCAGAACGGGGATTATCCGAAGTAAAGATCACTTTATCACTATGTTCTGCAGCTACTTCTCCCATCACCGGGCGTTTGGTTGTATCCCTGTCTCCACCGCAACCTACCACGGTAATGATCTGCTCATGGCCCTGGCGGAGATTTTTGATGGTGGCCAGCACATTGAGCAAAGCATCCGGTGTGTGGGCATAGTCAACAATACCGATCACACGTTGCTCTTTGGAAATGATATAATCAAAGCGGCCTTCAGCTCCTTTCAGATCACTGAGTGCAGCCAGTACTTCATCCTTGTCTTTACCTGCCAGCACCGCTGCACCGTACACGGCCATGAGGTTATAAGCATTGAACTCACCGATCAGGCGGAAGTGTACTTCCCTTTCTCCTACCAGCATCACAAGGCCCGTGATATTGTTTTCAATGATCTTACCTTTAAAGTCGGCCATACTGCGCAGGCTGTAAGTGGCTTTGCGGGCTTTGGTGTTTTGCAGCATCACCGGTCCGCGTTTATCATCGAGGTTGGTGATGGCAAAAGCATTGTTTGGTAACTGATCAAAGAAGGACTTCTTTACACGGATATATTCATCAAAGGTTTTGTGATAGTCTAGGTGATCATGCGTGATATTGGAGAAGATGCCTCCCGCGAACCTCAGTCCTGCTATCCGTTGCTGATGAATAGCATGGGAGCTTACTTCCATAAAAGCATAATCACAACCTTCCGCTACCATGTCTGCCAGTAGTGCATTCAGACTGATGGGATCGGGCGTGGTATGTGTTGCCGGAACAATCCTGTCGCCTATCTGGTTCTGAACAGTAGATAACAGCCCGCAATGATGCCCCAGTTGTGTGAACAAACGGAACAGGAGGGTAGCGATGGTAGTTTTACCATTTGTACCTGTTACCCCTATCAGTGTCAGTTTCTGGGAAGGATTGTCGAAGAAGTTACCGGCCATTACGCCACCTGCCTGTGCACTATTGCTTACCTGCACATAACATACATCCGGGGAAATGGTATCCGGCAGTGTTTCACAGATCACAGCAGAAGCACCCAATGCAATAGCTTTGGAGATGAACTGATGCCCGTCTGCCGCAAAACCACGAATGGCGATGAAAGCATCGCCTGTTTTGATCTGCCGTGAATCAATGCTCAAAGCGCGCACGGCAATATCATTATTGCCCTGCACCGCCAGGATGTTCACATTATATAATATTTCCCGCAGCGTCTTCATCAACCGAGTTCTATTATGATTGTTTGTTCTTTTCCAATATTGGTACCGCCAGGCAGGGATTGTGATGTAACCCTTCCTGCACCTTTGATCACTACCCTCAGCCCTGCATTTTCCAGCAGGTACAATGCATCTTTCAATCCCATTCCTTTCACATCAGGTACCTGGCCCGGGGATTGCGACAGCGATTCAAAGCTGACTTTGTTGTTCTTTACATCTGTACTTACCCAGTTAGAGTTGTTGATCACGCCTTGCCAGGGTAAGTTCAATGCCGTTACCACGCTGCGCCATTCACTTCCTTTGCCACCTTTCATGGCCATGAGTGTGTCCAGTACTGAAACGCCGTTTATAGGACGGGGTTTCTGAATAGCCAGCGCATACAATTTATCCGCTACTTCCCTGAACACAGGCCCAGCTACAGTTCCTCCATAGAACTTTGCAGCATGGGGTTTATTTTTGATCACCACTACGCAGGTGAATTGCGGGTCGTCCGCAGGGAAATAACCTGCAAATGAAGACTGGTAGATCTTATCCGCATATCCGCGGTTTCCGTTAGCTACCAGTGCTGTACCAGTTTTGCCGGCGATACGGTAGTAAGGTGTTTGCAGTTTTACTGCGGTACCATTCAGCACCACACCTTCCAGCATATCTTTCAGCTGTGCCAGTGTACGGGGAGAGCAGATGCTGTCCAGCACAACTGTGGGTTCAAACGATTTTACCGGTTTACCAAACTCCATAATGGCGTTTACGAGGTAAGGCCGCATCATCTTTCCGTTGTTAGCCACTGCATTATAGAGCATGGCTGTTTGCAGAGGGCTTTGTAATACTTCATATCCAAAAGCCATCCAGGGCAGGGTGCTGGCACTCCAGCTGCGGGAAGCGGTTGTTTTGATCACCGGTTTCCCTTCCCCTACAATGTCAATTCCAGTAGGTGTATCGAGGTGTAATCTTTTAAAGTGATTAGCGAACTCATTCGGGTTCTTATAATAATATTGATAGGCCAGTTTAGCCATCCCTACATTCGAGCTTCTTTCAAATGCACGTTTAATGGTTACCGTGGTCAGGTGATGTGGTTCGGAATCATACACCACTCTTTTACCTACCGGCCATCTGCCATAGTTCAGGTCCACCGTATTATTAGGTGTTACAAATCCATCTTCCAATACGGCAATCATTGTGGCCAGTTTGAAAGTAGAGCCGGGTTCTCCCACCTGCAGGGCATAGTTCAGATCCTCCCAATAGCTGCCATCCTTTTGACGGCCCAGGTTGGCAATGGCTTTGATCTTACCGGTTTTCACTTCCATGAGTATGCAGGTACCGTGTTCTGCTTCGTTCTGCACCAGCATTTTCATGAGTGCGTTCTCGGCAATGTCCTGCATGTTCACATCCAGGGTGGTGATCACATCTTTCCCGTTTTCAGGTTCGATGTCAAATCCTTCCACCGGCATAAAAGTGTTTCCCGCGATGCGGCGCATGAGGCGTTTACCGGTAACACCATTCAGGCTTTCGTTATACGTTCTTTCCAGTCCTACGTTCTGCGAGTTTTCACGCGCAAGGCCAATCGTACGATTGGCCAGTAGTTTGAAAGGGTTGATCCTTTTGTTTTTAGTCTCAGCGATGAGCCCGCTTTTATTCCTTCCGAGCCGGAACATTGGAAAGGTCCGCAGTTCCTGGTAGTCATCGAATTTGATATCTCTTTTAAGAAGAAAGTAGCGGTCCTTATCCTTGTATCCTTCCTCGAGCAACTTCTTGTATGCATTTGCGGAACGATCCATGAACAGGGCCGCCAGGCGGACGGAGAGAGAGTCTATATTATCCTTGAAGATGTTGGCTTTCTTATCCATCAGCCCGTCTGCCTGAAAATCTATCCGGATGTCGAAGTAGGGAATGGAGGTAGAAAGCATGCGTCCTTCTTCGGAATAGATCGTGCCACGGTCTGCATCAAGGTCCATATAGGAGGTATGCAGGCTGTCAGACATACTGCGCCAGTAATCGCCTTTCACATGTTGTATATAGAATACCTTGCCGAGGATAGCCACAGCAAAGATCCCCATGCCAATTAAGCACAGATAAGCTCGCCATAGTATGTCCTTTTTAATTTCCATTTGCCGGGTCAGGTATCAGTATCTAATGAATATTATTGTTGTTCCGCTTTTTCCGTTTTCACTTCAATGCGTTGCGGTGGTGCATTCAGTTCTTTCAACCCCAGCGGTTCCACGGCTTTGCTTACTTCACTTAATTTGCTCCGGAACATCAGTTCGCTTTTCACGCTCAGATATTCCCATTTCAATTCTTTTATCTCTTTGCTGAGCTTGTTGATGCGGCGGACCTTTTTTTCTGCCAGATGACTGTTGGCGATATACACCAGTGCCAGTACTGCCAGGAAAAGGAGGAAGGGAAGGTTCTGCGTGATGAGCTGGTAGTTGATCCGCAGGCGCCATTCTCTTTTTGGCTCCTGTGGAAGTGCTTCCGCACCTGCTTCTTCATTCATATGCTTTTCTTCTTCCTGCAACACATTACAAGGTTTAGCAACAGTTTATTCTCAAAATTCTTTTCTCAGTAACTAGGGGATAGGATGGAAGTAACCGGCGCTATTATACTTTTTCTGCGATCCTTAACTTGGCGCTTCTGCTCCGCGGATTTGCCTTCAATTCTGCTTCACTGGCTGTAACCGGTTTTTTTGTAACCGGCTTGAACAGCTTTGGCGGTGTTTCGAAAGCGTAGGGGTTATCGTCCGTGGCTTCAAAACTTCCGGTTTTCATATAATTCTTCACCAACCGGTCCTCCAGGGAATGGAAGGTGATCACTGCCAGTATACCTCCCGGCTTCAATACCTGTTGTGATTGTGTGAGCAGGTCTTTCAATGCACCCAGCTCATCATTCACTTCTATCCGCAGGGCCTGAAAGACCTGGGCCAGGTATTTTGCAGGATTGCCTTTCACGATAGGCTGTATGAGAGATTTGAATTCAGTAATGGTGCGTAACGGATGCGCTTTCCGCAACTGTACGATCGTTTTTGCCAGGGTTTTGGAGTTGGTTACCTCTCCGTAATCCTGGAAGATCTGCAAAAGCCGTTGTTCAGAGTAGGTATGCAGAATGTCCGCCGCCGTTTTAGCATTACGGGTATCCATCCGCATATCCAGGTTTCCGTCAAAACGGGTGGAAAACCCCCTGGCTCCTGTATCAAACTGATGGGAGGAAACACCAAGGTCTGCCAGTAGCCCATCCGCATCCAAAGCTTTATGCAGTTTCATGAAGCGGTGAAGGTGACGGAAATTCTCGCGGACGAAAGTGACCCTGTCATCGATGATCCGGTTACGGTAAGCATCCTCATCCTGATCAAACACAATCAGTCTTCCCTGGGGGCCGAGTTTTTCCAGGATAGCCCTGGAATGTCCTCCGCCGCCAAAAGTGACATCCACGTAAGTGCCGTTGGGTTTGATCTGTAAATGCTCCACTACTTCATGAAGCAGAACGGGCAGGTGATACTGTGATGGTTCCATATGCGCCGCTTTACAATCCCAAATTTGGTCCCTCTCCGGTCATTACCTGTTGCGCTAAGCTGCTAAAGGCCTCCGGTGAAAAATTATCAAAGAACTCCTGGTATTTCGTTTTGTCCCAGATCTCAATCTTGTTGTTGGCCGCCGTCAGCACAATATCCTTGTCTAACCCCGCATGAACCATCAGGTTCTTTGGGATGTTCAGCCGGCCTGCACTATCCAGTTCCAGGATGGTGGCCCCGTTGAGAAAATAGCGGCGGAATTCCCTAACTTTCGGGTCAAAATCATTCAACTTGCCAATCCGCTCCTGTATAGGCTGCCATTCATTCATCGGGTACAAAGTCAGGCACTTTTCAAAGCCACGGTTCAGCACAAACTGGTTCCCGGCACTTTCCGCTATCTGCCGTTTAAATCCGGCAGGGAGCAGAAAACGCCCTTTCGCGTCCAGCGTTGCTTCATATTCACCTAAAAATCCTGTCATGCTTTGATTTAGTACCTAAATTCTACTTTCTAACACAAAATAACACTTTTTCCCACTTTTAACCGAAAAAAGAGATTATATATTTTTTCCACAGGTTATTTGTGCCTGTTAGTCAGCGTTTCAAGGTTGTTTTCAGGGTGGGAGTGTGGATACTGTGAATAGAAATGTGGATAAATTGTTGATAGTGATTGCTTATCTGTGGATAAGCCCATTCTGTAGGCCTTAGACCCTGATTTACACCATTTTTGCAAAATTTTAACTGCTCTTTCTCCGCTGTTAATAATATTTGCTTTTAATTCGTACCTTTGCGATTCTTTTTTATGAGGAAAATTCTCTTATACACTGGCCTTTTGGCATTTTTAGTTGGCGCTGTCTCCTGTAACAGGGAATTAAGGCGGATCGAAAAAAGTAACGATCTTGAAAAGAAACTGGCGTACGCTAATAAGATGTACGACAAGAAGAAGTACCAGATGGCGCAAACGCTGTATGAGGAACTGATTCCAATCTTTAAAGGCACCGAGAAGTTTGAAGATCTGTACTATAAGTACGCCTACTGTTCTTTTTACCTGAAGGACTATACCCAGGCTACTTTCCATTTCAAGAACTACCTGGAGGCCCTGCCCAGCAGCCCAAGAGCGATGGAAGTGGATTATCAGCATGCTTACAGCTATTATAAGCTGTCTCCCAAGGTACCGCTGGATCAAACCAACTCCATGAAGGCCATCGCAGCGATGCAGACCTTCATCAACTCATACCCCACTTCCCCTAAAGCAGCGGAAGCCAATGTGGTGATAGAGTTATTACGCCGCAAGCTGGAACAAAAGGACTATAACGCAGCCGAACTGTATTATAACCTGGGGCATTACAAAGCAGCAGGGGTTTCATTCAAAAGCCTCATGCGCGCTTACCCGGATTCCGAGAAAAGTGACGGTTACAAGTTCATGGCTATCAAATGCTATTACCAGTATGCCAAGCAAAGCATACCTTCCAAGCAAATGGAGCGTTATGAGACCGTGGTAACCGAGTTCCTGGAGTTTACAGACCGTTACCCCTCAAGCAAATTGAAGGGCGATGCCGAAAAATATTATACCTTAGCAAAAAATAACATTAAAACGCTGGAAAATGAGCAAAATAAAGAGAAGTCTAACCAGTAGCATAAACCCTATGGTTGAAACAAGGAACACCACCGACATCAAAAACCGGACTGGTAACCTGTATGAATCTATTGCCATTATTGCCAAAAGGGCAAACCAGATCAATATTACTGTAAAGGAAGAACTGCATTCCAAACTGGAAGAGTTCGCCAGCCACACGGATAATCTGGAAGAAGTGCATGAGAACAAAGAGCAGATCGAAATATCCCGTTTCTACGAAAGACTGGCTAATTCTGCTATTCAGGCTACCAACGAGTTCCTGGATAACAAGATCTACTTCCGTAAGAACGACGACGATCTGTATAGCTGATCCACATCAGTTATCACGAAAAATATTAACTTCATAGCGGCAGAATAGATACATTCTGCCGCTTTTGTTTTACTGCATGTTACAAGGGAAAAAAATTCTATTAGGTGTTACCGGCAGCATTGCAGCTTATAAAGCTGCCCTGTTGGTGCGTTTGCTTGTAAAAGAAGGCGCACAGGTTAAAGTGCTTATGACCCCCGCTGCTACGGAATTTATTACGCCGCTCACTTTATCCACCCTTTCCAAACAGGAAGTAGGGGTTACCATCAGTGAGCACGGCAGCTGGAGTAACCATGTAATGCTGGGCCGCTGGGCGGATGTAATGTTGATTGCCCCCGCTTCTGCCAATACCATGGCCAAAATGGCCAATGGTATCACAGATAACCTGCTGCTGGCAGTGTACCTTTCTGCCACCTGCCCTGTATTATTTGCCCCTGCCATGGATGAGGATATGTGGTTCCATCCTGCCACCAAAGCCAATATAGCTAAATTGCTCTCCTACGGTCACCAGCAGATACCCATTCAAAAAGGGGAACTGGCCAGTGGTTTATTCGGGGAGGGCAGAATGGCCGAACCGGAAGCCATTATTGCGTATCTCCATGATTTCTTCTCAAAAGGGAATAAACCCCTGGCTGGCAAAACAGCGCTTGTATCTGCAGGCCCCACCCAGGAACCTTTGGACCCCGTTCGTTTTATCAGTAATCATTCCAGCGGAAAAATGGGCATAGCACTTGCAGAAGCATTAGCCGAAGCGGGTGCAAATGTGCAATTGGTTTTAGGGCCTACCCATCTTTCCACCCAACATAGTGGCGTTGTTACTACCCGTGTGGTAACGGCAGCGGATATGTTTTCCAGCTGTATGGAACTTTCACCGAAAGCGGACATTATCGTAATGGCCGCTGCAGTGGCGGATTACAGACCCAAAAACGTGGCAGATAAGAAAATGAAGAAGAAGGATGACGAATTAAATATTGAACTGGAGAAAACAAAAGATATTGCCCGAACGCTCGGCAGCCAGAAGAAGAATGGCCAGCTATTGATAGGATTTTCCCTCGAAACTAACAATGAGCGCGAGTTTGCGCTTAAGAAGCTGCAGGACAAAAACCTGGATATGGTGGTGCTCAATTCCCTGAACGATGCCGGCGCCGGTTTCAATTACGATACAAATAAAGTACTGCTCTTATCCCGGAATGGAAAAGAACAGGCACTGCCCCTGCAATCAAAGCAGGAGGTGGCCCGAAATATAGTATTGGCTATAATCGATTTGCAACATGCTTAAATACCTGCTATCCTCCCTCTGCCTGTTCTGCTGTTTCCATGCAGGTGCCCAGGAACTGAGGGCCAATGTTTCTGTACAGGCTGCGCAATTGAGCACCGGTACAGATAGGAAGATCTTCAATACCCTGCAGAGTGCCCTCGCTGAGTTCCTCAATAACCGCCGATGGACGGATGATGCATTCACTCCCGCAGAACGTATTGAATGCAATTTCCTGCTGAACGTAACACAGGCGCTGGGTAACAACACTTACAAAGCTTCCCTCACCATACAGGCCACCCGCCCGGTTTTTAATGCCGGATATACTACCAGCATCCTGAACACGCAGGATAACAATATCGTGTTCAAATACATTGAATTCCAACCACTGGAATTCAATGAACAGCGTATCGTGGCCAATGATCCGCTGGTATCCAACCTCACGGCTTCTCTTGCATATTATATCTATATCATACTGGGAATGGATTACGATTCTTTCTCTCCCCGTGGTGGCGACAATTTCTTCAAAAAAGCACTGAACATTGTAAACAATGCCCCGGACGGAAAAGATATTTCCGGCTGGAAAGCATTTGAGGGTAACCGTAACCGTTACTGGTTACAGGATAACCTGCTGAATGTAAAGTTCAGCCGCTTTCATGATGTAATGTACCAGTACCATCGCCAGGGGCTGGACCAGATGTATGAGGATGTGAACAAGGGGAGAGCTGCTGTCATGAACTGCCTGAATATGCTCGTGGGGATCCAGGAAGAAATGCCGAACTCCATGCTGCTGCAGGTTTTCTTTAATGCAAAGAGCGATGAGCTGCTGAAGATCTTTTCCAAAGCCCCTCCCCAGGAAAAAGTGAGGGCAGGCCAGATCCTGGCCACACTGGATATACCCAATGCTAATAAATATCAACAATTAAGATAGATTCATGCGTAAGACGGCCGGAGTATTTTTACTCAGTTTGTTGTTCGCCTGCGGACAGGCGGATCGTGTACCAAAGGATGTGCTGGCAAAGGATAAAATGAGAGACATCCTGCTGGATATGAATTATGCGGAAGTATACGGAAGAGACCAGGGAATAGATACCGTAAAGATCGCAGATTCCGTCCGCGAAGAAAATATAAAACGTTACTATGTGCAGATCCTTCAACTGCATGGCATCAGCCGGGAAGAGTTTCAGCACAGCTATAAGTATTATGAACATCATCCGGATAAACTGGAAGAAGTATATAAAGAGATGCAGGAGATTGTGAAGCGGAAACGTGAAGTGGTGGATTCGCTGGAACGAAAAGAAGAGGAGCGGAAAAATGGCATCCCCGGCAGGACCCGCAGAGATTCCCTCTACTGGCCACGTGCGGATAGTATGATCCTGACTTTACCCTAATTAATTATAACACCAAAACATGAAGAAAGTAGTTGCTAACGCCGATGAAGCGATCGCCGACATACCCAACGGCGCTACCCTTATGCTCGGGGGCTTTGGCCTGTGCGGCATTCCGGAAAACTGCATTGCTGCCCTGGTCCGTAAGGGCATTCACACACTTACCTGCATCTCCAATAATGCCGGCGTGGATGAATTTGGACTGGGCCTCTTACTGAAAACAAGACAGATCAAAAAGATGATGTCTTCCTACGTAGGGGAGAACGCAGAATTTGAAAGGCAGTTATTATCAGGAGAACTGGAAGTAGACCTTATTCCCCAGGGAACACTGGCCACCCGTATTCAGATGGCAGGTATGGGGATCCCCGCCTTTTTTACCCCCGCAGGTTATGGAACGGAAATAGCTGAAGGGAAGGAAACCCGCAATTTTGATGGAAAGGATTATCTCATGGAATTAGCCCTGCATGCGGATTTTGCTTTGGTGAAAGCCTGGAAGGGAGACACCATGGGCAACCTCGTTTTCAGGAAAACCACCAGGAACTTCAGCACCTCTATGGCAAAAGCCGGTAAGGTAACGATTGTGGAAGTAGAACACCTGGTGCAACCCGGAGAACTGGATGCAGACGAGATCCATGTTGCGGGAATTTATGTACACCGCATTTTCCAGGGTAGCAATTATGAAAAGCGCATTGAGCGTAAAACAGTGAAGATCTAAAATCAATTACAATGGCGCTCGATAAATACGGTATCGCTAAACGCATAGCGCAGGAATTGCGGGATGGCATGTATGTGAACCTTGGGATTGGTATTCCCACCCTCGTATCCAATTTTGTTCCTTCCGGGATCTCCATTATGCTGCAGTCTGAAAATGGCATGCTGGGCATGGGGCCTTATCCCCTGGAAGAAGATATAGATGCAGACCTGATCAATGCAGGTAAAGAAACAGTAACGGTACTCCCCGGCGGTGCCTTTTTCGACTCTGCGGAAAGTTTTGGAATGATCCGCGCAGGAAAAGTAGACCTCACTGTGCTGGGGGCCATGGAAGTGTCTGACAACGGGGATATTGCCAACTGGAAGATCCCCGGGAAAATGGTGAAGGGCATGGGAGGCGCCATGGACCTGGTAGCCTCTGCCAAGAACATCATCGTGGCCATGATGCACACCAATCCGAAAGGAGAGAGCAAACTACTGCCCAAATGTACCTTGCCATTAACAGGGGTGCATTGTGTAAAAAAGATCGTGACGGAACTGGCTGTACTGGAAGTAACCTCCAGTGGCTTTAAGCTGCTGGAACGGGCTCCGGGGGTGCCGGTAGCTGAAATTGTAGCTAAAACAGCCGGCCGTTTGGTAGTGGAGGGAGAAATTCCTGAAATGGTAATATAATCGTAAATTAGAAGTATGCAATTGTGTTATAACGGAAAATTCGTGGCGAGTGACAAGCCATTGCTCACCGTGGATAATCGCAGTTTTCGCTATGGCGACGGATGTTTTGAAACGATGAAAGTCTATCAGGGGCAACTGTTGTTAGCAGATCTTCATTTTGAAAGACTGATAGCGAGTTTGCATATCCTGCACTTTCACATTCCTGCGCATTTTTCCAAGGAGTACTTCACAGGCCTGATACAGGAACTCTGCCGCATAAACGGCGTGAGTATGCTGGCACGCGTAAGGCTTACCGTATGGCGCGCCGGTACCGGTTTGTACGACCCCGTTGATCATACGCCTCATTTCATTATCCAGTGCTGGGAACTTCCTAAACACATCTTTGAACTGAACAACGCCGGCTTAAGGCTGGACGTATATCCGGATGCTACCAAGTCCGGAGACAAATTGTCCAACATAAAATCCAATAACTGCCTGCCCTACATCATGGGCGCACTCTATGCCAAACAACAGCAGCTGAGTGAGGTATTGTTGTTGAATGCCCGTGGCCGTGCTGCTGATACTACCATTGCCAATATCTTCGCGGTACAGGATGGTAAGATCTATACACCGCCACTCAGCGAAGGCTGTGTTTGCGGCGTGATGCGCAAATACTTACTGCAGGCCGATCTCCCTTTTAAGATCGAAGAAAGACCACTCACTATTTCAGACCTCCAGGATGCGGAAGAAATTTTCCTCACTAATGCTATTTATGGCATCAGGTGGGTGGGAACATTCCGTAAAGTGAGCTATGGCAATGCAACAGGCGCTATCCTGCATGAACTGTTGTATGAATCTATCTTATAATTATGGTTGTACTTTGCTGGCTCCGCCGCGATCTCAGGCTTTCTGACCAGGCAGCTTTATATCATGCCTTACGCAGCGGTATACCGGTTGTGCCGGTTTTTGTTTTTGACACGAACATTCTCAATGATCTGGAAGACCGCACGGATAAGCGATTGCAGTTCATCCACGATACACTGGAGCAATTGCAGCAACAACTAATACAAAGCGCCAGCTCACTGGATGTTTTCTATGGTACGCCGGAAGAAGCCTTTATACACTGGACCAAACGTTACAAAGTAAAAGCTGTTTTCACCAATCATGATTACGAACCTTATGCCCGTGAACGGGATGCTGCTATAGAAAAGCAATTGAAGACCCTGAACATCCCCTTTCATACATACAAGGACCAGGTGATCTTTGAAAAGAATGAAGTGTTGAAAGATAACGGGGAACCATATACGGTATTTACACCCTATAGCAAAAAGTGGAAGGCAAAGCTGAATGATTTTTATCTCAAACCTTACCCGGCAAAGGATAATTTTTACAGACAACAACCCTTGCCTATTCCCGCTCTTAAAGACATGGGGTTTGAAATAACAGACAGCAGTTTTCCTGGAACTGATAGAGAGGATGCCCTCATCCGCCATTATGATCAAACTAGGGATTTCCCCGCTGTGGATGGTACTACAAGGTTGAGCGTACACCTGCGTTTTGGTACCATCAGTATCAGGGCTTTAGCACAGAGGGCACGTAAGCTGAATGAAGTATTTCTGAATGAATTGATCTGGCGCGATTTTTACCAGATGATCCTATGGCATTTTCCGCAGGTGGTGCATCAGTCTTTCAGGAAAGAATATGATGCAATTGCATGGCGTAATAATGAAAAGGAATTTCAGCGCTGGTGCGATGGGCAAACCGGCTATCCAATTGTAGATGCAGGAATGAGGGAACTGAATGCAACAGGTTATATGCATAACCGGGTGCGGATGATCGTAGCCAGTTTTCTGACCAAACATCTGCTGATAGACTGGCGTTGGGGGGAAGCATATTTTGCGAAGAAGTTATTGGATTACGATCTGGCTGCCAATAACGGAGGCTGGCAATGGGCTGCCGGCAGTGGTTGCGATGCTGCTCCTTATTTTCGTGTGTTCAATCCTGCCTTACAAACACAGAAATTTGATAAGGACCTGCAGTACATTCGCAAATGGGTGCCGGAAGTAGATGATCTCACTTATATTTTACCCATAGTACAACATGAAGTAGCACGCAAACGCGCACTGGAAGTATATGGTAAGGCATTAAAGAAATGAATTTGCCGGCACCTGAAAATGCCCCGCGGAGTAACATCTCACTTCCCCGCCATCTCTTTTAACTTCTCCACTGCAATCCTTCCTTCTTCCCCCAGATCAAGACTGAATTGATTTACGTAAAGGTCAATATGCTGCCGCATCACCTGTTCATCCATTTCCTGCGCATGATCCGTTACATAGGAAGATAATGCAGGATATCCGGCGAAAGCATGCTCAAGGCTGGTATGGATCAATTCATCCACCTTCTGTTGTACAGCTTCCGGAATGTCTTTACGGATAAAAATACCACCCAGTGGAATGGGCTGCCCTGTTGTAGCCTCCCAGAATTCTCCCAGGTCTATCAGCTTTACCAAACCCTTCAACTGGTAAGTAAAACGGTTTTCATGAATGATCACGCCGGCATCAACATCCCCGTTTAAAACAGCATTTTCTATTTCAGAGAACAGCATGATCTTTTTTTGCGAGGCACCAGGAAACGCAATACTGAAGAGAAGATTAGCCGTTGTGTTCTCTCCGGGAATAGCAATGGTAAGGTCTTTTATTGCTGCAAGGGGAATATCTTTCCTGGCAATCAGCAATGGTCCGCAACCACGGCCAAGAGCACTGCCGCTGTTCAGCAGTTTGTATCTATCAGCTACTTTGAGCCCCGCCGCGAAGCTGAGCTTTGTAATATCCAGCTTGCCTTGTAAAGCCCATTGGTTGAGGGTTTCCACATCCTCCAACTTCGTGTCAAAACTAAATCCTTCCGTTCCTATTTTTTGATTCACCAGTGCATCGAAAATGAAGGTATCGTTCGGGCAGGGTGAAAATCCTAATGTCAGACGCATGATCCAATTTATTTTATCTCCTGCAATAACGCAAGGAGTGTATTATTCAGATTGGTTACTGCAAGCGGAATATTCCATTTGCTTTTGTCCCGCACTTCCACATAATTGGAAATAGTGCGGAGTTGTAAAAAAGGGATGTTCTCCATCAAACAGCAATAATGAAAGGCGGCGCCCTCCATACTTTCAATATCAGGCCGGTACTTTTCTTCCAGCCGGGCAATGGTGGCTGCGGAACCGCTTACCAAATTCACGGTAACTCCCTTCGCTCTGCGCAGATGCTGCCCCAATGGAGATGTATTGGGTAAATAATTATGTGTAAAGGGGGGCATATCAGTGTTCCATAACCCAATATCAAAAAGGTCCTTATACTGATCGTTATCTTCCACCCCCAGGTCTCCCAGTACTTCCTGTGCTATGACCACGGTTTCCCCGATAGGCCAGCTATGTTGGAAACTACCGGCAATACCCGCTTGTATGGCCAGATCCGGCTGTTTTTTCGCAAAATACTTACCGAGGTGATATGCCGTACTGAACATCCCGATCCCTGTGACCATCACCTCCACCTCAATTTGTCCTTTTATTGTAACTTCTTGCTCCAGCCAGCTCATCAAAGGTTTGATCTCTGGCTGTGTAGCGGCTGTGACAAGTACTTTCATCCCGTAAAGGTACATTGCGCAACGGGTATCTCGTGTAATTGCGTTATTTTTGCAGAAATTTATTAGGAAATAAAATGATCTATTTAACGCGCGTGGAGCATTTTAATGCGGCACACAAGTTATTCAACCCGCATTGGAGCAAGGAACAGAACCTGGAAGTATTTGGCAAATGTGCAAATGACAACTGGCATGGGCATAATTATGACCTGCATGTAACCGTTAAAGGCAACCCTGACCCGGAAACAGGTTTCGTATTCAATGCCAAAACATTAGGCGTGCTCATCAAAGACCTCATTATCGAGAAGATGGACCATAAGAACCTGAACCTGGATGTAGATTTCATGGCAGGTAAATTCACTTCTGCAGAGAATGTGGCTATCGCCATCTGGGAACAACTGGAAAAGGCACTGCCGGAAACAGTGCAGCTACATTGTATTAAACTGCACGAAACTGCCAAGATCTACGTAGAGTACTTCGGAGGCAAATAAGCGATAACAAATACAGACCATGGCTTACAAGAAGGAAGAATCATTCGACGAGAAAGTTACAGCCGGATTAATAGAGAACTACAGGGGCGCGATTGAATTATTGGGAGAAGATCCGGAAAGGGAAGGGTTACTCAAAACCCCGGAACGTATGGCAAAAGCCATGCAGTACCTCACACAGGGTTATGGCCTGGATGCTAAAGCTATCCTTAACGGAGCTAAGTTCACAGAGGCTTACAGCGAAATGGTGATTGTGAAGGATATTGAATTGTACTCCATGTGCGAGCATCATATGTTACCCTTTTTCGGGAAAGCACATGTTGCGTACATCCCTAATGGTTATATCACCGGCCTAAGCAAGATTGCCAGGGTGGTGGATGTATTCTCCCGCCGCATGCAGGTACAGGAGCGTTTAACGCACCAGATCCTGGATGCCATCCAGGAAACACTGGAACCTCAGGGCGTGGCAGTGGTGATCGAAGCACAGCATCTTTGCATGATGATGCGCGGCGTATCCAAGCAGAACTCCGTTACTACTACTTCTGCATTCAGCGGTCAGTTTGAACATGCTGCCACCCGTGCAGAATTCATGAAACTGATCAGTTCAGACCTGATCAGCAGAAGATAGAACCTTCTCAAAATTTCTGTGGTTTAACCTGGCTAAGTACCCTTGCTAGGTTAAACCATATTTTTTTACATATATTTGCTCGCTGATAATTAATGTAATACAAATCGTAACCAATGAAACACGCTTACGTTTTTCCAGGCCAGGGTTCCCAGTTCCAGGGAATGGGCAAAAGTTTTTACGACAATAATCCCAAAGCGAAATCTTTGTTCGAGAAAGCCAATGAAATTCTGGGCTTCCGCATTTCTGATATTATGTTTACCGGAACAGACGAGGACCTTAAACAGACCAAGGTAACGCAGCCCGCTGTGTTCCTGCATTCTGTGATCGGCTTCCTTTGCCTGGATAATCCAACGCCCGCTATGACTGCCGGCCATTCCCTGGGAGAATTTTCTGCCCTGGTGGCCAATGGCACCCTGGCCTTTGAAGATGCACTGCGCCTGGTAGCCATCCGTGCCAATGCCATGCAAAAAGCCTGTGAGGCTACGCCAAGCACTATGGCGGTTGTATTAGGACTGGAAGATGCAAAAGTAGAAGAGGTTTGCGCTACTATTACAGATGATGTGGTAGTGCCGGCCAACTATAATTGCCCGGGCCAGCTGGTGATCTCCGGAACAGTTCCTGCAGTGGAACGTGCCATGGAACTTATGAAAGCAGCAGGTGCCAAAAGGGCTATGTTGTTACCTGTGGGCGGGGCTTTCCATTCTCCCCTGATGGCTCCTGCCCAGGCAGAGTTACAAGACGCAATCGAAAAAATGACCTTTAATACACCAACCTGCCCTGTTTACCAGAATGTGGTGGCAAAAGCAGTGTCTGATCCGGCAGAGATCAAAAAGAACCTGATCAGCCAGCTTACTGGCGCCGTTCGCTGGACGCAATGTGTGCAGGCGATGATTGCAGATGGCGCTCAACGTTTTACAGAGGTTGGTCCTGGTAAAGTATTGCAGGGACTGATCGCTAAGATCGATAAAACAGCTGTAGCAGATGGCATTTCCACAGGTCTGGAAGACGCCGTGGCGAAATAATTAAAGATGCCGGGGGAAGTGCTGAACTTACCCCGGCATTTGTAACTTTTGGGAGCCTATAACCGTTCTATGAGCACAAACTAATCCCATGCGTGCAGCATTAATCCTTACCTTATCAAGCATTATCGCACTGTCTTCCTGCAGTAAATCAGACAAGTATGAAGAACGTTGGGTAGAAACCAGCCAGCGTGAAGAAGTGATCGTATTCAAACATGATGCTCAACCTTCCCTGCCCACAACCAATGCCACCGGAACGGAAGGCAGTTTCTTCTTTCAATCCCGCAAACTACCGGAATATGTAAGCCGCGCCAATGAATCCGGCATCTACTTTTATACCATTGAAGGTGATAGCCTGTTGCTGAAAACCCGTCAGCAGCGGTTCTATTTCAAAATGGCAGAAGATAAAAAGAGCTTCAGGATCGGCCGTTTCTTCACAGATCCGGGAGGCCTTTCTTCAGAACTTATTTTTGAGAAACAGTAAACTCAATGCTGCCATTCCACCATTCCGGATCAAACTTCGCATGGTATTTTTTATAGAAATTGATAGCAGGTTCGTTCCATTCCAATACCTGCCATACCATCCCTGAGAAGTGCTTTTCTTTCGCTTCTTCTATCAGCCTGTCAAACAATAGTTTGCCCAATCCCTTACCCCTGGCGTTTTCAGACACAACCAGGTCTTCCAGGAACATGCGGCATCCTTTCCAGGTGGAATAACGGATATAGTATAATGCAATACCTTGCACCACGCCATCTACTTCTGCTACAAATGCCCACCAAACCGGGTTTGGGCCAAATCCACTTGCTTCAAAATGTTCCTGCGTAACCGTTACTTCCTGCGGCGCTTTTTCATATAAAGCCAATTCCCGCACCAGTTCCATCATCCTTACACAATCTGTTCTTTCTGCTTTTCTGATAACTATACTCATGCTAATGCCTGTTCTATGTCGTTTAAGATATCTGTTACTGACTCAATGCCAACACTCACACGGATCAGACCATCCGTGATATCATATTTCTCCCTCAGTTCTTTTGGTACGCTGTAATGTGTCATAGATGCTGGATGGCAGATTAGGGTATCGCAAGTACCCAGGGATACTGCACGCAGGCACATCTGCAAACGGTCTATGAAACGTTTACCTGCTTCCAGCCCGTCTTTCAGCTCAAAGCTCAGCATAGCGCCGGCATGTTTCATCTGGCGGGAAGCGATCATAAAATCAGGATGATCTGCCAGCCCCAGGTAATTTACCCTCGCCACTGCCGGATGCCCATCCAGGAAACCAGCTACTTCCATAGCATTGTGGCAATGACGTTCCATACGTACTTCCAGCGTTTTGATACCCTGCGTGAGCAGGAAAGAATCAAAAGGATTACTATTGGCACCCAGCATACGGGCCATTTTTTCTACCGGCCCTCTCATCATTTCAATATCCTTTCCTACCAATACGCCGCCAATGGCAGTACCATGGCCATTTAGGAACTTGGTGGTGGAATGGAACACATAATCTGTTCCATAAGCAAAGGGCTGTTGCAGGTAGGGGGTAGCGAAAGTATTGTCTACCGCGCTGATCAGTTTGTATTGCTGCGCAAGCCCGCACAATGCTTCCAGGTCTACACACTTCAACGTAGGATTGGCGGGCGTTTCCAGGTACATCATCTTAATGGAAGGATCTGCTTTGATGATCTCTTCCGTTTTATTGAGGTCCTGCATATCTATGAAGATGGTTTCAATACCCAATGGCGGCAAGGTTTTCCGTAACATTTCGTCAGTACCGCCGTACAATGAATAATGGGAGATCACTTTATCCCCTGCGGTAAGGTTCGAAAAGAACAAGGTGGAAAGCGCGCCCATACCGGATGCATGGAGTTTTGCCTTCAATGGCAGCGAAAGCCCGAAACCCTCCAGTGCAGCAATCTTTTCTTCCGCTTCCCGGAAATTAGGACTGTCCCAGCGTGTGTAGATATAACCATCTTCTTTTCCGCTGAACCGATGCATGCCCTGTTCTGCAGAATCATATACATAAGTGGATGAAGCATATATGGGTGTAAGATGGGCATATTGCGGGTCCTGTTCATGCCCGGCATGAACGCATACTGAACTGAAACCGGTAAGCGGAGCTTGTTTCATGGTTTGATTTTGTATTGTTTTCGGGTATTGATTATCTTGTTAATGATTTTACCTCTGTAAAAATAAGATTTAGATGAAGGATCTCCTACTAAGGTATGCGATGTATAATATCTGGGCTAACCAGCGGATCATCGTTTTACTGAATGGTTTAACGGAAGAGCAGCTGGACAAAGATCTTGGCAGCAGTTTCTCTTCCATGAGAAAAACCATTTATCATATATGGGATTCGGAAAGTGTCTGGTATCAGCGGTTGCACCTGGCAGCGTCCGTTATTTTGCCAGCAAAGGATTTTTCCGGGAGCTGGGAGGAATTTGTGCAGCTGTTCTCCCGGCAAAGCGAGTTGCTGAAAGATTTTATAGCAACGGCTTCGGATGCCAAGCTGGCACATACCATTGAATATCATCATGCGGTGAGGGGAATTTGTAAATCGGCGGTGGAACATGTGATCCTGTCCGCATTCAATCATTCCACCTATCACCGTGGCCAGCTGGTTACCATGCTGCGCCAGACGGGCGTTACAAAAATACCGCAGACGGATTTTATAGAATATACAAGGATCAAAAAATAATCATCAGCATGCCATACGAAAGCGCTCCCAGACATTTAGTTGCGGTAGATTGCATCATCTTTGGTTTTGAGGACGGAAAACTGAAATTGCTCATTATCAAAAGAAAAGTGGCTCCTATGGAGGGGGCATGGTCTATGGTAGGCGGTTTTGTGCAGGAAGGAGAAAGTACCAATGAGGCTGCTACCCGTGTATTGCAACAAACAACCGGCATCCAGGATATCTATATGGACCAGTTAATGTGTTATGGCGATGTGGAAAGGGATTCCGGGGCAAGGGTAATATCAGTTGCCTATTATGCCCTGATCCGTATCAGTGAGCACGACCGTATCCTGGCCAATCAACATGGCGCGCACTGGTTATCCCTTCACCAGATCCCTGAACTGATCTTTGACCATACACAAATGCTGAACGATGCCCTGGCCCGTTTGAGGGACAAGGCCCATTTCCACCCCATCGGCTTTGAGCTGCTGCCAGAGAAGTTTTCCCTGCCGCAACTGAGAAATTTATATGAAGAAATATACCAGCGTCCATTAGATAAACGTAACTTCAGGAAGAAGATATTAGCGATGGATATATTGGAAAAACTGGACGAAAAAGATAAGAGCACTTCTAAAAAGGGAGCACACCTTTACCGGTTCGACAAAAAGAAGTATAACGCCCTGACGCAGCATGGGCTGGTTTTTGAGATTTAAGAAAGATTCACATAGTCACATAGCAATTATTGAAACCCAGGGATGTGTTTGTTTCACCCGATATGGTACCCATATTCGCTTTCCGTAGCAAACCTGCATCCGGTCTATAAAGGCTATTATGTAATGTTGAATGCGCCTTAGCTAACCTGCCTGTAAGCCCCCTTTGTTTACCATTATAACCTAACTACGAAAGAAAATGGCCCGAATATGTATCGTAAGTACTGCTGCGCCAGGTTTGGCATCAGACATGAGGTATCCCGCGAAGAAGGGATCAATTTAAGGATCGTGAAGCCTTACCCGGAACACCGGATGGATACCCATAACGTGTACCGGTTTTACCTGACGCCCGGTTATAAAGAAGGACAGAAAAAAGTTGTCAACCATATCAGCATCCGTTATTGCCCTTTCTGCGGCACCGACCTGTATGGATTCTACCGCTCTGATTTTTATATTAACGAAGAACCTGGTTTCTTTTAAACCAGCCCGATAAAATTACAGGCTACCCTCACCCAGGGTAGCCTTTTCTTATACCTGGGATATGCTTCACATAGGCTTGACATAGGCTCAAGGTTCGTTACTCCTTCGACAAAAGAAAAGGGGATGCTCCCCTCAGGAACATCCCCTTTTCAATATGATTAGTCGCTTAATTCTTGGAATCGTAAGCCCATTTCACGTAACAGGCTCCCCAGGTAAAACCACCCCCAAAGGCAGCCAGGACCAGGTTATCTCCCTTTTTCAGCTTGCTTTCCCAATCCCAGAGGCATAAAGGAATAGTACCGGCTGTGGTATTGCCATAACGCTGGATATTGATCATGATCTTTTCTTCCGGTAAGCCCATTGCGCTGGCAGTGGCGTTAATGATCCGGAGATTGGCCTGGTGTGGTACCAGCCAGGCAATGTCATCTGCGGTAAGGTGGTTGCGTTCCATTACGCCGCGGGCAGCGTCAGACATGTTTGCCACCGCATATTTGAAAACCGTTTTACCTTCCTGGAATACATAGTGCTCACGGGCAGCTACGGTTTCAAGGGTGGCAGGGCGGTTGGAACCTCCGGCTTTCATGTTCAGGAACTCACGGCCATGGCCATCGCTTTTCAGGATGCTGTCTATTACCCCATAACCTTCCGTGTTAGCTTCCAGCAATACGCCGCCGGCGCCGTCGCCAAAGATGATGCAGGTTGCCCTGTCTGTATAGTCGATGATGGAGCTCATTTTATCTGCTCCGATGATCATTACTTTTTGATAACGCCCGCTTTCAATGAACTTTGCACCGGTATCCAGTGCATACAGGAAGCCGGAGCAGGCTGCGCTGATATCAAACCCAAATGCATTTTTCGCGCCGATCTTATCCGTTACCACGTTGGCGGTAGCAGGAAACACCATGTCCGGCGTTACTGTTGCCACTATCAGCAGGTCTATCTCCAACGGGCTGATGCCTCTTTTTTTGCAAATTTCCAGGGCCACGGGTACGCATAACTCAGAAGTTCCTTTCCCTTCGCCCTTCAGTATCCTCCTTTCTTTGATGCCGGTTCGGGTGGTGATCCATTCGTCTGTTGTTTCTACTAATTTCTCTAATTCCTGGTTAGACAGTACATAGTCGGGAACATACCCACCCACCGCCGTGATGGCGGCCGTTATTTTGCTCATATTATTTGGATAAGTTTAAAATGGGCGTAAAAGTACGACTTAAACGAATATTTCTATTTATGATTTAAATTTACCTCCTGATAAATTATTATGATTGCATATTTAAACGGCAAACTGGCTTATAAATCGCCCACCCTCCTGCATCTGGATGTTAATGGGGTGGGGTACGAAGTTCAGATCAGCCTGCACACCTGGTCACAGATCCAGCATTTGGAAGTCTGCAAACTACTCACTTTCGTACATATCAAGGAAGACGCCCACACCATGTACGGCTTTTTTGACGATGCGGAACGCAGTATGTTCCTCCAATTGATCGGCGTTTCCGGCATTGGGGCCAGCACCGCCAGGATGATGCTCAGTTCCCTCCATCCGGAAGACATTCAGCGGGCCATCCTCATGGAAAATGAGAAAATGCTGGAAGGAGTGAAAGGAATAGGCGCTAAAACGGCCAAGCGCCTCATTCTTGAACTGAAAGACAAAATGAAGAAACATGGTAAAGAGGATGTATTACATTTATCTGTAACTTCTCACAATACAATACAGGATGACGCGTTAAATGCTTTGGTAACCTTGGGTATTGCCCGTAATATGGCTGAGCAGGCAGTACAGAGGGTACTGAAAGCAGAGCCTCAATTAAATGAATTGGAGGTACTTATAAAGAAATCCCTCAAAAGTTTATAAATTTATAGTCCTTGACCTCTATAAAACCTAAGATCGCTTGCCAAGAAAGAATTACTATGGTGCTATTGCAGTAATAGGTGTTGTCTCTTTTATCATTGTGGAATCGGCCGCCAGACCAAGGAATAGTTCGGGATATACCTATAAAAGTAATAGTGAGATTGCGGTTAACCGGAAAGCTGATATTGCGAAGCCAGATACTACTGCGAAGCCTGACACGCTGAAGTTCCCCATCCGTGACCGGAGGGGCAGCGCTGTGACCGACCCTGTGAAGAATGCGATCGATCTCAAAGATCCCGCCCTCATCAGAAAAGATGTTGAATACGACCCAGTTACAAAACAATATATCGTTACCGAAAAGATAGGTGGCCAAAATTACCGGCAGCCTACCGTGATGAGCTTTGCCGACTTTTACCGCCTCCAGGCACAGCAAAGTGAACAGGATTACTGGCAGAAAAGGGCCAATACCATCGGTAACCTCAACCAGCGGACCACCGCTCCCCAGTTATATTATGGCGATAAATTGTTCGACCGTGTTTTCGGTGGTACCAAAGTGGATATTAAACCACAAGGATCACTGGGACTTACTTTTGGTTACCAGGGGCAGAACGTAAAGAACCCCGTGCTGGTAGAAAGGGCCCGTAAGAACGGAGGTTTCGACTTCGACATTGATATTAATATGAACGTGACCGGAAAGATCGGGGAGAAGCTGAAGCTGATCACCAATTATAATACCCAGTCCACCTTCGATTTTGAAAACCAGGTAAAACTGGAATATACCGGCTACCAGGATGAGATCATTAAAAAGATAGAAGCTGGTAACGTAAGTTTTCCACTCAGCAGCTCCCTGATCTCAGGAGTGCAATCACTTTTTGGAGTCAAAACCCAGTTGCAGTTCGGCCGCCTCACGGTTACGAGCGTACTGAGTAACCAAAAATCCCAAAAGCAGAACATGGTGCTGCGGGGAGGGAACAGTATCCAGGATTTTACCATCAAAGCAGATGAATACGAAGATAACCGGCACTTCCTGATGGGCCAGTTCTTCCGCGATACCTTTAATTATGCCATGGCCACCCTGCCGGTTATCCGTACCCAAACGAATATCATCCGGGTGGAAGTTTGGGTGACCAATAAAACAGGGGCTACTACGGATACACGGGATATCGTAGGTCTGATGGACCTTGGAGAATACCGCCCCTTTAATACCAGCCTTACTGTTACCACTTCAGACCGTAAGCCCAACAACGGAACCAACATCCTCTATTCCAACCTGGTAAGCGATCCCGGGGCCAGGAATTCAGGGACGGTGGTAAGCCGCCTGCTGGCAATGGGCCTGCAACCGGTGCAGGAGTTTGAAAAAACCTTTGCCCGTAAACTGGATTCTGCGGATTACGTAGTGAACCGCCAGCTGGGTTTCATTTCCCTCAACCAGCAATTGCAGCCGGATGAGGTATTGGCCGTAGCTTACCAGTATTCTTACAATGGCCGTGTTTACCAGGTGGGTGAGTTTTCCCAGGATGTACCGCCGGACCAGAATAATTCTGCCAACCAGCGGATCCTGTTCCTGAAACTCCTCAAAGCTACATCCGCACGCCCCGCATTACCCATCTGGGACCTGATGATGAAAAACATCTACGCCACCAATGCCTTCCAGATCAACCGGCAGGATTTCAAGCTGGATGTTCTGTTCAAGGACCCGGGTACCGGAACAGGAGCAGGAGACAGGGTGCCGAGTGAAAAAAGATACCTCCCCGATGCCAAAGGTCAATATGCAGGCGCACCGATCATTACCATCCTCAACCTGGACAGGCTCAATAATCAGAACGACCCTCAGCCGGATGGGGTGTTCGATTACGTGGAAGGATATACGATCAACTCCATGAACGGGAAAGTGATCTTCCCCGTGCTGGAGCCTTTCTCGGATGGATTACGGAAAGCCTTTGAAGGAGACCCTATCCTGGAAAAACAATATCTCTACCCCATGCTGTACGACTCCATCAAAGTGATCGCACAGCAATTCCCGAACCTGAACAGGTACATCCTGAAAGGTTCCTATAAATCTTCCAACTCTTCTGAAATTTCACTGAACGCTTATAACATCCCGCCCGGTTCTGTAACTGTTACAGCCGGTGGACAGATGTTGCGCGAGAACGTGGATTTCATTATCGATTATAACCTGGGCCGGATCAAGATCATCAACGGTGGTGTACTGAGCTCAGGTGTTCCCATCAATGTGCAGTTTGAAAACAACGCCCTCTTCGGTCAACAGGTCCGCAACTATATGGGTACGCGCCTGGATTATTTCGTGAATGATAAATTGAACATTGGCGGTACGGTAGTAAGAATGAGTGAAAGACCTTACTACCAGAAAGTGAACTATGGGGACGATCCGATCAAGAATACCGTAGTAGGCCTGGATGCAAACTATGTTTCAGAATGGCGCGGCCTTACCCGCATGCTGGATAAATTACCCAACTTCCAGTCTACCCGCCCTGCCACTATCAATTTCACAGGAGAGGTGGCCCGCCTGTTCCCCGGCCACAGTAAACTGGTGAATGCTGCCGGCAGCAAACAGGGCCAGGTAATGATAGACGATTTTGAAGGAGCCCGCAACGGATACGATCTCAAATTCCCTGCTACCAGCTGGGCTTTGGCTTCTACACCAAGAGATGCTACGGATGCAAACGGTAATATCCTTTTCCCCGAAGCTGCTTTGAATGATACATTGCCTTATGGCCGCAACAGGGCATTGCTGGCCTGGTATATTATTGAGCCTACCTTACAGATCCCGAACTCACCCAATCTGCCACCAGGCGTAGGCCCATCACAAAGTGATCCGCGTACCCGCCTCGTTTATCAGAAAGATGTGTTCCCGAACCGTTCCACAGATTTCGGACAAAGCCAGTTAAGTACTTTGGACCTTGCCTATTACCCGGAAGAAAAAGGGCCTTACAACTTTGAATCCTCTCCGCTGGCATTGTTCCCGAACGGCAGGTTGCGTAATCCAAAATCCCGCTGGGGAGGTATGATGCGCGCCATCGATAACAGCGACTTTGAAACGGCGAATATCGAGTTCATCGAATTCTGGATCCAGGACCCTTTCATCACTAATCCAACCAGCACAGGC
The DNA here is from genome assembly GCF_900129465.1 of Chitinophaga niabensis. NCBI lineage: Bacteria > Pseudomonadati > Bacteroidota > Chitinophagia > Chitinophagales > Chitinophagaceae > Chitinophaga > Chitinophaga niabensis. Next base: position 4,145,072 of record NZ_FSRA01000001.1, on the reverse strand, counting down.
GGTCAGTTATATTTCAACTTAGGTAACGTTTCTGAAGATGTACTGAAAGATTCCCGTAAAGCTTTTGAAAACGGATTACCTAATCCCATCACAGACCGGAACAAACTGGACTCCAGCCGCTGGGGCCGTGTTCCTAAATTCCAGCAGCAGATCACGCAGGCTTTTGATAACGACCCTGCCATCCGCCGTTACCAGGACGTTGGTTTTGATGGTTTGCTGGACGATGATGAACAACATTTCCGCGCTGCCTACCTGAACGATCTCTTAGCCGTTTTCGGTGCCAGCTCTGATGCTTACCGGAATGCACTGAAAGATCCTTCCAACGATAATTACAAATGGTACCGTCATGGAGACTATGATGCGGCACCAAACCCTACCGGCGGAAAAGGTACCGGCATCCTCGGAAGGTATAAATATATTAACGGGCCGGAAGGTAACTCCCCGGTTTCTGATAATAATTCACAGTTTTCACAGGCTGCTACCAACTATCCTGAATCAGAAGACCTGAACAGGGATAATACCATGAACGAAACGGAAGAATACTTCCAGTATCGTGTGAACATTACACCGAACATGCAGGTGGGCAGCAATTACCTGGTAGACAAATTTACCACCACGGTACAGTATCCTGATAATTCCACACATGATGAAGTATGGTACCAGTTCAAAGTACCGGTGAACCAGTACGACAGAAAAGTGGGTAATATCCCGGATTTCAAATCCATCCGTTTCATGCGGATGTTCCTCACCGGCTTTGAAGATTCCGTGGTGCTGCGTTTTGCGAAACTGGACCTCGTGCGTAATCAATGGCGCCGTTACCTGTATGAACTGAAACCGGGTGATCCTATCCCTGTGGATCAGACAACAGCATTCAATGCTTCCGCCGTGAACATTGAGGAGAACTCACGCCGCAAACCTATTCCATATGTACTGCCTCCCGGTATCCTGCGTCAGAATACCCTGAGCACCAACAATACTAACATCCTGCTCAATGAACAATCTCTCTCTGCACAGATCTGTGATCTGAAAGATGGTGATACAAGAGCATTGTATAAGAACCTGAACCTGGACCTCCGCCAATACAGCCGCATCCAGATGTTCATCCACGCGGAAGCCGTAAATGTTCCCACTTCTTTAAAGGACAATGATCTGCAAGCGATCGTGCGGGTGGGTAGTGACTTTACAGAGAACTATTACGAATACCGTATTCCGTTAAAAGTAACACCATGGAATTCTACAACGGAAGCAGCAATATGGCCCGATCTCAACAACCTCGATCTTCAGCTGGACCGTTTCAGCCAGTTGAAACAGAAACGTAATAACGATGGTGCGTCTCCATTGATCCCTTACGTGCAGGCAGATGGTAATAACTTCATTGCCATTATGGGTAACCCGAGTTTAGGGGATGTACGCAGTATCATGATCGGCGTATTGAATCCTCAGAACGACGGGATGCCGCTTTGTACGGAAGTATGGTTCAATGAACTGCGCCTTACCGGTTTGGATGAAAAAGGCGGGTATGCTGCTTTAGCACGGATGGACCTGCAACTGGCAGACCTGGGTTCCGTTACCTTCAGCGGTAATATGCACACCGCAGGTTTCGGTGGAATTGATCAGCGGGTGAATGAACGTTTCCGTGATAACTACCTGCAATACGATGTAGCCACGAACCTGGACCTTGGAAAACTATTGCCAAAACGTACCGGCATCACGGTTCCCGTATACGCAGGATATTCTCAAACCGTGAGCAATCCGGAATATGATCCATATGACCTGGACATTAAACTGAAAGATAAACTGGCCCTGGCGAGAGATAAAGAACAAAGGGATTCCATCCGTAAGAATGCACAGGACTTCACTTCTATCACCAGCCTCAACTTTACCAACGTTCGTAAAATGGCGGTTGGTAAATCGAAGAGCCGCCTCTGGGATATTGAGAACTTTGATATCAGCTATTCCTATTCACAGATCAGCCGGCATAACCCTGTTATCCAGAGTGATGTGCTCACCCGCCATCGTGGTGGTTTAGGGTACAACTTTGCAGGAACACCCAGGTTCATTGAACCATTCAGGAAACTGATCAAAAGTAAATCGCCCTGGTTTGGCCTGGTGAAAGAATTCAACTTTAACTACATTCCTTCTATCATCAGCTTCCGTGCAGATGTAACACGGCAGTTCGGTGCAACGCGTTTGCGTAACGTAGGTGGCGGGCCATTCCTTTTACAGGAAACGTACGATAAGTATTTCACCTTCGACCGTTATTATATTTTCAAACTGGACCTCACCCGTAACCTGTCTATCGACTTCAATGCCACAAACATGGCACGTATCGATGAACCACAGGGCCGTATCAATACCGGGCCGAAGAAAGACAGTGTGCGTACTAACTTCTTCAAGTTAGGCCGTACCACCAACTATTTCCACAATGCCACCATTACGTATACATTGCCTACTTCAAAATTCCCGCTCCTGAGCTGGACGAACGTAGCGGTAAGTTATGGAACGGAATACAGGTGGATAGGCGCATCCCGCCTGGCATTGTACCTCGGTAACGCCATTGAGAACTCTCACCAGAAAATGGTAAATGCGGAATTGAAATTCACAGACCTCTATAATAAGAGTAAATGGCTGAGGAAGATGAACGCTTCTTCCGGTAGTGATTTTGTACAGCCGCCGATCATGAACAACGCTGCTGCACCGAAAGAAAAACCGAAAGCAGCGGAAGACGATGCGCAGGTATCCGGTTTCGTGAAAGCACTGATGCGTGTAGCCATGTCTTTAAAGAGAGCAACCATCAATTACTCGGAAAACGCCGGTACCCGTTTACCAGGTTACCTGGATAGTACGAAACTGATAGGGATGAACTTTGCATCCATGGCACCTGGCCTTCCATTTGTATTCGGTTATCAGCCTAATAAGAAATGGATGGACGACTTCTCGAAGAAAGGACTCCTTTCCAGGGATACGCTTTTCAATATCCAGTTCCAGCAACAGTTCACGCAAAAACTGGATGTTCAGGTGAACCTTGAGCCGGTACGTGATCTGCGGATAGACCTCAATCTCACAAAGTCATTTACCAAAACACACTCTGAACTCTACAAGGATACCATCGGTAATGGTGCTTTCGGTCACCTCAACCCTTATGATGCAGGTGGTTTTGAAATAACGTTCATTGCCATTAAAACCATGTGGGGCAAGATCAATACACAGAATGGTGTATCTACCACCTTCAAGGATTTTGAATCTTACCGTAAGGTGATCTCTGCCCGTTTAGGTAAAGAGAACCCCTATAATAATGGAGGAAGTGTACCTGAATTTGATCCTAAAGATCCGGATTACCGCTATGGTTATGGCCGTTATGCACAGGATGTATTGATCCCGGCTTTCCTGGCAGCCTATACCGGTAAGAGTCCTGAAACGATCGGTTTGTTGAAACAGGGAGAATCAGGTGTAAGGTCCAATCCGTTCAAGAACATCCTGCCAAGACCTAACTGGCGGATCACTTATAATGGATTGAGCAGGGTAAAACCATTCACGGACTTCCTGACCAACTTCACCTTAACACATGCATATGTAGGAAGCCTCAGTATGAACTCCTACAACACCGCATTGATGTTCTACGATCCATTGCTGTTAGGTTATCCTGCCTTCCGCGATTCTGTTTCCGGTAACTACGTACCGTACTTCCTGTTGCCGAACATGACTATCACCGAACAGTTTGCACCGTTGCTGGAAGCGGATATGACCTTTACCAATAGCCTGAATGTGCGCCTGGGCTTCAAACGCAGCCGTACATTAAGTCTCAGCCTGATCGATTATCAATTGAGCGAAATGCGCTCCAGCGAAATAACCATGGGCGCAGGATACCGTGTTCGCGGATTCCCGATGCCATTCAAAATTGGCAAGGAAGGTGGCAACCGCCTGGAAAATGACCTCAACTTCCGGCTGGACCTGAGCTTCCGTGACGATAAAACCGTGAACAACCGCCTGGATGCGGACCTGGTGATCCCCACCAGCGGTCAGAAAGTGATCGGTATTCAGCCTACAATAGACTATGTGGTGAACAACCGCTTAAATATCAAGTTCTTCTATGACCGTCGTCAGACCATTCCGGTGATCTCTACAGCTTACCCGATCACCACTACCCGCGGAGGTTTAACGTTGCGGTTCATGCTTGCACAATAATATTCAGAGGGCCCGGAAACACCGGGCCCTCCTGATAAAAATCATTGTATACATCCGGTTAATGTCTACATTTGCGGTTATCGGTGAAACATGTATTCGTCATAATAACCTTAACAAGCCTTATGCTGCAAACATTCAGCAAGGGACTGGTATTGGCGGAATTCATGATGAACAGGGATTACATCGCTAAAGTGCTGTGTATTAACAAGGCCAAACCCCAGCTGGCCTGCCATGGTCAATGCCAGCTGATGAAGCAGATGGAGAAGGAAACGAAGAAAGAGCAGAACGGCAATGCCCTGAAAGATAAGTACGAAGTGGTTTTCGCAGTGATCAACACTTCATTCCATCTTACCCCTTCCATAGCTGTTAAAGAGCTGTTTACCGCTTATAATGGCGGCGCACACCGCGATCCCCTTCATGCGGTGTTTCACCCACCTCAGGCCTGATTACGGGCAATTCAGACATCTTGAGCTTACCCGTGCCCCGGGTATAATGCATCTTTGCATCCATAAAGCGTGCCTTGCTGGCAACGCATAGTAACCCCATTACGTACAAGCTAAAAGCTAAAACATGCTTCGCATTTTTATACTTTTTTTATTAACCATTCCCTGCATACCCGCCGCTGCCCAAATGCAATTACAGGGCCGGGTAATTGATGCGCAAACAAGGGAAGCACTCCCCGGTGTTACCATCCAGTGTAATGCCAACGGCTGCACAACAGATGCGCAGGGGAGGTTCACACTCTCAGAACCACACCGGATCGATTCCATACAGGTATCATATATAGGTTATGTTGCTAAACGCATGCCCGCTGCACAAAAAGGAGAGATGGTCATTTACATGGAACCGCTTTCCACCCGTTTGAATGAAGTGATCGTTTCCGCAGGCCGGGATAAACAGTTCCGCACGGAAGCACCGATCGCCATCAGTTCTATCTCTACCCAGCAGCTCAAAGAAACAAAAGCTACTTCGCTGGAACAGGTATTGAACAAAGTGAGCGGCGTGTACATGGTAGACCTGGGAAATGAACAGCATACCATGGCTATTCGCCAGCCCATTGGTTACCGCAGCCTTTTCCTCTACCTGGAAGATGGTATTCCCATCCGCACCACGGGAGACTTTAACCATAATGCGCTCATTGAAATAAATATGGCTGCGCTGAAAACAATAGAAGTGATCCGCGGCCCGGCCTCTTCTTTATATGGCAGCGAAGCCGTTGGAGGCGCCGTGAACTTTATCACACTTTCCCCTACCTTATTACCTACTGCCAAAGTGCAGGCGGAAATGAGCAACCAGGGATACAAACGCACAGACTTCAGTGTATCAGGCACCAAAGGTAAACTGGGTGTGATCCTGGGAGGGTATTATGCCAACCAGCACAATGGATATATTGAACATAGCGACTTCCACAAACTGGCCCTCACTTTAAAAACGGAATACAAGATCAACGACCGTACTACCTGGACCAACGGGATCTCCTTAGTGGATTATAAAACAGATCAGACGGGTGGTATAGATAGTACGAACTTCTTTTCGAAGAACTACAAAAGTTTTCACACCTTCTCTTACAGGATGGTAAAAGCTTTCAGGGTGCGCAGTACTTTGGAGCATCAGTGGAACGCCGGTAACTTCACCAGTTTCACGGCCTTTTACCGCCATAATGAAATAGGGCAGAATCCTTTCTATGCCATCAAAACAACCAACGACCCTTTAAAGGCCCGCGGTGAAATAAACAGCGATGCTTTTCAGAGTTATGGTTTGCTGGTACAGCATAAAAAACGTTTCGGCTGGAAGCATGCTTCGCTGATAACCGGGCTTAGCGCGGATTACAGTCCTGCTACTTATTTTGCTAACTATATTGATGTTGACAGGGATGCGGCCGGATATTTCACCGGCTACACCCCAACAGATTCCGTATTAACGGATTACCATGCCGGTTTATTAAATACAGCCTTATATGCGCAGGCTGAGATGAGCCCTATAGAACACATGAAAGTAATTGCCGCATTGCGTTACGACAGGATGGATTACAATTTTGATAATCATCTTCTTCCTTCCGCTTTTACCGGTTCTCCTGATGAACGTAATTACTTTCATGCCTGGACGCCTAAGCTGGGATTGACGTACGATTTCGGTCATGACCGTGGATTGTACGCCAATTACAGCGTGGGCTTTGCACCCCCTAATATTTCCGAACTCTATCGCGGGGTAAAAGTACCCACACTTAAATCTGCCACCTATCACAACTACGAGATCGGTGGGTGGTTCTCTTTTGCAAAGAACAAGGGATATGTGGATGTGAGCCTTTACCGTATGGATGGTACCAATGAGATCGTAAGCGTGCGTTTACCGGATGGTTCTTCAGAAAATCAGAATGCTGGTAAAACCCGCCACAGCGGCGTAGAATGGAACCTGCGTTATGCACCGGTACCTTCCATCCTTTTCCGTACCGGCGGCACTTATGCGGTGCATGATTTTGTAAGGTATGAAGATAAAGGAAAACAGTTCGGCGGCAACCGTATGAATGGCGCACCGGCTGTGATCACCAATACAGAGATCACCTGGAAACCCGCTTTCCTGAAAGGTATCCGCACCGGACTGGAATGGCAGCATGTGGGTAAATACTTTATGGACCCGGCGAATACAGAAGAATACGGAGGTTACGATCTGCTGAATGCCCGCGTGGGATATAGCATCGGGGGCTTTGAATGTTGGGTGAACTGCCGCAATGTGGCAGATGTGATGTATGCTGTAACAGTAGATAAAAGTGCCTTCGGCAAAAGTTACCGCCCCGGCCCGAACAGAACCTTTAATGTTGGAGTAGCTTATACCTTCAGCGCAAAAAAATGATCATGAGATATTGGTTGATAGGATTGCTTTTCTTAGTAGCATGTGATACAGGAACAACATCATTTTCAGGAGGAAAGGAACTGGTATTATCGGATACTTCCCGCGATGCCTCCTGTACTTATATGACGCGTAATGCACAAGGGCAGATCGTAGTGAGCTGGGTAGAAAACGAACAGTTGTATTATGCTGTTTCCCCGGATGAAGGCCTGACGTTTTCAAAAGGAAAACTGATCCCTACTACATCAGGCATCCAGGCACATCCGGAGAACATGCCCAAAATGGTGTTCAGGCCCAACGGGGAAGTAATAGCCATGTATGGCACACAAAGCGGCGACCCGCGAAATAAATATGCAGGCAAAGTGTATTACACCCGGTCCGTCGATGCGGGTGCAAACTGGTTACCTGCACAACCATTGGTAACAGATACCGCCAGTTATGACCAGCGTTATTTTGATATGGCTTTACTGCCTTCCGGTGAAGCTGTTACCATATGGCTGGATAACAGGAAGAATGATACGAAAGAAGGTTCCACTTTATACATTGCCACTACCGGCAAAGCGCCCGGCTTTCAGAAAGAAAGACAGATTGCGCAAACGGTTTGCCAGTGTTGCCGCACTGCTTTATATGTAGATGCTGATGGTGGATTACATGCAACCTTCAGGGACATCATCAATGATACGATCCGGGATATGGTACATATTGTATCCGCAGATGGCGGTGCTACTTTTTCGCCGCCCGTACGGATCAGCGCAGATAACTGGGCGATCAATGGTTGCCCCCATACCGGGCCTGCATTAGTGAAGAACGCACAGGGCCTGCATTTTGCATGGTTCACCATGGGCGGAGGGCAGGGCGTTTTTTATTGCCAGTCTCCTGATAACGGTATCACCTACACGCGCAGAGAAAGTATCAGTGCATTACCTACTGCCAAACATCCGCAAATCACCGCGTTAAAGAACGGGGACCTTGCTTTGGTATGGGACGAAGCAGTAGATACCAGTGGCAGCAGGATAGGCATCCAGCACAAAGCAGGCAACGGTGAAAAGATCGCTGCCGGTTTTATTACATCTGCTGATGCTTATGCCAACTTCCCTGTGTTGAAAACAGTTGGAGAAGGCAAGGTGCTGGTGGCGTATAAAAAAGTGAAAGGGAAACGGGAAGAAGTGTGTGTACAGTTAGTGACACTATAATTTGTAAATACTTTTAAGGTCCTTCTCAAACAAAGTAAACGGATCATCATAGAACAATTTAAAATCCGGTACACTTACCTGCCCCGGAAATGGCGCATAATAATGCGTAGGGCTCTTCATATCATTGCGCCACACCAGCACATAACTTAATCGCAGCCCTGGTGTTTTCAATACTTTTAAAAGGGTACCCGTCCACCAGTTTGTATTGGGAATGGATTCCAGTCCTGTTTCCGTGAAGGCAGCCAGTTTACCTTTTTCAAGGGCAAGGTCCGATACGATCTTTAACTTACGCGCAGCCGTTTCCAGGTCATAACGGTCTCTTCCCATATCCCCGTAATTATCCATGCCTACCATATCTACCCATTCATCTCCGGGATAACGTTCTAAAAACTCCTCTCTCGTATTGAATTTATTATCCGGCGAAAAGGCATAGATGAAGTTATGTACCTGGAGACTGTCCCTCAGGTAAGAAACCGTAAAGCGCCATAATGAAATAAAGTCTTCCCGGGAGGTATGGCCTTTTCCCCACCAGAACCAATCCCCGTCAAATTCATGGAAAGGGCGGAAGATCACGGGGGCGAGCGTTCCGTTCTTCCCTTTTACACTATGTGCCCATTCCCCAATGCCGCGAAGGATCTCTTTATAAGTTTGATGTGCGCTGCCACCGGGAATGATATATTTAACTGCCGGTAAGGAAAGAGAGTCCACCCAATAGAAACCACCTTTGGAAACCGGGTTGGAGAAATGCCAGGCAGCAGTGATCACACCACCACGGTCATAAGCATCTGTTACCGTTTTTCTGATCTGCTCTTTTGCCTGTTTTACTGCTTCGGGAGAATTCCCGGAGAAGCCCATGAAATCAACACCTATCACTGCGGGATGCGAACCCACTACAGACCTTACATCAGATCTGTCAGCTTCATTAGCCCAGCCATGCCCATACTCTGTAGCATGCTGGTGACCAAATAACACATGATCCTCAGAGAGTAAAAGGAGGTTTTTGAACAAGGCTTTTGTTTCAGCTGTGGCCGTTCTATCAATGGTTTGCGCCATAGAGATCTGTACGCAACAGCAGAGGAGTAAGAGTGTTTTCATAACAAGTAAAAATAAACATCTGCGGTATCCGGTATTAGTACTTTTTTTCCCAATCCTTGTCAATTATGTCGCAAAAAGCCTCTTAATTAACGTATTCCCCCCCGCTCTCCAAAAAGCAGAGCACCTAACTTGCAGGTATAAAATACGCACATTATGGCAACGGAATTAAATACGGAAATCAAAGAAACCCAAACTGCCTTATTACAAGCCCTGGATGCTTTCAACCAGGAGCAACTCAACAAGGTGCCTTTTGAAGGCAGCTGGACGGGAGGACAAGTAGGTGAACACCTCACCAAAGCAGTATCTGCCGGTCTCCTGTATGGTAATACAACAGAAACAGAAAGGCCGCCGGACGTAATGGTAAAACCATTGCGGGACCAGTTCCTGAACTTCGATATCAAAATGAAGTCGCCGGACTTTATCATTCCTTCAGATGGGCCGCATGTTAAACAGGAAGTAAGGGGCCAACTGGAAAAGATCTGGGAAGAAATTGAAGAGGCAGCCAGCACACTGGACCTTACTAAAACCTGCCTGGATTTTGAATTACCCGGTGCTGGCCATCTTACCCGGTTGGAGTGGCTTAATTTTATGGTAGTGCATACAAAGCGGCATACCCATCAATTGAAGAACATCTACAAAGCACTCACGGCATAAAATAAAAAAGGCTTTCGCATAAACGAAAGCCTTTTTTATGAAAAACGAATGTTTTTTCAGCTATAGCCGAAGGAGTACTGTTTTTCGCCCTTCCAGCTTTGACGCATGGCCCAACGGCCATAATTGTTCCTGCGAGAACTGTCAAAATAGAAACTAAAGAATTCTTTCCATCTAGGATAGTACAGTCTGATGACGTACATAGTAACAAAAGTTAGCATAGGGATATGGTATATAGGATTATCAATAGGCGCATTTGATGGTTGCATCCTTTCAATGCAATGTATACTCTCGTTCTACTTGGTGGTATTTATAAGGCATCCGGCTCCCTGGCCGTTACAGTATCATTTCCGCACTAATATTACCCGGGATTTCAAATATATATAATAATTATAAACTGTAATATAACACGTATGTGTAATTTTCTACCGGTGGATATAATAAGCATTGGCCTGGGCCGTTGGGGTCACCACCAGGTCGTTAATACAAACATGCGGAGGCAGGGAGCAGCAGTAAAACACCACGTCAGCCACGTCTTTCCCGCTTAAGGGAGTGAATCCTTTATACACATCTTTGGCGCGGGAGGCATCTCCTTTGAACCGCACCAGGGAGAATTCTGTTTCTGCAGCACCGGGATGTACTGCGGTTACTTTGATATTATAGGGGAGGAGGTCTATTCGCATACCCTGTGAAAGTGCATCCACGGCAGCTTTGCTGGCGCAGTACACATTCCCTTTTGCATAAACGGTTTTGGCGGCAGTGGAGCCAATGTTCACAATATGGCCTTTTCGGCGGTCCCGCATCCAGGGGATCACGGTACGGGAAACGTAAAGGAGGCCTTTTACATTAGTGTCCAGCATGGTATCCCAGTCTTCTGTATTGCCTTCGTCGATGGTGGAAAGGTCCAGGGCAAGGCCTGCGTTATTTACCAATACATCTATTGCCCGCCATGCATCTTCCAGGGAACCCAGCGCGGTTTCTACCGCTGCTTTATCCCTTACATCAAATACAAGGGTTTTAACCTTTACCTTATATTGCTGCTCCAGTTGCTGCTGTACTTCCTGTAACCGTTCTGCCCTGCGGCCGGTGATCACAAGATGGTATCCTTCTTTGGCAAACCTTTCTGCACAAGCTTCTCCAAAACCGGCAGTGGCGCCGGTGATCAGGGCAATTTTCATGTTACGTTCATTTTAGCGCAACAAAGTTACCGTTCCTTTTTTGAAAAGTTTCCTGCCGTTCATGTCTACCCCTTCCAGGATCCAGAGATAGGTATCTATGGCAGCCGGACGGCCTTTGTAATAACCGTCCCATCCTTTGCGGAAGTCCAGGGAGCTGTGCATCAGTTCACCCCAGCGGTTGAAGATGCGGAAGAAATGATATTCTTTAATACCTACCGGAATGAACCGGAAGTAATCATTGGTACCGTCCCCGTTAGGAGTGAAAGCATTGGGGATATAGAACTCAGGGCCGGTGTAGTATTTAACATTGATGGAATCATACCCCACACATCCCTGCTGGTTAGATACCCTCAGCACAAAATCTATCTCGTTGTTCCAGCGTAGGAGCGGGTCCCGTATGTTGGCATCACTAAGCCCTGTGGGTGGCCACCAGGCATAGGTATCCCCTCCGGATGCCTGTAACTTCAACGTTTCCCCACGGGCAAGGATGGTATCGTTCCCCGCAAATGGATTCACTTCGTAGAGCCGGAGGTTCTTTGTTACTTCTGCTTCGCAGCCCCGGTTGGTTTGCAGCATCAACCGGACTGTATACACTTCTCCCTTGGGAAATCTATATACAGGATTTTGCACAAGCGAGGTATCCAGTTTGGTATTGGGTACACCAAAATCCCACTTCCGGCTGATAATACGGCCGTACCGGTAGGAAGAAGTATCATTAAAGTACACAGGGTTCTCCCTGCATAATCCATCTACGGTAAAGCCTGCACGCAGTCCGGGATAATTGTTGATCCTGCCTGTGGTACTGTCCGTACAGGGTAATCCCGGATTCACTACCAGTTTAACACGATATACGCCTGTATCAGCGAATTGGTGAAAGAACACATCGCGGGAATTAGTGACCGTGTCCGTACCATCACTGAAGGTCCACTGGAAAGTAGAGGTAAAACCTGCCACGCTGTTATTGGTAATGGGCACGGAAAATCCTAAGGTATCACTACAGTTATTGAGCAGGGAAGGAGTGGACGCCGTGATCCGCGTAACGCAATTGTAGACCGTGATCAACAGGTCCTTATGATGTGTGCCCAGCCGTTGTTTCGTGGCCCGGTCATATTCCGTTACGCATACGGATACAACAAATTTCCCGGGCCTGTCCGGAATGCCGGTGATGAGGCCATTGTTATCAATGGCCATGGCGGGATTTCCGCCCATAGGCGCACCGCCATGATAAGGAGCTATATAACTGACTGTTGTGGTGTATGGTGGTGGAGAAACAGATTCATTGTTCCGGGTATTACCTCCCGCCAGGGCGCTGCAGAGTTCATACGTTAAACTATCGCCGTCAGGGTCTGTGGCGGAATAGTTATAACGGAAGGGAAGGCCTGCACAGATCACGGGCGCTTCGTCTATACCAAAATAAGCACTGTTATTGCCGGGCCTTGATCCGGTACCGGGGATAACGGTATAGAAAGTAGAGCCTTCTCTTTCTGAATTGTAGATATTGGTCAATGCTTCCCCGCGGCAGCAACGTTGATAAGAAATATAATATCCGCCGGCAATGGGAGGAAGCTCAATGGTATCGCTGATATAAAAAGCTACTTCCAGGTAAATGGTCTGTGGCGCAAGGCAGGGATTCTTCAGGGTGTCCCTCAAAGGGCGGGTGTATTGTATGCTTAGTATCCTGGGAGGCCCCACACGGCTGCCTGCTGCATTAAAGATGTTGATCGGAACAGGGTTCTCAAAATAATCCAGGCAACCCTGCCGGCTGCCGCATACAAAATCGCCATCGCGGTATAATTTGAGCGTAACTACATAGCGGAAATTACCATTAAGTGCATTGAATCCTACGTTGCGGTAAAAGATCTCTCCGCCGATGATGTGATAGGCGTTTGCGATGCAAAAAAGCATGCAGTTCAAGATAACGAGGAATACAAATTTGCCCATGGGGTAAGGCTTGTTGTGCTCTCTGAATTTACGGAAAATAAAGGGTTTTAAGTGCGATTGGCGGGCTTATCCGCACATAAAAAAGAAGCTCAAGTGTAATGCTTTCTTAGTGAGTTATTATCATTTATCAGCGGATCAATACTACCGTTCCCCGGCGTTCCATCATCACGCCTGCTTCGTTCATACCTCTTACGATCCATACATAAGTACCGGAATCTATCCGTTGACCACGGCGGGTACCATCCCATCCTTTCAAATATTCATTGGTGCTGTAAACCTCTTCTCCCCAGCGGTTATACACCCTGAAGGATTCCAGTTTGGTGATCCCTACGGGCAGTGGCCGGAATATATCATTCACACCATCACCGTTAGGGGTAAACGCAGTGGGCACATAAATTTCAGGGCCGGCCATATACCGGATCTTAATATCGTCTTCTCCCACGCATCCTTCTATCGTTCTGACTACCAGGTGATAAGTGAAATCGCGGTTGATATTGGTGACAGGATCTGCAATATTTGGGTTGGTCAGCCCGTCTGCCGGAGTCCAGGTGTAGCTGTATCCGCCGCTTCCATGCATATGGAATAACTGGCCTTTGGTAATAATGGTATCATTCCCGGCAAAAGCTGGAACGGGAGGAATAACGGTTACGGTCCTGGATGCAGTGACTGGTTTGGGGCAACCGAGTGTATCCGTAACGGTTACCACATAGGTAGTGGTGGTTTTAGGCCATGCCAGTGTGCTGGGAAGCCTTGGGCTCGTAAGGGTACCGGGTGGCGTCCAGGAATAATAAGCACCGCCGCTGGCATGCAGCCAAAGCTTTTCTCCATAACAAATGGCAGTATCCAAACCGGCAAAAGCATTGGGTGGATCCACCCCTCTGAAATTGATGGAATCCGCCGCAAAACAGGTACCAAGGTCTACTCTGATCTCATAAGAGCTTGATCGTGCGGGCGTTACTGTTATGTTGGCTGTGTTGCCTAAAATAGCACGGGTGCCAAGATCGGTCCAGGTGAACCGGTAAGGCCCGTCTGCTACTGCCTGGAGGTTTACGGGATCGCCCGTGCAGATCACACTGTCTGCCCCGGTACGTACCAATAATTTATCCCGTACATCTATTTTCACTTCTTTGGTATTGGTACAGCCGGTATTATCAGTGAAGGTAACGTTATAGGTATAATCCACCTTCGGCGTAACGTATGGGTTAGGAGTAGTTTCCCCTGTGATATTATATAATGGTGTTGGACCCCAGAGATAAGATCCCGGCAGCGTACTTTCAGCGCTCAGCGTTAAACCGTCATTGATACAAAGCACTGTATCGCCGGTAGTGGTGAATGGCGGTTTATCATAAATGCTGAGCGTGTCTTTAAATGTTTTCTCGCAGCCTTTGTCTGTTCTGGTATATAAGCTAACAATATAATCCCCGGGCCGGGTGTATTGCCAGCTCGTTGTTCTCACATTAGCCGTATCATTCAGGATAGCACCGTCCCCAAAGTCCCATTTATAGTATTCAAAATTACCAATGTCGTTAGTGGAAGTATTGATGAACTGTGTAGGTTTGGTGATGCAAAGCCCGCTGGCATCAAAAGAGGGTTTTAATACAGGGTAAACAAGCACTTTGGCAAAAGCACTGTCGCCGCAACTACTGTTCTTGTCTACAGACAGTTTTACGGTATAGGTATTTTGAACGGCGTAAGTATATTGAAAAGGTTCGCGGCTGGTAGTGGTTAACGTATTACCATCACCAAAATCCCATACATATTCTTTGTTCGGCGTACTGTTATTGATGAAGGTGATCGTATAGCCATCACAGTCATTATATTTATCCGGCATGGCTGCTACTACCTGCCGCACGCATGATTCTACCGTGAATTGGAATTCCTTGCGGTGTTCGCCGATGTAAATACCATTGCGGTATTCTTTCACGGTAACTGTTACAATGTACAGGCCGCTCCTGGGAGCAATACCGGAAATGACGCCGGTTAAGGGATCAATGGTTACCTTATCTCCCAATGGCAGGTCTGCGGAAAAGGGAGATTTGTAAGTAACGGTCTGGCCGGGAGGGCTGGATACGTCTGGTTTCGGGTCATCCCTGGTTGCTCCTGTAAATGCAGTAGAAAAGGAGTAGGCCAATGAATCTCCATTCGGATCTTCCGCGGCGAAATCGTATTTGAACCGGTTATTGGCACAAACGATCACGCCTCTTTCTTTTGAAAAAGTAGGACTGCTGTTTGTATCAAAACCATTATGGTTGCCGGGGATACTACAGGAATAAGTGCCGCCTACATTATTGTTGTCTGAAAATATATTAGCAAGCCCTATCCGCCGGCAGCAACGTTCAAAAGTGGCAATATAGCCGCTGGCGTTAGGAGGCAGATCTACCGTTCTGGTATAATAACCGATCTGGTAACATACATTGGGAGGGTTGATGATGCAGGGATCAACTTCATTCGCGGAATAACGTTGCAGGTTGCCCAGGGGAATGTTCTCCAGGTCCCTTACCCTGCTGCCGCCGGCATTATAGATGGTAATATTTACCTGCTGATCTATTTGCTGACTGGTTGCATCGCAGCGGATAAAGAGCTTGAGCGTGATGGAGTATTGATTATTCGCACCAACTTTACCCAGGTAGGTATAATACATTTCACCACCGATAACGTGATCGGCCTTTGCAGCCATGGAAACCAGGCCCAATAAAGTGATGATTAATATTTTCCGCAAATTCCTGTTACAACGCCCGCTGGCAAAAAGCTATAAAATGATGAAGGACGAGATTACTTTCTTCGTAAACCTCTAATAGTCCCATGTGTCCTACCTGGTCAAAAATATGCACGCTGGCAATAGCCGGGAGTGTTACTTGTCCTAATGTATTATCTGGTGGTACTGCCTGGTCATCTTTGCCGATGAAGAACAGCACCGGTACCCTGATCTCTTTTAATACGGCTGTTCTGTCCGGCCTGGCTATCATTGCTTCATAATACGCAATGAGCGGTTCTTTATTGCCCGGCAGGGCCTGCTGCACAAAATTTTCCACGCGGGCAGCCTGTTTGCTGCGAAACGCCTCCGCGAACATATTTGGTATCAGCTGCCGCAGGAATGGTTCCCTGTCGTATTGCTGCATCATGCGGATGGATTTCTGCCGTGCTTCCACTTTCTCCGGGCTATCTGCTTTGGCGGTGGAGCTGAATAAACCCAATCCTTCCAGCAGGTGCGGATATTTTTCCGCAAAGGCGAGCGCCACGTATCCGCCCATGGAATGCCCGATAACTGTAGCCTCACTGACTCCTTCCGTTACCAGCATGGCATAGATGAATTCTGCCATGCTCTCTACACTTAAAGGATGTGTTAATGGGGAATTGCCGGTTCCCGGCAGGTCTGGTACCAATACACGGTAGTGTACCCTCAGGAACGCCGTTTGATGTTCCCAAACCGAATGATCTTCTGCAAATCCATGTATTAATACAACTACTTTCCCTTCGCCTTCTGCCCAATAAGCACCTTCCTGGTTTCCGTTACTGATTTTTTTCCACATGTTGCCTGCGTATTACACGTAAAACAATGGTGTATGACAAGAGCAATATACAAAAGATCAGGGGAGCTTTGGCGATGCTGCTGCTATATTTTACATAAAACGTAAGATCATATCGTGGTGTTACATCATGTGCAATAATTCCTTGTTGCCAATAGGGTTGAGGATCAATCACTGCACCCCAGGGATCAATAAAAGCAGAGGTGCCCGTATTAGCACTGCGTGCTACCCAGCGCCTTGTTTCGATCGCCCTCAGTCTTGCATATTGTAAATGCTGTTTATGGCCCTGGGTGTTGCCCCACCATCCGTCGTTAGTGCTAATAGCCAATATGTTAGCCCCTTCCCGTACTTTTTGTGCTACAAAATCACCATATACGGACTCATAACAGATGGCATCAAAAACATTACAACCCTGTGCCGGATCTGTAAATAAGTTCACCCCGGGGGTCAGACCATAACTGCCGGAAATGCCACCAAAGTCCAGCGCCAGTTTTTTCATGAATGGGAAATAACGCATATACGGAGTGAGCTCTACCCCGGGCACTAATTTCGCTTTATGATAGATCTGTATATTGCCAGAGGTATCCACCTGTATGGCGGAATTGAACGCATCATAAGGAGGGCCGCCGTCTGCACGGGTCCTTGCGGTTAATGGTACTTCGCTTGTTCCTGTATATTGCTTAAAGGTAGAAGCTCCTGCAATGAGCCTGGTATTGGGATATTGTTGTAAGAACTCCCGGATCCGGATCACATCCGGCATGAGGTTCAGTTCATGCTCCCAGGCCCCTTGTGTAAAAAGGGCCGTTTCCGGCCAGATCACATAGCGGGTTTCCGGCCTGATCTTTTGTTTGGTGAGCGTAATTAATTTTTCCAGTTGCTGTTGTGCAGATCCTTCACTGAACTTTTCATCATAAGGATCAATATTGGGCTGCACTACTACTACGTGTATACCATTTGTTTTGCCCGGTTTCGGAAAGAGCCCATAAGAAAGTGCCAGCGGAACGATCACTAATGTTAATGGTTTCCATACTGCGGAAGGTTTGGTTTTTATCACACTGTAGAAGAGGATGTTTACCAGCAATACCCATAATGTTCCGCCCGTGGTGCCGGTATATTCATACCATTGCACCCAGTCCGGCCGCATGGCAAATGCATTGCCCAGCATGAGCCAGGGCCAGCTGAAGTCCCATTCCAGGTGAATGTATTCAAAAGTTAACCAGTAAATGATGAGCGCAAAATAACTCATGGCCGTGCTCATCCTTTCCCGGGCTATTTTATAGCCCAGCCAGGGAATGGTCATGATCAGCGCATTGAATGCATTGGCAAAGATGCCGCTTGCGGGAACAGTGGTGTTACCTACCCACCAGGTGGTGCCCGTGTTCCAGATCCAGAAGCTCAGGAAAGTAAGCCCCCAGTATGCCCCGCGGCCTTTGACCAGGTCCGTGAGTGCCAGCAGGGGAACTAATCCTGCAAATACCAGGAAGGTAAGTGGGGAAGTAGGCCAGGCAGCCCACATAAGGATCCCTGAAAGCAGGCTAAGTAGCAGTGGAAGACGTTTGCGCAAGGTCGGGTGCATCATATCGCTCAAAAATAAGGCCTTTGAAGATAATTTTCTCCTGGTGATTTGTTCATATAACCTTAACGCACACTTAAGATGCTGGTAACCTGACAGGTGCATATTGCAGCCAATACTAAAATCTGTATAATGAAGCTTTTTAACCTAACGCTCCGGGTATGCCCGTTACTTGCGGGCATTGCAATGGTATCCTGCAATAATGACAAGGACCAGCCTGCGCCTCCTGTTGAGCTGAGTACTTCTTCCATAACCCCTTCCCTCGTAAAAACCCTGGCCGGTTTTGAAAGTCTGAAGATCTACCCGCTGATCAGCAGCGATGATAAGCTTTCCGGTTCTGCCGATTTTGTTTACGGCGCACAGCCTGATGGAGGTGGAATGATGAAAGATCCTGCCGGTAACGGTTATATCCTGATCAATAACCACGAGATCCTGTTTTCTGTTTCCCGTGTTTACCTGGATAAGAACCTGAAACCACTGAAAGGGGAGTACATCGTAGATGCAGAAGGTGGTAAAATGCGCCTTTGCTCCGGTACCCTGGCTACCCCTGCAGAAAATGGCTTTGGTCCTATCTTCCTTACCGCAGGAGAAACAGATGGTGAATCGATGATCCATGGCATAGACCCCCTGGGAGCGATTAACCTGAAAAAAACAAACCGCACATTACCTGCCCTGGGTAAATGCAGTGCAGAGAATGCAGTTCCCTTAAACAAAAATGCCTATCCCGGCAAAACCGTTATTTTTATCGGAGAAGATGAAAGCAGCCGCCAGGGACTTGGCCAGGTAAACCTGTATTATGCGAATGCTGCCGGAGATATGGCAAATGGCAAATTGTATATGTTACGGAGGCTGGATAAAAACATCGTTGAAACAGATATGGCGGTAGGTTCTACTTATGATGTGGAGTTTGTTGCTTATGAAAATGTTGCAACGAGCACCGGCGCGCAGTTAGCTGCACAAACAGTCACCAATAATGCTATCCAGTTTGCCCGTGTGGAAGACCTGGATTATGGTAAAGGCTCCGTGGCCAATAACCGCAAATTGTATTTTACCTCCACCGGCGTTAGCCAGGCAGATAAAGTAACCCCTGTTGCGGGGCTTACCATGTGGGGCCGTGTTTATCAGCTGGAACTGGATGCCGCTAATCCCCTGAAAGGAAAACTTACTCCATTGATAGACGGAGGTGTTAATCCCGGTAACAGCATCGTGAACCCCGACAATATCTGTGTTACACAAAACTTTGTGTATATCCAGGAAGATGGGGATTCTTACTATCTAAACAACAAGCACGATGGCCGCATCTGGCAATATAACATTGCCACCAAAGCAATCAAACCGATGATTGAAATGGACCACCGCCGTACAGACGCTGCTTTCAACGCCAAGTATAATCCTGCTAACGAACAAAAATTAAGTTCATGGGAATACGGTGCCATGTATGATATTTCAGACCTCATTGGCAAACCCAATACTTTTGTTGTAAACATTCACCCGCATACCTGGACGGACGATAAGTTCAAAAATGCGGACGGTAGCGGCCTTACAACTAACAAAGAAGGCGGGCAAACTGTTATCATCACTGGAATTGAGAAATGATCTTTCTTGCAAATTCAATAAAAAAAGTTTCCTCCCGTAAGAGGAAACTTTACTTTTTTATGGCGAATCATCCCTTAATTAAAGCTTTGCTCGTTTGTTTGATCTGGTGTTCATCTTGCCGGGAAGCAAGAAAAGAGACCTTTGACAGTAGGGTGCATATATGGCTGTATGCGCAGGCAGATTCCCTGGAAGCCAGTGCCAATCAACTGCTGCAGCTTTCAGGAGACACCACTGCATTACGGCAGGCTTTTGCAGATTGCAGAAAGCGATATAAAAAACTGGAATGGTTTAGTGAATATTATGCACCCGCCACCTCCCGTTTACTGAATGGCCCTCCGTTGCCGGAGATAGAAGTAGAGGAGAATAAAAAAGCGGAACCCTCCGGTTTGCAGGTGATCGAGGAATTGATATATCCTTATAATATGAACGATTCTACCACCCTGCATAGTGAGATCCGGTCTTTTATATCAGGGCTTATTCCGCTGAGGCACACCATTGAAAACACACAGTTTGATACGGCGCATGTACTGGATGCCTGCAGGCTGGAAGTGTTCCGTGTCATCATTCTTGGATTAAGCGGGTTTGATACACCTTTATCCGGATTGGGTATCAGTGAGTCCGCCGCATCCCTCGATGCTGTGGCACAAATGATGTCACTGATGGGTGTGGATATGCGTGCTGATTTTGACCGGCCTATTGCCATCGCAAGGCAACATACAGCACAATCACAATTTGATTATGCCGGTTTTATTACCACTGAACTGAACCCGCTTACCAGGAAAATGATGAGCAAAGGATTGCCTTTGGTGAAGGAGCAAACGGCCGTCAGGAATGATGCTGCTACGCTTTTTGATAGTGCTGCCATCAATATCAGTTTCTTTGTACATGCTACAGAAGCCTTACCCACAGCAGAAAAAGTAAGCCTGGGCCAGGCATTGTTCTTCAATGATCAGCTGGCGGGTAATGGTAAACGTAGTTGCCAGAGTTGCCATCAGCCGGGGAAAGCATTTACAGACGGGCTGAATCAAAGCCTCACTTTAAATGGAACTGCCACTATATTACGCAACACGCCTACCCTGATGTACGCTGGTTTCCAGCATGCGCAGTTCTATGATATGCGTTCTCCCACCTTAGAGAACCAGGTAATGGATGTATTGAATAATAAAGATGAAATGCATTCCTCCCCGGAAAAAGTAGCAGCATGGCTCAATAAAATGCCGGAAATGAAAGACCGTTTCCGGAAAGCATTTCCACAAATGAAAGATAGCATCCAATCCCGGCAGGTAATGATGGCCATTGCCAGTTATGTGCGGGAGCTGCATCCATTCAGTTCTGCATTCGACAGGTACATGCGTGGAGATCAGCAGGCAATGAGCGATACAGCAAAAAGGGGCTTTAATTTATTTATGGGCAAAGCCCGCTGTGCTACCTGCCATTTTATACCGCTGTTTAATGGTACAGCAGGTCCGGCCTTTACCAATACAGAGTCTGAAGTGCTGGGCGTATTGAGCAAACCCGGTATTGCTTCACTGGATAAGGATCCGGGAAGATTCACACATACACAGATAGAAGAATTGAATTTCTCGTTTAAAACACCCACTCTTCGCAATATAGCTTTAACGGCCCCTTATATGCATAATGGCGCTTACCGTACATTAGAAGAAGTGATGGATTTTTACGATAAAGGCGGGGCAGCAGGATATGGCATTCAGCTGGGCAATCAAACGCTTTCTCCTGATCCTTTGCATTTAACGCAGAAAGAGAAGCAGGAGATCATTGCTTTTATGAAAGCGTTGAATGATTAGATTAAAAAAAAGAGATGTGAAAACTCACATCTCTTTTTTAATATGCTTAGCGGCTGTAATTCGGCGCTTCTTTGGTGATCACCACATCATGCGGGTGATTCTCTTTTACAGTAGCGGAAGTGATCTTCACAAACTGCGCTTCCTGTAAGGTTTTGATATCTTTGGAACCGGAGTAACCCATCCCTGCACGTAATCCACCTACAAATTGCTGTACCACTTCGGAGAGGTTGCCTTTGTAAGGTACGCGGCCCACAATTCCTTCCGGTACCAGCTTTTTGATATCTGCTTCCACATCCTGGAAATAACGGTCTTTGCTGCCTTCGGACATGGCTTCGATAGAACCCATACCACGGTAAGATTTGAACTTACGGCCTTCGTAGATGATCGTTTCTCCGGGGCTCTCTTCCACACCGGCAAAGATGGAACCTGCCATAATGGTGGAGGCACCTGCTACCAGGGCTTTCACCATATCGCCGGTATAACGGATACCACCATCTGCAATCACGGGAACGCCTGATTTTTTCAATGCCTGTGCAGCATTGAGGATGGCAGACAATTGCGGGAAACCGGCACCTGTTACTACGCGGGTAGTACAGATGGAACCGGGTCCTACACCCACTTTCACCGCATCTGCACCTGCTGCAGCCAGTGCCAGCGCACCTTCTGCCGTAGCTACGTTTCCGCCGATCACCTGGAGCTTAGGGAATGTTTTCTTGAGTTTCTTCAATGCTTCCAGTACATAGATGGAATGGCCATGCGCACTATCCAGGGTTACAACGTCTACGCCTTCATGTAACAAAGCTGCTGCGCGGTCCAGTACATCCGGTGTAATACCAAGTGCTGCACCTACGAGTAAACGGCCATAGCCGTCTTTGGCAGAATGGGGGAAACTTTGCAGCTGGAGGATATCCCGGTAAGTGATAAGGCCTACCAGTTTACCTTGTTTATTCACCACCGGCAGTTTTTCGATGCGGTGTTGCTGGAGGATCTTTTCGGCTTTTTTCAGATCAGTGCCTTCCGGGGCAAGGATCAGGTTTTCTTTGGTCATCACTTCACTGATGAGCCTTTTAGTATTGTGTTTCTCGAAACGGAGGTCACGATTGGTGAGGATGCCTTTCAGTTTCTTGTCGCCGTCAACGATGGGAATACCACCGATGCCGTTTTCCCGCATCATTTTCAAAGCCTGTCCGATAGTGGAGTCGGCACTGAGTGTCAGCGGGTCCAGGATCATTCCGCTCTCGCTGCGTTTCACTTTCCTTACCAGTTCCGCCTGTTTCTCCGTACTCATGTTCTTATGCAGGATGCCGATGCCGCCTTCGCGTGCCAGTGCAATGGCCAGTTTGGCTTCAGTAACGGTATCCATAGCGGCAGACACCATGGGTATGTTGATCCGGATGTTTTTGGTAAGTTGGGTAGAGATATTTACTTCTCTGGGCAGCACTTCGGAGTAAGCCGGTACAAGGAGTACATCGTCAAAGGTGAGACCGTCAGCTACAAATTTCTGTTTGGATTTTCCCGCAGGCATATCGCAATTATTTTGATAGTTCGTAAATAATTGCACGCAAATGTACGGGTTTTTTGCGGAACTTCATGTATTGATTAATTCGTATGTATTTCCCGGTAAGGGCCTTAGCAATGCCATCATTTCCAGGTGTATGAGCTTCTCAGAGATCTGTGATCTGCTCATAGCGCTGCGTTGCCGGAGTTCATCCAGGTGGAGGGCTTTATGGGTTTCCAGCAATTGAAGCAGCACTTTTTCGTCAGCATCCAGGGTATTAAAAAGGTTTTGTTGCAAAACCGGCTGGGCTACTGGTGCCAGGGGCCGCCAGTTCAATATTTCCAGCACATCCTGTGGGCCGGATACCAGGGAAGCCTTGTTTTGTTTGATTAGTTCCAGGCAACCTGCGGATCCCGGATCTCCGACCCTTCCGGGAATGGCCATTACATCCCTGTTATAACCGGCAGCGATATCTGCGGTGATCAATGAACCTCCCTTAGCACCACTTTCTACTACCAGGATGGCATCACAGATGCCGGCAACGATCCGGTTCCTGCGGGGGAAGTTTTGTTTATTGAGCCTGGCGCTGCTGTGAAAATCTGTGAGCAGCCCGCCCTGCTGCAGCATTTGCTGCGCGGTGTAATGATGCGCTGCAGGGTAGAGGGTTTGGAGGCCATGTGCCAATACGCCGATAGTTGGTAAGCCTGCCTGTAAAGCAGCACGGTGGGCAGTGATATCAATACCATAGGCCAGGCCGCTTACAATGGTGATATCTTCTGCTTTGAATGCATCGATGAATTGTTCGCAAAGTTGTATGCCGTAAGCAGTAGGCTGGCGCGTACCTACAATACCCAGCATTTTGGGAGCCTGTAATGCGGCGGTGCCTTTATGATATAACATCACGGGGCTATCGTAACAATGCCGCAGGCGTTCAGGATAGCTGGCATCTGTATAGAAAACGGCTTCCACATCATTACTTTCTATAAACTGCATTTCTTTTTCTACGATGTGGTGTTCACAGAAACTTTTAATGGCATTGGCCCGGTATTCCCCAACGCCGGGAATACGTTCCAGTTCTCTTTTTTTAGCTGCGAAAACATCGGCGGCATTTCCAAAATGATGCAGTAGTTCTTTTGCTACCACATCGCCGATCTGCGGGATTAAAGTAAGGGCTACCCGGTTAAACATTTCACACATGGGCCAACAATTTTATACCCCAATTTACTTTAGATTTGTTGGATGAAGCACACCTCTTTTCTTATCTGTTTGTTATTAACCTTTGCCGCATGCCGTACACAAAAAGTTGCGCAAAGCAACACATCATTACAGTATGGTCCGGCATGGGGTGCTCTCTGGCAACAGCGTGCCGCAGAATATAAAGCCTTATGCCTGCAGGCTTACCAGTTAGCCGCCATACGTGTGGAAGAAATGAGCCATCAGCAAACGCTCCGCCCGCGTGCGATTGTTACAGACATTGATGAAACGGTGCTGGATAACAGCCCCTTCTCTGTAACATCTGCATTCAATGGCCAGCCTTATACGCAGCAGGCATGGGAACAATGGACCTCCAAAGCTATCTGCGATACCGTTCCCGGCGCATTGGCTTTCTTTAAATATGCCGCTTCTACCGGGCTCACCATTTATTATATCACCAACAGGCAGGAGTCTGAACGCGCAGCTACTTTAAAGAACCTGCAGAAATGGAATTTCCCGTTTGCAGACAATGAGCACCTGATCCTTTCTTCAGGCAGCTCAGATAAAGAGCCGCGCCGTGCTCAGGTAGAAAAGAAGTATGAGATTGCCATGCTGGTAGGGGATAACCTCGGCGATTTTTCTGATGTGTTCTATAAGAAAACATCGGATGAAAGGAATACTGCCGTGGAAAAATTACATGCGGAGTTCGGCAGGCGTTTTATTATGCTGCCCAATGTAATGTATGGAGACTGGCTCTCCTCGCTGTTCCCAAAGAATGTAAAATTGAATGCACAACAAATGGACAGCGTGTTACGGCACGCCGTGAAAGGATTATAATAAGCCGAATTGTGTAAGGTGATGTTGAAAGTGTTTCTGATGAAATCTTAACCAGCCCTCGTAGTTCAGCATCCCGAATATAGGGTGCGTTGTTTCATAAGCAGGATGTTCTTTATAATACAGATGAAAGCCATCCAGTGTTTTGAAAAGTGATTGAATGGCGGTGTTAAGGTCAGGATATTGTACGATCACATCGCCCATGGCAGGATTCCTGAACAGCCTCGGTAATGGTTTGTCTGACCATAAGAACTGCTTTACCTTTTCTACCTGTTCCACCGGCGTAAATACATGGGTTTGTTCCCCGCTGAAGGTATATTGTACAATAAGGTCCAGGTGTTCTATCATCTGTTGCGCATCCATTATGCCCCAAACCGGTTGAGTATCCGGTTGTAACTTATGTAATACACTGCGGAGTGTTGCATGCTCCGATAAGGGGAATAATGTTGCCATGTTTATCACTACAAACTGATCACCTTTAATTCTGTTCTCCTGTTTTGTGCGCGGCCTGCTTCCGTATCATTCGTGTCGATGGCTTTTGTTTCACCAAAACCTTTTGCTTTCAGGCGCGCTGCCGCAATACCTTTTTGAATGAGATACTGTACAACAGATTTAGCACGGTTTTCAGACAACAATTGATTATCTGCATCGCTGCCCACATTGTCCGTGTGCCCGCTGATCTCTATCTGCATGGTAGGATTATCTTTCAGCAAGGCTACGAGTTTATCCAGCTCGGTAGCAGAAGCCGGTTGCAGTGCGTATTGTTTTGTTTCAAAGAAGATGTTGCGGAGGATCACTACAGCATTTGCTTCCAGCGGTTGCAAGGGAAGGTTCTTTTCAAACGGTTCTCCTGTTTTTACTTCCTTTAAAGAGAAGTTATCTGAATAGAAGAGGTATCCTTTTTTATTTACGTTAAAGGCATAATCTTTCCCGGTAGGGAGCGGCACAATAAAATCTCCGTTCTCATTACTGCGGATCGTGGCAATGGTCAGCTTGTTCTGCAGATCTATCAGTTCAAGGGATGCTGTTAATCTTGCATTTGTTTTGGCATCATACACATATCCTTTCAGATACAGCGTAGGTAAGGGCCTTGCCGCCTCGTACAATTCAAAGCTATAGATGTCCAATGCGCCACGGCTATCCGATCTGTCTGATGCAAAGTAAGCGGTTTTGCCATCTGCGGCTACTGCAAGGCTCGCATCTTCTTCTATGGTGTTGATGGGATAACCAAGATTTACAGCAGGCCCCCAGCTGCCATCCGCCTGTTTGCGGGAATAGAAGATATCAAGGCCGCCATAACCGGGATGCCCGTTGGATGCGAAGTACAGGGTTTGCCCGTCTGCATGCAGGAAAGGAGTGGTTTCCCGGCCGGGGGTATTGATATTCGGCCCCAGCTTTTCTGCGCGGGACCATTGCCCGTCTTTTCCCAGCTGGCTTACAAAGATATCTGCACCGGCATCATCTGTTTCACGGGCAAAGTACAATGTTTGTTTATCAGGTGAAAGGCAGGGCTGGGATTCCCAGGCGCGGGTATTGATAGCGCCGCCTATGTTCTTTGGGGCCTGCCAGCCTTCCGCTGTTTTAACTGCATAATAAATATCACAACTGCCACGCCCATCCGGGAAATCGCAGCCGGTGAACACCAGCATTTCCCCATCCTGCGAAATATTCTGTGCCCCTTCGTTGAAAGCGGAGTTCACAGGTTCGCCCATATCTTTTGCCTGCTGCCATTGAATGCTGTCTTTCGCGGAAATAAAGAAGTCTTCATTCCTTCCTTTCACTCTTCGTGTATACACCAACGTTTTACCATCGATGGTAAGGGAAGGGAAATATTCCGGGTCTGCGGAATTGATATGATCTCCCAGGTTCTGCGGTTGAAAGGGAACAGGCGTGGTTGTTACAGCAAATTCCATGTTCTTCTTCAGCTTATCTGCATTGGGAACAGGAGCTTTGGATGTTTCGATGAATTGGTTCACCATGTCCAGCGCTTCCTTGAAACGGCCGTTGCCCGCAAGTGCTTTTGCATTGGCCAGGCGTACTCTGCGCAGGTCACCGGGCGCCAGTTCCTGTAGTTTGGTAAAGGCTTCCAGGGCCTGGGTATATTGTTTCAGCTCTACATAGGAAAGCCCCATCTGCCCGTAGGCATCTGCAAATTTCGGTTGTGCTTTGATGGCGTCCTGTAAATGTTTGATCGCTTCTTTTGGTTGATAAACACGCATGGCATCAATGGCCAGATCAAAGAAGGCCTGGGCTTTTTTGCCGGCCGTTTCATACGTGACTGTTTGTGCCGTGAGGCGGATGCTGATCAGGCAGCATAATAATAACAGGTAGTGTTTCATAGTCGATCACTAAATAACGATAAATTATGCGGTTTAAGTACTGTACGGTGAAAGTAAATCTCTGGCGGGGATGGCAGAAATCAAAAGAGGGGATTTGAGGTGTTTTGCGGTATTTAGCTGCTTTTGAGGTGATCTGATGCTGCTATTTTGACAGGTACCCCACCTTACTACGGGATGGATACGGGATTGATACGGGAATGATACGGGAATGATACGGGATTGGTACGCTTAAGGCACATTGATATACTTATGCACCTGCAGGGAAATCTGCCATTGCGGGTTATCCTTCACATAATCAATGATATGCGGGGTCATTTCTGCTGCGCGGCTCCATTCAGGTTGCAGGTACAACTTGCACTGTTTGCCAACCAGGGCCGCGTATTTCTCTGCCCATGCAAAATCAGATTTGTTATAGATCACGATCTTTAACTCATTGGCCTGTTTGCAGGCTTCCGGTAAAGGGGCTTTGAACTTTTTGGGAGAAAGGGTGATCCAATCCCAGCTGCCGCTCAGGGGAGAGGAGCCGGAGGTTTCAATATGATTGCGGAAACCCGCTTTGTGTAATGCTTTAGTAAGGCCATCGAGGTGATGCATCAGGGGTTCCCCTCCTGTGATAACAGCAATCCGGCCGGGGTGTGCTGCTGCTTCCTGTACCATGCCTGTAATATCCCGCTGCGGATGTTTATCTGCATCCCAGCTTTCCTTTACATCGCACCATACGCAGCCTACATCACAACCGCCGAGGCGGATGAAGTAAGCAGCCTTTCCCTGATGGAATCCCTCACCCTGGATAGTGTAGAAAGATTCCATAACAGGTAATGTGGCAGTATGTATAACGGTGCTTTGCATATGGTACAAAGGTACTTGATCCTTAATTACGATTACCTTTCTGGCCAATGGCAGAATGGTAAGTGTTTTTCAATAAAGCTGCGATGGTCATCGGACCTACGCCTCCGGGTACCGGGGTGATAAAGCTGCATTTAGGAGCTACTTCATCAAATTTCACATCACCTACAAGGCGGAACCCGCTTTTTTTGGTGTTATCCGCTACACGGTTGATCCCTACGTCAATTACCACCGCGCCTTCTTTCACCATATCCCCCGTTACAAAATCGGGGCGGCCAATGGCGGCTACCACGATATCTGCCTGCAGGCACAGTTCTTTCAGGTTCTTTGTTTGCGAGTGGCAAAGCGTAACGGTACAGTTACCGGGATTGCTGTTGCGGCTCAGCAGAATGCTCATGGGCGTACCCACAATATGGCTGCGGCCTATCACTACGGCATGTTTGCCTTTTGTTTCTATATTATAATGCTCCAGCATCAGCATGATGCCGTAAGGAGTAGCAGGAATAAAAGTAGGGAGACCGCTCACCATTTTACCCACGTTCATGGGGTGAAAGCCGTCTACATCCTTACTGGGATCGATGGTGTTGATCACCAGTTCTTCGTTGATGCTTTTAGGTAATGGCAGTTGCACGAGGATACCATCAACATCCGGATTTTCATTCAGCATATTGATATGGTCCAGCAGATGCTTTTCTGAAATGTGGTCATCGAAACGCAGCAGCGTGGAATGGTAGCCGATCTCTGCACAGGATTTTACTTTAGAAGCTACGTAAGTTTCGCTTGCTCCGTCGTTGCCTACCAGGATGGCGGCGAGGTGAGGAACCTTTTTGCCTTGCGCTTTCAGTTCAGCTACATTGAGCGCCAGTTGATCTTTAATTGCCTTGGAAACAAGTTTACCGTCTAAAATTTGCATGCGCAAAGGTACAGAAAATTGGGGACAAGGAAAAGGGGCTGTCAGCCAGACAGCCCCTCTAACCAAATTGTAATTGAACGAAGGAATTTATAAAGCCAAGCGGCTGTTATGCTTTGGGGGCGGCAGCCAGGATCTCTTTATCGGCCTGTGCTGCATATTTTTCAAAATTCTTAACGAACTGACCTGCAAGGTCTTTTGCCTGTTTGTCGTACGCTGCGCCATCAGCCCAGGTATTACGGGGATCCAGGATCTCTGCAGGTACGCCGGGGCAGGATTCAGGAATGGATACGCCAAAAACCTCGTGGTTTTTGTAAGCTACCTTTTCCAGTTCTCCTTTCAATGCAGCGCTGATCATGGCGCGGGTCAGGTTCAGTTTGATCCTGCTGCCTGTGCCATAAGCGCCACCGGTCCAGCCGGTGTTGATGAGCCATACATTCACTTCATGCTTACGCAACCTTTCTCCCAGCATCTGCGCGTAACGGGCAGGGTGCAATGGAAGGAACGGTGCGCCGAAACATGCGCTGAATGTGGATTTAGGTTCTGTAACACCTGCTTCCGTACCTGCTACTTTAGCCGTATAACCGGAAATGAACTGGTACATAGCCTGTCCCGGGCTCAGCCTGGAAATGGGCGGTAATACGCCATACGCATCGCAGGTGAGGAAGAAAATGTTTTTAGGAAGACTGCCAATGGAAGGTTCCAGGGCATTATCTATATAATGCAGCGGGTAAGAAACACGGGTGTTTTCCGTGATCGTTTTATCTGCATAATTGATCTTGTGTGTGCCGGGGAAGAAGCCAATGTTCTCTACCAATGCGCCTTCGCGGATGGCATGGAAGATCTGTGGTTCCTTCTCTTCGCTGAGGTCGATGGTTTTGGCGTAACAGCCGCCTTCGAAATTGAAAACGCCGCTGTTCGTCCATCCATGCTCGTCGTCTCCAATGAGCTTACGTTCAGGATCAGCGCTCAGCGTGGTTTTGCCGGTGCCGCTAAGGCCAAAGAATACAGCAGTATCACCATTGCGGCCCTGGTTGGCGGAGCAGTGCATGCTCAGTACATTCTTTTCATGCGGCAGTACGTAATTAAGGATAGTGAAGATCCCTTTCTTGATCTCACCGGTATAGGCAGAGCCACCAATGAGGATCATCTTTTTGGTAAAGTTCACCACCGCAAAATTGTGCTGGCGGGTACCATCTGTAGCAGGATCTGCCATACAGCCCGGCGCCTGGATAACCGTCCAGTCAGGGTCCATTTGCTCCAGGTCTTCCTCATGAGGGCGGAGGAACATGTTGTAGGCAAAGAGGCTGGCCCATGGGGTTTCTGTAATTACCCGGATGTTGAGCCGGTACTCCGGATCTGCACATGCCTGGCAATCTCTCACCCAAACTGATTTTCCCGCAAAATAACGGGTCACTTTCTGATAGAGCCGGTCAAAATTTTCGGCAGAGAACGGTAGGTTGAAATCGTTCCAGTTCACAGTCGTAGCAGTGATGCTGTCTTTCACGATGAACTTGTCTTTAGGAGAACGGCCGGTAAACTCCCCGGTATTCACCACCAATGCACCCGTTTCGCTAAGACTACCCTGCTTGCGTGCCAGGGTTTGAGCAGTCAGCTCTTCCGGGGTTAATTGGTAATGTACGTCCGCGGTGTTCTCTATGCCCAATTCCCGCAATTCCCTGAGTGTGTCCCTTACACTGCTGATTTGCATAAAGAAAGATTGTTTTGGTGTATAGGCAAAACTAGGCTTTTTTTGATGTTATCAAATTTTATAGGTGTTGCACCATTAAAATTTATGAAATTATGCATGCTATAACCTCGTTTTTTAGATATTATTCAATTCTATCGATTTCATTTTAAGCGAAAATCAAAAGACCGGGAGAATAATTATTTGTTAATAACGCATCAGTTTGGGGTAATCAACTATAACTTTTGTGTGAGCTTTGGCCACAGTAGCCGGAAGGATAAGGTTTTGCAGGTTGCTGATTTTCTGGTAAGTTTGAGCCCTCATACATCAGAAAAAAGTATTCAATGAAATATCTGCCGCTGGATCAACAGCTTTTTATCAAGAACCGTGAACGTTTTACTGCAAAGATGCAGCCTGATTCCATCGCCATCTTCAACTCAAACGACGAACTGCCCACTAACGGGGACGCACTTTTTACATTCCGTCAGAATTCAGACCTGTACTGGCTGACCGGTATCGATCAGGAAGATACCATGCTGGTATTATATCCCGGCAATCCGGACCCTAAACACCGTGAAGTACTGGTGCTCGTGCGCCCGAACGAACTGAAAGAGAAATGGGATGGCCACCGTCTGCGCAAAGAAGAAGCTACCGCTATTTCCGGTATACAAACCATTGTGTGGCTGGACAGCCTGGATGCTTTCTTACAACAATGGATCCATGAAGCTGCCAATATCTATCTCAATTCCAACGAAAACAACCGTAAGGCCAACCTGGTTCCGGTAAGGGATTACCGTTACGCTGCCGAACTCAGGGAGCGTTATCCTTTACATAATTACCTGCGTGCCGCAAAGCTCCTGAAAGAGCTGCGTGCTGTGAAAACAGCTGAGGAAGTGAAAGTACTGCAGGTGGCGATAGATATCACAGAGAAAACATTCCGCCGTCTCTTACAATTCATTAAACCCGGCGTATTTGAATATGAGATCCACGCAGAGATCCTGCATGAATTCCTGCGCAACCGCGCCACTGGCGAAGCGTATGGTTCTATCATCGCTTCCGGCGACCGTGCCCGTACTTTACATTATGTGGAGAACAGCCGCGAATGTAAAGACGGAGAAGTGATCCTGATGGACTTTGGTGCTGCCTATGGTGGTTACAATGCAGACCTTACCCGCAGCGTACCGGTAAATGGAAAGTTCACTCCCCGCCAGCGCGAAGTGTACAATGCCTGCCTCCACCTGCATAACTATGCCAAATCTATCCTCAAACCCGGGATCACCATCGCTAAATATCATGAGATGGTAGGCGTGGAAGCAGGGAAAGAATTTGTGAAGATAGGGCTGCTCACAGAAGGGGATATCAAAAACCAGGACCCTGAAACGCCTGCATACCGTAAATACCTGTACCATGGCATCTCTCACCACCTGGGCGTGGATGTGCATGACCTCGGGCCTTCTTTCTTCCAGCCTATTCCGGAAGGAGCCGTGCTTACCGTAGAGCCGGGTATCTATATTGAAGAAGAACAACTGGGCATCCGCATTGAAAACAACATCTGGCTGAAAGCCGGTGGGAATGTGGACCTGATGAAGAACATCCCCATTACGGCGGATGAGATAGAAGCTTTAATGAAGAAGTAATATATTGTGGAAGGGGGAGAAACACCCCCTTTCCATTCTGGCACAACGAAAAAATACTGATGAAACAAATTCCGAATATCCTTACCCTGTCCAATCTCTTTTGTGGCGCACTCGCCATTATCTTCATCCTACATGCGCCGGAATATATCGCAGAATTCAATGGTACAGATTACGTTGTCACCAATCCGGAACCCATCTACTGGGCTTCAGCACTGGTAGTACTGGCCGGGATCATCGATTTCTTCGACGGATTTGTTGCCCGTTTACTCAAAGTTTCTTCTGAATTAGGCAAACAGCTGGATTCACTGGCAGACGTGGTTTCCTTTGGCGTAGTGCCCGGTATGATCATGTTCCGCCTGCTGCGCAGCGCTTATTTTCAAAGCCCGGATGTATTTGATGTTTCTTACTTTAACCTGGCGCCGGCCCTGCTGATCCCCTGTTTTGCTGCTTACCGCCTGGCAGTTTTCAACCTGGATACCCGCCAGTCCGAGCATTTCATAGGAGTGCCCACACCAGCGGTAGGCTTCCTGGTAGCCTCCTTCCCGCTGATCATGTTATACAACCCTTATAACCTGGCCCACTGGCTGGAAAATATCTGGGTATTGTACGGGATCATTTTTGTACTCTGCTACCTGATGGTGAGCGCACATCCCATGATCAGCCTGAAGTTTAAGAATTTCTCCCTCAGAGATAACTGGCCCCGCTTCCTGCTGGTAGTGCTTACGCTGATAAGCATACCTGTACTGCGTTATGCAGCAGTACCTTTCGTATTTATCGCATATGTGGGCCTTTCACTGGCAGTGCCGCCTAAAAATTCGATAAAAAACTCGTAGGTTTGCGTCTTAAATTTTTGAGACAAATGACATTTACTGCACATATCAACGTGATGCCGCTGAAAGAATTGCTGGACCCTCAGGGCAAAGCTGTATTAGGTGGACTGAAAAACCTGGGCCTCGGAAATGTACATGACGTGCGCATAGGTAAACACATCACGCTTCAGATCGAAGCATCTTCCAAAGAAGAAGCGCAACACCTGGCGGAGAATGCCTGCCAGAAACTGCTCGCTAACCAGGTAATGGAATCTTACGAGGTGAATATCCAATAGATCTGTTTGTTTATTACCAATAATCCGGATCTTAAACTTCAATAGCCTTGTCAAAACTCTTCCTCATTCCATCTCCCATCGGTAACCTGGCGGATATCACGTACAGGGCTGTAAAGGTTTTGGAAACGGTGGAATTGATCCTGGCAGAAGATACCCGTACTTCAGGTGTGCTCCTGAAGCACTATGGCATCAACAAGCCTGTAACACCTTATCATCAGCATAATGAGCATAAGGTGTTGCAGCATCTTGTACAACAGATGCAAAGCGGTAAAGAAATGGCCCTGCTCACAGATGCCGGTACTCCCGGTGTTTCTGATCCGGGCTTTTTACTGGTACGGGAATGCATCCGTGCCGGCGTACCGGTAGAATGTTTGCCAGGCGCCACCGCATTTGTCCCTGCATTAGTGAACAGCGGCATCCCCATGAACCGCTTTGCCTTTGAAGGATTTCCCCCGCTTAAAAAAGGCCGCCACACTTTATTCACACAATTAGCTACAGAAGAACGCGCACTCGTTTTCTACGAATCACCTCACCGCCTTGTAAGAACACTGCATGATTTCATCCAGTACTTTGGTGCGGAAAGGCAATGTTGCGTTTCCCGCGAACTCACAAAAATGTTCGAAGAAAATAAACGCGGCACTTTGCAGGAGGTGCATGATCATTTTGCAGAGAAAGGTGTGAAGGGAGAAATTGTAATTATTGTAGAAGGCTTTACTAAATAAGTCATGTTAAATTATTGAAAAACCGTATCTGTCGCTTATAGTTTTTTTTGCTATAATAAAATTAAATAAGTAATATTACAGAGAGCAAGAGCCCCGAATATTGAAGACCGATAGCAAAGCATATTCTTAACACCCCAATTTTACCAAAAGAAAATACCGCATCATAGCTGATGTGACCCCAAACAAATACGCAACATGATCCATGAGGCATTAAAGTTTATTTCTGATGAAGTAAACCGATATCTGTCCCTGAAACTTGGTTCTGTTACGGATCCCCGTCTCGTATTGGGAAACGTGGCTAAACTTAGTGAGAATGATCAGGGAGGAGGGAGCAACCCGCTGTCGAACCGCGCAATATTAACACTGGTGAATATTGAAGAAGACCGTGTGTCACGGTCCCCGGATAATTACAGAAGAGTAGGAGATGCAATTCAGTACCGTAACCCCAAGGTGTTCATTAACCTCTACTGCCTGTTCTCCGTGAACAGATCTAATTACGACGTATCGCTCGAATGGCTTAATTACATTATCCAGTTCTTCCAGTACCGCAACGTTTTCACGCATGGCAACAGCCCCTTGCTGCATGAGAAGATAGACCAGCTGGTGTTGGACATGACCAGCATGAACCTGGAACAGCTCAACCAGTTATGGGGTGTGATGGGTGGAAAGTATTACCCCTCGGTATTGTATAAAATGAGACTGATCGCTATCGAAGATGATACGCCGGAAGCCTCAGGCGACCTGATCCGCGAAATTAATATCACAGAGCAAGGCATCAACTGATCATATGCAACTGAGTTATAAAATATTATTTGTGGTAGAGGTGCTCCACGACTACTACAGCGATGCGCGGTGTGCAGATTTCACGATCGAGCCTACCGCAGAAACGCAATTGCTGTTTAAGAACCAGCAGGTACTCTGGCGCAACATGGGCAATAAGTTCTATGCCCTGGTAAGGCTCGTGGAAGGCAAGCCACTGGTGCCCCTTTCGCCGGACCTGGTGTTCCGCTGTTACCTGAAGCTGAACAGCATGCAGTTTGCGAACTTCACTAATATAGAAGTGAATTACAGTGCAGGGCAACGCCTCTATCTCACTAACCTGCACCAGCATCATCTCAATGGCACACGTTTTATCACACAACAGATTGCAGCTTACAACGGCGCTGCCAGTTATCTGCCGGGTAGTTTTGCGCAGGATGTAAACGGCGATGTGTATGAAGCTATCCGCAGCAGCAATAACGGTAATGCACATGCCCTGAATGAATCCACCTTCTGGGAAAACCGTTTGCAGCGCCGTTATGCAACACCGGCAGACCTTACATTCTCCGCCAGCAACCTCTTCCGCTTTCAACTGCCAGCCCCTGTGATGGCAGCTTCCATAGAAATATTCCGTTTCAATACCGCCAACGGAAATTATGATCTGCCCGCTTTGCCGGCCCAGCTCCTGAATTTCCCGCAGAGCCAGTCCGAAGTATTAGTGAACCTCGGTTCCCTGCCCCCTGCACGTTACAGGGTACAGGTGAATGCATCATCCGCCTTTGTGTATGCGGATAGCAGGATCCAGCAGGAGCAAGTGTTTGGTGTGGTGGAGATCTTCAATCATTTACCCTCAGCCAGTCAATCATCTTTATTGAATAACAACGGCACTGTAAAAGAAACAGTGTTCACCGTACGTTTCGCCAACCGCGTTGCACTCTGGAAATACCTGGTGAATGCAGGTTCTGCTGTTACTGCTATCAAAGACAGTAATGGTACTTATTCCTTTGTGAAATCAGGCGATGCATTTATTTCCAACAGGCCTATCCCTTTAACGGAAACGCCTATCCGTTCCTTCTTCCTCGAGTCCGGCAATGCCGGGCCGCCATTCGCCCTTAGCAATGCCGCCATCAACAGGATCAGAACATTGCAGCGGGATGGCGATACCTTCTATTGCAGTGAAATATTCCTGAATCAATAATCATTTATTTAACCTCAAATATTACTCATCATGCCTTCCACATTCAAGACCCCCGGTGTTTATGTGATAGAGGAATCCAAATTCCCGCCTTCCGTAGCACAAGTGGAGACTGCCATTCCTGCCTTTATCGGGTATACGGAAAAGGCTACCCGGCTTCTTTTAGATGATCTCCGGGCAACACCTACCCGCATCACTTCTCTGCTGGAATATGAAACCCTTTTCGGCGGCCCCCAGGCAGAAGACAGCTTTGAAGTGACCCTCACGGAAGATCTGGACGCCGATGGCAAACTGCTGGGCATGACTGCCACGGCCGTATTGCTGAACACTGTGGCAGATCCCCGTTCCAGGCACAATATGTACTATGCTTTGCAGATGTACTTCGGCAACGGTGGCGGCCCCTGCTACATTGTTTCTGTAGGCGATTACCTGGCACTCGGTACACCACCCGCAGCACCAACGCTGACCAGTGGCCTCACGGCACTGGCAACAGTAGATGAACCTACGCTGATCATCTTCCCCGAAGGACCTAATATGAACACTGCTGCATTGTATTACACCCTGCAACAGGCTTCCCTGGACCAGTGTAATTTGCTGCAGGACAGGTTTGCGATCATTGACCTGTATCAGAACAGTGATACCAATACCAATAACATCGATCACTTCCGTACCAACGGCCCTGCCAATAACCTGAAATATGGCGCTGCTTATTATCCTAACCTCGTTACTACCTTACCTTACAAGGTGAATGAAGCAAACGTGGTAGTGAACCATACCATTATCACAGATGGTGTAGCCGCAGCACCGGTATTGTTCTCCTTAACAGATACACCTGAGAAAAAGAAAACCATCCAGTACGCCAAAGTAATAGAAGCCATTAGTAATATTACCGTGGAACTGCCACCCAGCTCAGCGGTTGCAGGTGTTTATGCAAGCGTGGACTCCAACCGCGGCGTGTGGAAAGCGCCAGCTAACGTAGGCATCAATTACATCACCAAACTGGCTAAACAGTTAACGGACGATGATAACGGTTACATGA
Organism: Chitinophaga niabensis; assembly: GCF_900129465.1. NCBI lineage: Bacteria > Pseudomonadati > Bacteroidota > Chitinophagia > Chitinophagales > Chitinophagaceae > Chitinophaga > Chitinophaga niabensis. The sequence continues at coordinate 4,107,716 of NZ_FSRA01000001.1, read as the reverse complement.
ACATCGACCCTACTGCAGGTAAATCTGTGAACGCCATCCGCGCATTCACAGGAAAAGGTACACTGGTATGGGGCGCACGTACATTAGCCGGTAATGATAATGAATGGCGTTATGTTTCCGTTCGCCGCTTCTTCAACATGGTAGAAGAAAGTTGTAAGAAAGCAAGCGGCCAGTTTGTGTTTGAACCCAATGATGCAAACACCTGGACGAAAGTACGCGCCATGATCTCTAATTTCCTCACCGTACTCTGGCGCCAGGGCGCATTGGCAGGAGCCAAACCGGAGCATGCATTTTACGTGGCCTGCGGTATCGGTACTACTATGACGGCACTGGACATCCTGGAAGGACGTATGAATGTTGAGATCGGAATGGCAGCTGTTCGCCCCGCAGAATTCATCATTCTGAAGTTCTCTCACAAAATGCAGGAATCATAGTTCATCCAAACATTAAAACCTCATAAAAATGGCAAATTATCCATTACCTAAATTTCACTTCAGAGTGGAATGGGCTGGTTCGAATATCGGTTTTACAGAAGTAAGCGGTCTGGACAAAAGTCTGGAAGTAATTGAGTATCGCGATGGTGCAAGCCCTGAGTATCACAAGATCAAGATGCCCGGCATGCAAAAGTTCTCCAACATCACCCTCAAACGCGGCACTTTCAAAGGCGATAATGATTTTTATAAATGGTTGAAGACAGTAAGCCTGAATACCATTGAGCGCAGGGACATCACTATTTCCCTGCTCAATGAAAACCATGAGCCCGTATTGAACTGGCTGATCAAAAATGCATGGCCTGTAAAAGTACAGTCCACCGATCTTAAAGCAGATGGCAACGAAGTGGCCATTGAAACACTGGAACTGGCACACGAAGGCCTGGAAGTTGAAATACCCTGATCATGGCTTTTTTAAATTTTGAATACCCGATGGTAGGGTACCACTTCCTGGTACTGTTTGAGATCTTCCCACAAACGCCGGTAGACGTGCGTTTCAGGGAAGTGACAGGGCTTTCCGTTTCCATGCTCACAGAAAGTGTGAAGGAAGGAGGAGAGAACCGTTTCGAACATAAACTACCCACCCGGTCGTCTTATTCCGATGTAACACTCAAGCGGGGTCTGTTTAACACAGCCCTGCTCACCGAGTGGTGCCGGCAGGCGATCGAGAACTACGATTTTAAACCAGTGAATGTACTGATCACGCTACAGGACGAAAACCACGTTCCGGTTTTCGGATGGTACCTGATCAATGCATTCCCGGTAAAATGGGAAGTAACCGGCCTTCATGCGGAACAAAGCCAGATAGCTGTGGAAACCTTGACGCTGAGTTATAATTACTTCAAGATCATTTCCCCGATATCATTGGCCGCCGGCATTGCAGGCAGTTTTTCCGCAAGCGTGAGCCTTTAATCTTTAATTGATCGCATATGCCTGTTATCATCCAGGAAATACACATCACGGCAGAAGTAGGTGCCCAGCCGCAAGTGCAAATGGGCGCGGAATTGCCTCCTGCAGCACCATCCGCATCGCAGGCAAGTATTGTTGCGGCATGTGTGGAAGAAGTGTTGCGCATTATTCATGAAAAAGCAGAACGTTAAGTTATGTTTGACGAAGGTACACTGGCCAAAATGCGGATCATTCCGTGTGTAGATGCCAGCTTCACAGAAGAACCGGGGGCAGAACCCTTTGTGGTACAGGTGAACCCGGACACCTATACACTGGCGCACAGCATTGTGTACAACGATGCTGCTGCACAGGGTAATAGTGCCGCGCAATTACAGTTCAACCGCATTACACCACAACAGCTGGATTTTGATTTCCTCTTTGATGGCACCGGCGTGATCAGCCAGGGCGGCGGTTTACTGCAGATTGCCAGTTTGTTCGGTGGTGGCGAAGCACTCGTTGTGGCAGATGAAATTGATAAGTTGAAACAAGTGGTGCTGAACTATTCAGGAGATATTCATGAACCCCGTTACGTAAAGCTCTCCTGGGGCTCACTGCTTTTTAAATGCCGCCTTACCAGCCTGCGCATACAATACAAATTATTTAAACCGGACGGCACGCCGCTGCGTGCAGTAGCCAAGTGCAGCTTCCGGGAAAGTATAGAACCCACCCGCAGGGAAGCAGAAGAAGGAAATAGTTCTCCGGACCTTACACACGTACGTGTAGTGAAAGAAGGAGATACGCTGCCGCTGATGACCTATCGTATCTACGGCGATTCCAAATATTACCTGGAAGTAGCCAAAGCCAATGGCCTGGTTAATTTCAGAGATCTGCGGGCAGGTCAGCAGATATTTTTTCCACCGATAGAAAAATAAACAGCACGTGCCACTAAGCAGAACATTACCGGTCGCAGACGCCACGCTTGTTTCGTTCATCATTAAAGTGAATGGATCGGAGATCTCCAATACCTATGTGGTAACGGGCATTTCAGTATACCGCGAAGCAAACCGCATCCCGCGTGCGGTGATCCAGGTAATGGATGGCAGCGCGGCAGAAAGCGATTTCCCGGTAAGTAATGAAGAGGTATTTGTTCCCGGTAATGAAATAGATATACAAGCCGGATACAATGCAAAGAACGAAACGATCTTTAAAGGACTGATCGTAAAACACAGCCTGAAGATCAGGGGAGACAGATCGCCGGTGCTAACGATAGAATGCATGGATAAAGCCGCTAAACTTACCCTCAGCCGCAGGAATAAATACTATGCGGAAGTGAAGGACAGCGAAGTGATAGAGGAACTGGCCTCCGCCGCAGCACTGGACCCTGATATTGAAGCTACTACCGTTAAACACAAAGAACTTGTACAATACTATTGCACGGATTGGGACTTTATCGTTACCCGCGCAGAGTCCAATGGCAAACTGTGTTTTGTGGAAGATGGCAAACTGCTGGTGAAGAAACCGGACATGAGCCAGCCTCCGGCATTGGACCTTGTATTTGGTGCCACCATCATGGAACTGGATGCCGAAATGGATGCCCGCCACCAGGTAACAGGCGTGGAAACAGTTGGCTGGGACCCCGCAGAGCAACAACTCATTACTACCACCGGTGCAGAACCGGGGCTTACAGAACAGGGCAATATCAGCAGTGCCGATCTGGCCGATGTATTTAAAACAGACCCCTATCATTTGCAGCATGGAGGCAGCATGCCGGAAGATGAACTGCAGGCCTGGGCAGATGCACAACTGCTGAAGAACAGGCTCGCCAAGATCCGTGGCCGCGCAAGGCTCATGGGGAATGCGATCATAAAACCCGGAATGGTAGCACAACTGGGCGGCGTTGGAGAGCGCTTTAACGGAAAAGTATATGTAACCGGTGTACGCCACGAATTACAGGAGGGTGCCTGGAATATGGACATCCAGTTTGGCCTGGCACCGCAATGGTTTGCCACACAACCGGATGTTACACATGCTTCCGCCAGTGCCGTGATCCCCGGTATCAAAGGATTACACACCGGCATCGTTACAGACCTGGAAGACCCCGATGGCGGATTCCGCGTGAAGGTAAAACTGCCGGAGATCTCTGCAGATGAAGAAGGTACCTGGGCAAGAATGGCTTCTTTTTATGCCGGTAATAACCGCACCGCATTTTTCCGGCCGGAGATAGAAGATGAAGTGATCGTAGGTTTCCTGCATGAAGATCCTAATTTCCCGGTGATCCTGGGTTCGCTGCACAGCGCAAAGAACGTATCGCCGGAAGAGCATTCTAATGACAACTTCAGGAAAATAATCTTTACCGCCAGCGAGTTGAAGATGACGTTTGATGATGAAAAGAAATCTTTCACGGTTGAAACACCGGGCGGTAAAAAGATCTCTATAGATGATGATGGAAAGATCATCAAAGTGGAAGATGAAAACGGCAACAAGATGACGATGGAATCTTCCGCTATCAAAATTGAATCAGCAGGCGACCTGGAACTGAAAGCTGCCAAAGAGATTAAACTCACCGCCCCCAATATTACTGTGAAAGCAGACGCAGCATTGGAAGTGGAAGGAGGTGCATCGGCCAAAGTGGGCAGCAGTGGTACCTGCACAATTAAAGGTTCATTAGTGCAGATCAATTAATACAGCAGCAATGAGGCAGCCCGCAGCAACGGCACCTGCACCATCAAAAAATCAATCACAATGGGACAACCCGCAGCAAGAGCATCAGATATGCATGTTTGCCCAATGGTAACCGGAACGGTTCCTCATGTTGGCGGCCCTATACTGCCACCAGGATGCCCCACTGTACTGATCGGCGGAATGCCTGCGGCGAGAGTAGGAGATATGGCTGTTTGCACAGGCCCCCCTGATACCATCGCTGCCGGTTCCGGCACTGTGCTGATCGGTGGCATGCCTGCAGCCAGGATGGGAGATTCCACTGCACATGGCGGAACAATTATTTTAGGATGTTTTACCGTTTTGATAGGATAATATTTAAAACCCCAATAGCATGAACAAACCTTTTCTCGGCAGGGGATGGAGTTTTCCCCCGGTATTTGAAAAAGGCACGCAGCAGGTGAAAATGCTGGAAGGTGAAGAAGACATTCACAGCAGCCTGGATGTATTACTTTCTACCATGCTGGGAGAAAGAGTCATGCAGCCACGTTTTGGATGTGATATGAAAGACCTGCTGTTTGAATCTGTTAATGTGAGCCTCAAATCCATTATGGTAGACCGTGTGAAAACAGCCCTGCTCTATTATGAACCCCGCATAGAAGTACTGAAGATAAACCTGGTAGCAGAGCGTGAGCTGGAAGGACTGATCCAGATCGAAGTGGAATATAAAGTGCGTACCACCAATAACCGTATGAACTATGTATTCCCCTTCTACAGGATAGAAGGCACTGAGATCAAAAACACAACCCCAATAGAAAAAACCGCGTAGAAGATGACCCCACACATCAATGTTCATTTAAGGGATGGCGCCAGCCAGTTGCAACGCCTGATGGCTGAGTTGCAGGATGGCTTCGTGAAAGTGGATGAACGCAGCCTGGAAGAACTGCTGACCTTCGCCAAGCAATACGCAAAGTCTGTATTGTACTTTGATCACCTGCCACCTAATGTAAACAAAGTGAATGGCGACTGGACGGATTTCTTCAACTTCGACCCCAAACAATTACTGGAACAATTATCCACCAGGGATAATATTGAACCTCACCTGGCATTATACCTTACTTTCCTTCAACTTATACAAACCTTACAGGAACAGGCGAATGGCTTCACACAGAACCATCTTGATTTCTATTACCGTAATGTACTGAACCTGCAACCACTCAAAGGCCGTGCAGACGAAGTACATGTAGTGTTTGAGCTGGCCCGCACTGCCACAGAACAATTCCTGGCAGCCGGCACCACGCTGGATGGCGGGAAAGATGATACCGGTACCAAACGCCTGTACAAACTGGATAACGACATTGTTGTAAACACAGCGCTTATCACCGACCTACGTTCCACCTATGTGCCGGAAGACAAAGTGGATGAAGTGCATTATGCCAATGTAGCGAACAGCCAGGACGGCCTTGGTGGAAAATTGCCACCTGAAGATCAATCCTGGTCGGCTTTTGGAAGGGAAGCAGATACAGACAGAAAACTGCCCGCATTACCTGTACAGAAAACGGGCTTTGCATTGGCTTCGCAGGTATTGGAAATGAAGGAAGGAGACCGTATTGTAACAGTGGAGATCACGCTGGCAATAGACAGTAGTTTCAATCTTACCGAAGCCAATAAGTTAGGCGCTAACGCACTGGAAATATTCTATAGTGGGGAGAAAGGCTGGATAGGCCCTAATGCCGCTACGCTCAAATTCTCCGCCATTACCGGCAGCACACAGCGTGTGAAAATGGAGATAACAGACGGAGGGCTGAATAGATCAGTACCTGCAGTAACCGCATATAATGCGGCCTTATTAGGGAAAGACTTTAATACCCAGCAACCACTCATGCAGGTATTGTTCACGCAAACCACTTCCGGCAAACTGCGTAAGATGCTGCTGAAGTCCACCGTGGTGAATACGCGCATGAAAGTAGCCGTGAATGGTGTTACTACTTTGCAGTTGCAGAATGATATGGGATTGCTGGACCCTAAAAAGGCTTTCATGCCCTTTGGCCCTATCCCTGTGAAAGGTGCTTCATTCTACGTGGGCTATGAAGAAGTATTGCAGAAGAACATCGATCAGTTCTCTTTTGATGTAAGCTGGCAGGGTGCCCCGGAAAGTTTCCGCGCGCATTACGACAATTACTTTGAGCGGGACGCGCTATACAGGATAGCGGCCCGCAGTATCAATACGGATATCCGTATTGCAGGAAGTGTTTTGAATGACAGCCTCACGGTATTAAACGATAATAACCCTATCAGCAATAATGACTACTTCACTGCTAAGATTGCCGTGAAGGGGCAGTCGAATAACATCAATACAAAACTATTCGGCAACAATGCTACAGAAGATGTACGCTGGCCTTTGGGTGGGGCGCCTGCTGCTACCAGCATTCCTTCCAGTTATAAAATACTGAGCAATACCTTTAAGAGTTATTATACAGATCAGAAGCTGGTACTGGCCAGCCCCAATTTCTATTCTTACAGCAATGTGGGATTAGGGATCAGCAATTGGTGGAAGCTGCCGCTATTGAACCTGGTGAACCCCGTTAAACCCGTTGATACTACAAAAGGTTTTGCGAGGATCACGCTGGACAAAGATTTCTTCCATAAAAAATATCCCGGCGTATTTGCTACGCGGATGCGGGAAGAAGTGCCGGAAGATCAACTGCCGCTGGAACCTTATACCCCATTGATCAAAACATTCTCCCTGAATTACACGGCTTCTACCAGCGTAGTGAATGTGAACGATATCAACTTCTCTGCTTTTAATACCCGCGAATTGCAGTTCTTCCATGCAGATGTTTTTGGGGTGGCAGAACAACACGGTTATCTCAAAGATAATTTCAACAAGCTGCTGAAGCTGAACAACACCAATGTATTCCTCTTACCACAACACCCTGTAGGAGGCGCTTTCTACATTGGGCTGGATAAAGTGGAATATGGCCAGAGTGTGAGTTGTTTGTTCCAGCTGGCGGAAGGCAGCGCCGATCCTGAAGCAGATACGCAGGATGTGCAATGGAGCATCCTCTGCAGTAATGAATGGCGGAGCTTCCGGCCGGAAGAATTGCTGATGGACCATACCAATCACCTTTTACGCTCAGGTATCATTAAATGGGCTATCCCTGCAGAAGCATCAAAAGACAATACATTGTTCCCTGCGGGAAAGCTCTGGATCCGCGGACAGGTAAAAGATCCCATGGCCGTATGCCGTTTTATCCAGCTGCATACACAGGCAGTGAAAGCTACTTTTGTGCAGGGGACCGGTACTGCCGTAATGAATGTACTGGCTGCCGGTACCATCTCCAAACTCAGCGATAAACTGGCTTCCATTAAAAAAGTAGAGCAACCTTATGGATCTGATAACGGGCAATTGCCCGAAAACAATGTGCAGTTTCAGACACGCGTGAGCGAAAGGCTGCGGCATAAGCAACGTGCCGTAATGGCATGGGATTATGAAAGAATGGTATTGCAGCAGTTCCCGGAAGTATATAAAGTGAAATGTTTGCAGCATAGCGCTGCGGGAACTGATTCCTGCTGTGCAGGACAGTCCCCGGGGCATGTGGCCATTATTGTGGTACCTGACCTCCGTAACAGGAATGCCATCAATCCCCTGGAACCTAAGGTGAGCAAGGATACGCTGGTGAGCATACAGGATTATTTACAGGCACATACGGGCATGTTTGTAACCCTGCATGTAGAGAACCCGCATTATGAAAAGGTGATCCTTGATTTTAAGGTGCGTTTTAAAACCCTGGGAGATACCGGTTATTACAAGAAGTTACTGAACGAAGAGATCAAACAGTTCCTGAGCCCCTGGGCATTTTCCGCTTCTAAGGATATTGCCTTTGGTGGTGCTGCCCGCAAAAGCGTGCTGCTCAATTTTATTGATGGCAGGGATTATGTGGATTTTGTGACGGACTGTAATATGTACCACCAGGTAGGTAATAAAAAGAGCGGTAATGTAAATGAGATCATCGTATCTGATCCCAGGGCCATCCTGGTATCCGGTAATGCGCATACTATCAACGATTACACCCTTCAAGACGTTTGCACATGAGCAACCCCGTAACAATATCACCCAGGCCCCCGGTGATAAAGAGTATGAACTATGAACTGTTGCGCACTCAGGGCCTGCAGTACATCGAAAAGGTGGCCAGCCAGCTGTGGACAGATTACAATGTGCACGATCCGGGTATTACCCTGCTGGAACTGTTATGTTATGCCATTACAGATTTAGGTTACCGTACCGCCATGCCGGTAAAAGATCTGCTGGCCACTAAAACAGATAACAAACTTACTTTCCAGCAGCAGTTTTATTCTGCTGCACAGATCTTACCCAACCGGCCTGTAACGGTAAATGATTACCGCAAGCTGTTCATCGATATTCCGGGTATTAAAAATGCCTGGATCAGGAAAGCTGTTTACACGCTTTTCCTGGATGCCAGAACGAAAACGCTGGTGGCTACACCACCACTGGCAAACAGTTATACACCCATTGCGCTGAACGGTATTTATGATGTGTTCCTGGAGCTGGATGCACTTACGCCGGAAGAAGAAGAAAACCTTACGCCCGGCCAGATCAAAGCCAAACAGGATGCACTGATCCTGCTGGCACGCGAAGCTTATCACCGGAACCGTAATCTCTGCGAAGACCTGGGTAGTATCACGCTCATTCCCGAGCAACGCATCCAGGTCTGTGCGGATATAGAGATCAAAGCAGAAGCCAATCCGGAAGAAGTAATGGCAGAAGTGCTGTTTGGTATCCAGCAGTATTTGTCTCCCCTGATCAGGCAATATACGCTCGCAGAAATGCTGGAGCAGCAATACCCGATGGATGAAATATTTGAAGGCCCTTATCTTACCAACGGCTTCCTGCCGGATAAAGAGCTGGAGAGATCGGTATTACGCACGCATATTTACAGCTCTGATATCATTGGTATTGTGATGGATATTCCGGGCGTAGTATCCGTGAAAGAGATCCTGCTGAACTACTGCGACATGCCCAATGGCCGCCATGAATGGTGTTTGCCGGTAGCAGCATGGCATAAGCCAACACTTTGTCTTGATAAAGCGGCGATCCATTTCTTCAAGGATGTGATCCCTGTTACCGTAAAGAAAGATGTTGCACTTGATCTGCTCAATGAGAAGATCAATGTGGTGAACCAGTTGGTAAAAAGTTCCGATTACGATTATGGATTAGGCCGTTATATGGATGTGGCGGATTATACGCCCTTGCTAAACCAACTGCCTGTTACCTATGGAGTAGGCCCCTTTGGATTGCCTGCCCAGGCTTCTGAAGAACGCAGGGCACAGGCCAAGCAACTGAAAGGTTACCTCCTGTTCTTTGATCAGATATTAGCTAATTACCTCGCGCAGTTAAGTAATGTGCGCAGTTTATTCCGGGTACAGTTCTCGGAAGCTGAACTGGCAGAAGACCCGCATACTTACTTTTTCCAGAAGATCAAAACAGGTGGTTTCCCCGGTATCCAGGACCTGATCAAAGAATACGCCTCCTTTGAGCTGCCGGGCGTTAATCACCTGCCGGAACTGATCAATAGTTACGACAGGCCGGTAGAGCGCAGCAACCGTTTCCTGGACCATCTGTTATCCCGCTTTGCAGAACGTTTCTCTGATTATGTAATGCAGTTGTATTCCCTCTATGGGCAGAAGGCAGCGGAAGATGTACTCATAGATAAAAAAGCATTCCTGAATGAATACCCGGCCATCAGCCGCGACCGTTCCGCAGGGTTTGATTATTTCAATCACGATGTGGCCGTATGGGATACGGATAATGTAAGTGGTATGGAACATCGCATTGCCCGGTTGATCGGTATTCCGAATTATAACCGCAGGGTGATCTCTGTGATCAAATACGAGATCTACCAGGAACTGGATACAGATGGAAAAGATGAGTTCCGTTTCCGCCTCATAGACCCTGTTACCAATAAAATACTCCTGAGCAGCAGCCATAAGTATAGCGTGAGAGCAGATTGTGAGATAGCCTTTAAAACCGCCATGCGCCTTTGTGCAGACGGCAGTAATTACAGCGCCAAACTCACTTCGGATGGTAAACATTATTTCAATGTAACTGAAGATGGGAATGTGATTGCCCGCAGGATAGAATATTTTGAAACGGAAGAACAGATGGATAATGCCATCGACTTCCTCATCGCTTTTGTGAAAAAGAATTATAGTGATGAAGGTTTCTTTGTGGTAGAGCACATCCTGTTAAGGCCGGACATTACTTACTTAAAGTCCCTGCCCGGCGAAGCCCTGAACCCGGATAATTTCCTGCCCGTATGCGCCGATAAGGATTGTGATGATGGTTGTGCCCTGGACCCTTATTCTTTCCGCATTACCGTGATCATGCCGGCCAATACAGCCCGTTTCCGGGAAACAGGATTCCGGGAGTACATCGAAAAACTCATCCGGATGGAAACACCCGCACATGTGCAACCAAAGATCTGCTGGCTGAACGACACGGAACTGGGACTCTTTGAAGGCGCATTCCGCACATGGCTGGAATTGAAACAGCAGGAAGAGATGAACTCACCGGAAGGATTAGCTGCCTTGCAGGAACTGATCAAAATACTCTACCAGGTAAAAAGCATATACCCCGTAGGAGAGTTGAGCGACTGTGCAAGCCCCAGCCCAACCCCCATTTTATTAGGAAGAACAAATCTTGGTAATCAGAACGCCTAAACGTTAAAGTTATTTTTATGGAAAATATACCCGTAAAACTGAAAGTGCCCCCTCCTCCCTTCAATTATTTTGAGGACAACCAGGTATTAACTGCCACCCAGCTGAACAATGCTATCCGGTACTTTGATTACCAGGACCGCCTGACCCGTACACGCCTCATCGGCGCCGGTATCGTATGCGGATTGAAAGTGCTCTTCGGTACCAGTGATATCACTATCACCAAAGGTTGTGGCCTCACCTCCGATGGCGACATCATCAGCCTGCCGCAAGACCTTACGTATGTGCAACTCACCGCATTCGACGACAGCAAAGCGCAGTATCTTCCTTTCCGCAACGAGGAAAAACAGGTACCATTGTTTGAACTGATGGTGAAAGGGGCACAGTCCCCCGGCAACCAGGAAGTGATACCCATTAATACCTTCTTCACCCAGAATGCCGCAGCAGATTATGTTGTGCTGCTCTACCTGAGCCAGTTCCTGGAAGATACCGATATCTGTTCTTCTGTTGATTGCGATAATAAGGGTGTTTTACAGCAGAACAACCTGCATGCTTTACTGATCAGCAAAGCAGATTACGAACGTATCCACCAGGACCCTGACTGCTGCAGTGAACAGTACTTTGATATGCCGGATGCATTTGTGCCACGGGTTATCTTTAATCCGGCATCAGATGTTTTCAACTATAACAACTTCAAGAAGCAATACCAAACAGCGATAGAGGAAAGTTCTAAACTGCTCGGCAAGCCATTGGGAATGGCGGATGATCTGGCCAAAGCATTGCAGAAATGTTACCTGCAAAGCGGAGAAATACCACAGTCTCCGGCCATCCGTTTAACAGACGTTCGCCCCGTATTGACGGACAATCCGAGACTGACGGATAACCCTGTTACCGAAGGGGCCGGAACAGTGCGGCCAACAGCCACCCGCCCCACTGCTACTTTAAATACAGAACTCATTTCCCGTATCAGCACATTGGGACTGCGTTTGCCAGCCAGCCTCGTAACCCGTTTCCGTAACCTCAGTGGTTCCGCCGCCGCCGATTTCCAGGCACGGATACCTGAATTACTGAAGGCTGCGCTGGAATCATACGGCATTCAATATCTCTACGATTTTGTGAAAGATGTGGCAGTAGCTTATACAGAATTCAGGGAAGCTACTTTTGATCTTTGCCAGGGCTGCTGCATTGCACCTGAACTGTTCCCCAAACATCTTGCACTGGGATTAGTACAGGACCCCAGCGATGAGATCAGTTGCCGTTACCGCCAGTGTTTCATTGAATCACCCATCCTGAATAACAAGGATGAACAATTGCGCAGGGCCTTGTATCTCTACAACCGCCTGGTGCAGATCATCCAGAGCTATGAATACACCCCAGGGCAGCGTGACCAGGGCGTAAGGGTAACCCCCACTGTAAATACAGAACGTCCCCTGGGAGAAAAGAGCATTCCTTATTACTACAGGCCGCAATCGCTGATAGAAGAATGGGACTATGAGCGTTACCGCCGCCGTGCTATCGATACCCATCTGAATTATTTCGCGGCAGAGAATGCCCCGGAAACAATGCCGCATATCCGTCAGCCTTTGGACTATGACCTGGATAAATACAACTTCTTCCGCGTGGAAGGGCATGTAGGCAAAAGTTATGAGAACGTATATGCCCAGCTGGACAAACTCCGCGAAGGGAAAGACCTTCCTTTTGAGATCATGGGCCTGCAGCTGGATGCTATCAGGAATTTCATCATTCCTAAATGGGAATACCATCCGCCTTACCTGGATGTACTGCATGAAATGAATAAGTTCAAGCTGAACGACTACCTGGATAAAATGAAAGGCTTCAATGATGATCTTGAGCTGAAATTGCCAACAGAAGTAGAACTCACAGCACCAGGTGTTTCCAATTATTATGGCAACGCAAAGGATATCCGTTCCAAAGCTGTGGATAAAAAGAAAGAGATCGATAAAGAGCTAACCGATCTCAAACCTTTCCTCAGCCTGAATATCAATCAGCTGAAAACAAAAGATTTCGCGCCGGTACACGAGTCCATCGCCATGAAAGCAGCCGTGCTGAACAATGGTGCTAAGCTGCTCACCCGCACCGCACTTTCCACTCCGCTGCAAAGTGTGGCGCAGATCCATACTCCCGCATTGCTGGACTGGATCAAGAACCTGGCCGTAGATACCAGTGAAGCCATCAAGGACAGTTATATCTTCATGAACTTCCTCAAAGACAACCCTTCACTGCTGCATAATGCAGGCGTGCAAAAGGGTGGCACTTTCCTGATCGTATACGCCATCATCAATACAAATAACAGGAACGAAAGAGTAGTGGTGGGAGATTTCTATGTGCCTTACATCGTACAACCACAACAAGTAGCAAAACCGAATACACCACTGCCTATTAAACCAATCCAGGTAACTCCGATCAAACCATTGCCTGCACATATATTCGACCTGGTGCCGGATATCAAGAAGCCACCGATCCTTAATCTTGATTTTATCAACATTAAAGACAAACTGGATAAAGATATCCTTCAGGTGAACGACAAGTTCACAGACCTGAAAGCTACAGTGAATGAAAAGGTACTGGACCTCAATACTTCCGTGAATACCAAACTTGGTACACTGGCCACAAAGGGCGAAGTGCAATCCCTGGTAACAGAAAACATGCTCAACGTGGCAAGGGATTACAAACAAAACTTCGATTCTGTGGTACAGGTGATCAAAACAAAAGATGTAACCGGCGGTGTGAAAGGATTTGAAGCAGCCAACTTCGGTAGAATGGAACTGGACGAAGCCGCCATCAAAGGCCTCTCTGCAAATGAGATGGAATTAATGGCCGCTAACTACCGGGATGCACTCACTAAACTGGAAAAGAACCGTACGGACTTTAGTAATTTCAATTTCAAACTCCAGAGATAGATGCAATCGCATATCATCCATACCATGAAAGTATCGCTCCGCGTACCCGATATGGAAAACGCCTTTCCCATGCAACAGCGTGTGAAAGAGTGCCTGGGAAAGGAGTGGGATGATCAGCTTACAGCTATCCTGGATAAATACGGCACAGGAGATCAGTTCCTGCAGATACCCCGTTTGGAAGTACAACTGGAACCTATACCTGCGCACCAGTGGGAGAACCATTTTAAAGAACGTTTTATGGAGGCTTTGGATAAAGCATTGTCCCGGTACAACCAGGATGCAAAATCACAAACGTTTGAGGAAGAAGATCGCCCATGGGGCCCTTGTTCTGCCAGTGAGCAGTACCAGGATGTATGGTTGTTCTTCATGCAGCATGGTATGCTGCCCTGGTGGGCACAACCTGGTTCAGCGGAAGAACTGGAGCAGCAGGTAATTGCCGCTGTGAAAACACAACCGCAGTTCTGCAAAGAACAATGGACGCGTGCCTGGTTGAAAGGCCATCTCTCCGTGCAGCGATGGGTACAGCAATGTTCACCTTCTTTGCAGCATGCTGTATTGGAAGCACTTGCCGGATCAACGGTTGCAGGTATGATCACAAGCCTGGAGGCAAAGATGCTGCTGGCGGGTAGTAGTAAAGTGAACCTTCGCCAGCTGCAATGTTTGTATTGGGATGTGGTCTTTCAATTATTATTAACAGAAGAAGGAACCGCTATAAAAAGCGCAGACATTGTAATGTTGATGAAAGCGCATTGGGGAAAATGGGTTAGTGCGGAAATGGATGCAGCGATAATTGAAAGGATCCATGGAACAATAAATGATCCAACAGAACAAAAGGATATCAGCAGATCTGAAAGCATAGATAAAGAAGGTGCTGCTCCTGCTGAAGGTCCTTCCCCTGGTGTTGTTTTTAAGACGCCGGGATCCTCTTTACCTGCTGCTTCAAAGCCGGCAGCTTCAAAAAACATCCCTCCAAAATCCTCTTCTCCCGATCTCGGCATTGGAGAACACCTGCTGATCAACGATGCCGGCCTGGTATTATTACATCCCTTCCTGTTACACCTCTTCAAACACTTTGAGTGGTTGCAGGAAAATGATACCCGCATCGATCCGCAATATGTACATAGGGCAGCACATCTCCTGGCATTCATGGTGAGCGGAGAAGAACAAACACCGGAATACAAACTCGTTTTCCCTAAATTGTTATGCGGCCTGCCGCTTGATACGCCACTGGAAAAAGACGTGTATCTCACTACAGCAGAAAAAGAACAGGCAAAGGAACTTTTAGAAGTAGTGATCAAATACTGGGATGCCCTGGGTAGTACCAGTGCTGATGGTTTGCGCAGCACTTTCCTGCAAAGGGAAGGAAAACTGATCTTCCAGGAAGACCAATGGCTGCTGATCGTCACCCCTCAAACAGTAGACATCCTTTTGAACAGGTTACCCTGGGGATTAGGCTTTGTGAAGCTGCCCTGGATGGAACAGCTGCTGAAGGTACAATGGAACCCTTAAACCAATTAGCCATGATAACAACAGCGCAAAAAAAGAAGATCATAGAGATCGTCAACGTGTTTGAAACCGGCTCCCGCGAAGGGAAGTATGATGCATTGGTGATCTTCCCCGATGGAAAAGGCGGCAGCCGCCAGATCACTTATGGCCGCAGCCAGACAACAGAGCAGGGCAACCTGCGCAATCTGCTGGAAAGATACATCGAGCTGGATGGCACTTTTGCCTCAGCCTTCGAGCCCTTTATGCCCAAAGTGGGAAAGGTACCTCTCGTGGATAACCAGGTGTTCAAACAACTCCTGAAAGATAGCGGGAAGCAGGACCCTGTTATGCGGGCTGCACAGGACGAAATATTTGAAGTGCTGTATTTTCAGCCTGCTTTTCATTTCTTCAACGCAGAAGGTTTTACACTGCCGCTTAGCTTATTGGTGATCTACGACAGCTACATACATTCCGGTTCAGTTCCTTCGTTACTGCGTAATCGTTTTGCAGAACGTACGCCCGTAAGAGGAGGAAATGAAAAGGTGTGGGTGGAAGATTATTCGGAAGTCCGCCGCGACTGGCTGGCCACCCATAAGCGCAAGATCCTGCATGCAACAGCCGTGCGGCCCAAAACATTCCTGGCACAAATGGCAAAAGGGAACTGGGACCTCTCAGCTCCGGTTACAACACAAGGCATTACGATACCATAATCATATGCATCCTTCACTATATACCGCTATACAACACCTCACTGCTTTTATACAGGCAAGGCTGGCAACATACCTGGGCCAGGAGCCTGTGATGATAGGAGATTACCCTGCACAGATCACAGCCGCCACTGCAGAGATCCCCGCCTTTTCCATGTTTAACGAAAAGGAACAGGTGATACTGCTGTTAGCCCTGATGCCCCATTTGCATCCCGGATATTTTGAAGGGGTTATTCAGCAATACCTTCCACAGGGAGGAGACTTCCCTGCATTTGGTGGTGTGAAAGGAAATAATCACCGCGCCATGTTGCCCACGGGAGAAACCGCGCAATTCCTGCTGGCAGGGAAGGATCTTGCAGAACGGATACAGGTGCAGGAACTTTTTTCTTCAGATCATATTTTATACCAGCAGGATATCTGCTGGCTGGATACCGTGAAAGAAGGAGAACCCATGATGAGCGGGCGCATTGTACTGTCCAATGAATGGCTGGACAAAGTTTTACTGGGCCGCGAAACCTTACCGCGTTTCAGCGCAGATTTCCCTGCACGCAGATTGCAGACCCAGATGAGCTGGGACGATGTGGTATTACATCCTATTACCAAAGAACAGATCCAGGATATCAGCATCTGGCTGAAACACCATGCCCTTTTCAGCAAGGATGACAACCTTGGCCGTAAAGTGAAACCCGGCTACAGGGCCTTGTTCTATGGCCCTCCGGGTACAGGTAAAACATTAACCGCTAACCTGCTCGGTCAGCAGTTTGGCAGGGAAGTGTATTGCATTGATCTCTCGCAGGTGATCTCCAAATACATTGGTGAAACAGAAAAGAACCTGGAGAAGATCTTTAACCGTGCAGAACATAAGAACTGGATACTGTTCTTTGATGAAGCAGATGCGCTTTTCGGAAAACGCACCAGTGTACAAAGTTCACACGACCGTTATGCCAACCAGGAAGTATCCTACCTGCTGCAAAGGGTAGAAGCTTTTTCCGGCCTGCTGATCCTTGCCTCCAATTTCAAGAATAACCTGGATGATGCCTTCCTGCGCCGTTTCCATGCCATTATCCACTTCCCCATGCCCAATGCGGAAGAACGCCTCATGATCTGGGAAAAGAGCATGCCGGCCAGCTTGCACCGCAACGGCAACCTGGACCTTCGTTCCCTCGCAGAACGTTTTGAGCTTTCCGGCGCCTCTATCCTCAATATTATGCATTATGCCTCCCTGCGTGCTTTTGCCCGTAATGATCAGCAGTTACATCTCTCCGAAGTGATGGAAGGTGTGCGGAAAGAGCTGATGAAGGAGGAAAAATCATTCTGATCTGTCATAGGGGCTGCACATCCTTCGCAGACCACACATCCTAAAACCGCCTCACCCTATTCTAAATTCATTATTTTCGCCCCTTATACCAACGATCTGAATATGAGTAAATCATTATTTCCGGCGTTTTTATGCTTACTCGCCACCTCCACAGCCTGGGCACAACCAGACCGCTGGCAGCAAAGGGTGAAGTATAAAATGGACGTACAGATGGATGTAAAGACCAACCGCCTTACAGGAAAACAACGCCTGGAGTACACCAATAATTCACCGGATACTTTGTTCCGGGTGTTCTACCATTTACAATGGAATGCTTTTCAACCCAACAGCATGATGGACGTGCGCAGCAGGGAATTGGGGAAAAGCCCTATAGGCAAAGATGCCAAAGGAAACGACAAATACGACTGGGATTCCAGGGTAACAGACCGCATCTCCAAACTGCAACCGGATGAGATCGGTTACCAGAAAGTGATCTCCCTCAAACGCGATGGCCATCAACAGGTTTACCGCACAGAAGAGACCATCCTGGTAGTGGACCTGGACAAACCCATTCTGCCCAAAAGCAGTACCGTGTTTGAAATGGAATTTGAAGCACAGGTACCTATACAGATCCGCCGCAGCGGCCGGAACAACAAAGAAGGCATCGACTATTCCATGGCGCAGTGGTATCCTAAATTATGCGAGTACGATGCAGAAGGATGGCACCCTACTCCCTACATTGCCCGTGAATTCTACGGCGTTTGGGGAGATTTTGAAGTGAACATCACCATGGACAAAAAATACCTGATTGCAGCTACAGGATATCTCCAGAACCCTAACAGTATTGGTTACGGTTACGAAGCAAAAGGCGTGAAAGTAACACAGCCCGCAGGTAATACACTCACCTGGAAGTTCCTGGCACCGAATGTATTTGATTTCGTATGGGCAGCAGACCGCGACTATAAACACATCACCAAAGAAATAGATGGTTTTACCGCGCATTTCTTTTACCAGGAAAATGATACCACGCGCCAGACATGGCCGCAGCTGGCTGAAATGATCCCCGATGCATATGCCTACATTAAAAAACATTACGGCGCTTACGGGTACAAACAATACTCCTTTATCCAGGGGGGAGACGGTGGCATGGAATATCCCATGGCCACGCTGATCATGGGTAACGGTAAAATGAGAGGCCTCTACGGCGTAGCCATTCACGAATGGATGCACAGCTGGTACCAGTGTATGCTGGGCACCAACGAAAGCCTCTATCCCTGGATGGACGAAGGGTTCACCACATTCGCAGAAAATAACGTGATCGGTAATACGCTGGATTCCCTCAAAGGCCGCTGGCATCAATCGGAATCTTACCGCAGTTATTTTAACCTGGTGAGCAGTCCTTTTGAAGAACCCATGAGTACGCACTCCGATCACTATAATACCAACTACGGTTACAGCACAACTGCTTATTCCAAGGGGGCCGTGTTCCTGGAGCAACTGGGATATGTGATCGGTGCCGCTAACAGGGATGCAGGGCTTTTACGCTACTATAAGGACTGGCGCTTCAAACATCCCAACTCCCGTGATTTTATCCGGGTAATGGAAAAGGAAAGCGGTATCCAGCTGGATTGGTACCTGCAGTACTTTGTGAACAGCACCAAACATATCGATTATGCGTTGGACAGCATTTACGAAGTGAACGGCAAAGCTACCATACGCCTCCGCCGCGTGGGAGAATTTCCCATGCCCATAGATCTGCAGGTAGAATATGCAGATGGGAGGAAGGAAATGCACTACATCCCTTTAACCCTGATGTTTGCCAACAAGCCTAATGAAGACCCTGCTATCAGGCAGGTAGTACACGACGGCTGGAGATGGACGCATCCTACCTATACCTTCACGCTGGATGTGCCACTGGGCCAGTTAAAAAGCCTGGAGATAGATCCCAGCCAGCGGATGGCAGATATAGAACGAAGGAATAATAAAGCGGTTGCGAGATAATATTTTTAAGGCTGCCGGTACCGGCAGCCTTTTTTTTGTTAGATGCGCCATGGTAGCCTCTTCCTTGCTTTATCCTAGCTTCGTGTTGCCTCCGGGAGCGGGTTTGGGCTACATTAAAGCAAGGATAAAGCAAGGATTAGGCTTCTTTAGAGCCCCTCAAAGTAATTCCGGGCAACTTCCTCCCCATAGGCTACCATTTTCTTCATGGCTGCCGGCTCAAAGGTTAGGCCGCCGGGGCCACCGCCTAAGGGTTTCTCCGGCCGGATAATATGCAGTTTCAGGTCTGTTTTTCCCAGGAAAGGGTTATCAAAGGGAATATCAAAGAAGCCCTCTATCTCCTTTGGTTTTAAACCGGCGTCTTTCATTTTCGCTTTTACGGCCTTGATGTACTGCAGGCTCCTGTTTACATATTTCGGCATTTTCAGGTCGTTGATGGCCACATCCATGGTAAACCAATCCAGTGTTTGCTGTAAGATCCTGAAAGGGCTTTTAAAGTGTTCATTATCCACTTCCGGGAGTTCCGGCGTGAGCAGGATGGCATATACTTCCGTAGCGCCGTTGTCGATCGCTAATTCAATGGGGGCGTACTCCCGCAGGCCGCCATCCACATATTGCCAGTCTTCGTTTTCAATCACCTTATAAGGCGGCATAAAAACAGGCTGGCAGGAAGAGGCAAACATAGCACGGCGGAATGTACTGCTGTTCTGCACACGGACCACATCATAATCAGAAGAGGTCATGGGCAGGTCGCTGTTCGTGAAATAAACGATCCTGCCGGTTTGCAGGCATACCGTGGTGAGGTATACTTCCTTTTTACTTTTCAGTAATGCATCGTAATGCGCGTCTGTAAAAGTTTCTTTAATGAGCAGGCTGAGCGGCTGTGCATCAAAGAGGGAATAGGAATCTTTGCTGATAAAACGGTTGATCACATTGCCGGTAAGGATCACATCGCTGGTGATATGGGTAGTGTAGAGTTTTTCCAGCAGGTTAATTTCTCCCAAAGCCGCCATGGGGGCAATGAGTGAGCCGGTGCTGGTACCACAGATGGTATCGAAGGTTATTTTGGGTGTAGCGGCCATATATTTCAGCACGCCTACGGCAAATGCTCCTTTAGAGCCACCGCCGCTGATCACCAATGCAGTTTTAGGCATAAGTGTTGGGTTTAAAAGTTATAGATCTGGTGGCGGAGCAATCTTTTTCCTGAACAGGTTGATGCCCAATGTAGCCTGGAACCACCAGTTGTTCAGCATATAATCCCTGTGAGATTTGATGGAAATGGTAGCAAGTGTACCGATCTCTACGGCCAGTCCTCCGCCGACCAGTCTTTGATCTTTGGTGCCCCAGAGATGTTCTGCCACCAGCTGAATGTTGAACACGGTACTCTCGATCACTTTGGGACCATCAGATAACATCAGCGAAAGCCGCCCGCCGCCGATGCCATAGATCCGTTTGTTGGTGAAAGCCCCGCCACCGGTAACACCGAGGCGCAGCCTGCCGGGGATCACAGCTATCTGCGGAGAGAATGCAAGAGATGCCAGGTACAGATCGGGGCTTTGATTAAACGCCGTGACCGCACCCTGGCTTAGTTCCAGCGGAAAGATCCATCCTTTGGGAAATTCACTTTGCGCAAAATTCCGCAGCGGATAGCAACATAGCAGGAACAGTAAAATGAATTTACTTTTCATGGAATTAACGATTAGCAGGAGGCAGCAGGCGCGATGTTTAGTTTTTTGGGGTATGCCTGGAACCAGCCTGTGATGAAGAAAGGGGTTGCTATATAAAGATACTGGTTTCAGTTAAAAGAGAAGGACAATTTCATCTCCTAAAACCTCCTAAAAAAGCCAATACCTGCCGGATAAACGCTTCATAAAAAAGATAATAGGTTAAAGCATTGGAGGAAGTTCCTCCCACCGTTCATTGCTCCTTTAAAAGCGCCTCCAGCTTCTCCAGGCTTGAGTTCCATCCCTTATTCATTTCGCTTTGGTAAACTTCAGGAGGCAGGGTAGCATTACGTACAACAGATTCAATGACCTGCCTTGTTTTATTGTTCTCAGAGATGAATGTAACCGTATGCGTTACTTCAAGGACCACATTCCCATTCCCGTCTTCCGGCCATGCGGTGAACACAATCCGTTCCGGTTCCCGGATTTCATTGAACACCCCACGCATAGGATATACTGATCCATCGGGCGCCGTCATCATAATAAGGATACGGCCTCCGGGTTGCACACCTATTTCACAGACAGGATTGGTGAATCCCTTGGGTCCCCACCACATGGCTAAATATTCAGGGTCCGTCCACATTTTAAAAACAAGTTCACGCGGTGCATCAAACACCCGGAAGCTGGACATTTTATGTTCCTGGTTATTTTTTGCCGTCATGTTTTTTGCTTTTTGCCTGGATAGTTTTCAATGCTTTTTCCATCAGATCAAACTTGGCTTCCCAGAACTTTTTATATTGATTCATCCAGTCCGCCACTTCGCCCAGCCTTTCCAGTTTTGCTTCACAATAACGTTCCCTGCCTTTCTGGGTGATCACCACCAGCCCGCATTCCGTGAGGATCTTCATATGCTGCGATACAGCAGAGCGGGTAATATCAAAATGCTGCGCCACCTGGTTCAGGTTGAGCTGGTTTTCTGCCAGCATACCCAGTATGGCTCTTCTATTGGGATCGGCGATAGCCTGGAATACATCTCTTCTCATGATACAATAATATGCGAAAGTAATCACTTACGCAAAACAAAAGGGGGAAACAAGGCCGGCCGACCTTATTTCCCCCTTCTATATGGAGATGCCATTCTTTTTAGAATAATGCCCTTTCCAGTTGTTCTGCCCAGGGCTGGTTCGGCTTTTCTCTCACCTGTAGTGTGTGTAAGTGATGGTGATTATGATAAGCCGTAAAGTACAGGCACTCCCGCACGGTGATCTTTCCCAGCAGGGGATGCGGCACCTGGTATCTATCCAGTTCTTCTTCCGTCCATTTATCCAGGAGTGCAATCATTTTATCCCGCTGTGCATGCATTTGTTGCTGTAGGATCTCCCGTTGATTTGCTTCCGTAACAGGCGGTATATAAGGCCTGGTGGTTACGCCGCCTCTGCCCAGTTCTGCCACATAAGCATCTTTCATCTGCTCGTAGGAGCGGGATTTGGCAGCAGCGGGTTTGCCAAAGAAGCGTAAAAGGAATTTAGGCATTCCAAGAGCTTTGTTCACTGGTTTGGCGCTGCGGATCAGGTGGTCCAGCTGTTGACCGGCGGACCATTTGCCTTCCGGCGAAACCACAAAGCGGTGATTGGAAAGGGTATCTATAAAGGTGGAGAAATCTGTAAAGCTTGTGTTCAATAAGGTTTTTATAGCTTGCTTGTTCATATGGTCCCGTTTATTACGTCTTTAAAAGATCATTCTAATACTTCACAATGAAAGCCCTGCTGTTTTACAAAATCGATGATGTGATGTTCTTCTACTTTGAGATCAACGATGCGTAGTACCTTGTCACAATCCTCAATATCTATGTGGCAGGAGCCTACGTCAAAGTTATTACAAATTGCCTTTATTACGAGATTTCGTTCCCGGTACGTGGCTACATTGGTTTTGAAGATACCGATCATAGCGCTGGTGTTTGTAAGCAGTTGCATATTGCCAGGTTAAGAATACTGTGGTCTTATAACGGATATGGTTATATAAAACGTTACACTTGTTCTTTTGTTTCGTTCGGAAGGTCTTCTTTCGGAGCGTTCCATCCCCAGCGGCCGCCCATGCATTTTTCAAACTGGTTCCTCACGCGTTCCCTTTCTTCCGGGCTCATATGCTGCATTTTGGCTTTCATCTTTTCTTTCCATCTTCTTTTCTTTTCATGTCCGCCACCGCCACCTCCGAAACCGAAGAGGATCTTAGCGAGCAGGAACAATCCCCAGGCCTGCCAGAAAGTAATTACAGGGCCGTTAAAGAGGGAAGGGATCAGCCAGTTCCAGAGGTACATGGTACCGTAGCCAAGGGCGAAGAAGAATACTACCGCCAGTACGATGCCTCCTGCTATTTTCCAGCCAATATATCTTTTCATTTTCATGCGTTTAATCGTTCATTAATTCTTTATACAATGCTGCCAGTTTTTCCCGCAGGTATAATACTGCGTAACGTTTACGGGAAAGGAGCGTGTTTACGGAGATGCCTGTTTCAGCGGAGATCTCTTTAAAGGACCGGCCTTCCACTTCATGTTGCAGGAATACGTAACGCTGTTCTTCCGGTAATTCGTCCGTGGCATCCATGATGGCCTCTGCAATGATCTTACGCACCAGGGGTTCATCAGTTTTGGCCGCGGTATCCGGCAGGATGTCTGAGAGGTACAAGGGGCCGTCTCCCTCCACAGATGGCAATGCAGTATCCGAGAACCTGTCTTCTTTCTTTTTCCTGAACCAGTCTGTAATTCTATTCCTGGTAACTGCAAAAAGCCATCCGGTGAGTGAATTGATATTTGGACCGAGGCGTAAATATTGGGTGAACTGGAACAGCACATCCTGCAGGATGTCTTCCGCATCCGCTACATTATCCACCCGTTTCCGGATGAAATGCAGCAGCCGCTGGCGTTCTTTTTCCACCGTTTGCTTTATGCGCTCGTTTTGTTCCGATGCCATGGATTGTTGTATGGAAAGCCCCTCATTCATCTTAATTAGGTAGACGAACAACCATAAGGGCATATTGTAAAGGTGCAGAATATTTTTAGGGATTTCTTATCGATCCTTGCGAATCTGTTGATTTTCAAAGAGGTTAACGTACAGCTACCACGTACTTTTCCTGGAAATATTCCTCCGGGAAGATCTTAAAGATATTCACCATTTTGGGCCTGCTGCCGCTTTCTGAGATCTCCTGGGCCAGGTCCCCGCCCTTCAGGCAGATCAATCCTGTGGGTTTATCCTCAGCCGCTCCTTTGCGGATCAGGGGTTTGCTCCAATGCAGGAGGTCTTTCAAGGGAGCTACCGCACGGGATACCACCAGGTCAAACTTACGGTTCTTTATTTCCTCTGCACGGGAATGGGCGGTGGTTACATTCGTCAGGTTCAGGGCTTCGGCCACGGCTTCCACCACTTTGATCTTTTTACCAATGGAATCTACCAGGTGAAACTTTACTTCAGGAAAGAAAATAGCGAGGGGGATACCGGGAAAACCTCCGCCGGTACCAAGGTCCAGCACCTGCAAGCCATCCGGCAGGTCCGTAACGGCCGCAATGGCCAGGGAATGCAGGATGTGTTTTTCGTAGAGGGCGTCTATATCCTTGCGGGATATTACATTGATCTTTTCATTCCACTCTTTGTAAACAGGGGCCAGCGCCCGGAACTGGTCCAGCTGCTTAGGCGTAAAATCAGAAAAGTACTTAAGAATGATCTCCATCGCTTATTTCCACTTGCTCTTTCCTTTTTTGAAGAACAAAGCGGGCGTAAAGATAACGTAATATAGGAACATGAGAATGTCCATCAGCCAGCTGTACCAGAACAGGTCCTTCTCATCCAGCTTCTTCAGTGCGAGGAAAGTGATCACGGACTGGACCAGCAATTTTGCGCCGATAACATATAAGGTGATCTCCAGCAGGGGTGGATAGAACAGGGCTGCCACCAGGCTGGGATAGAAAACGAAATGAGAAAGGGAGAACAGGCCCAGCAACAGTTTATGGCCAAAACGGTAATGCTTGCCGGTACTCATATGCCGGGTCTTCTGGTTAAACCAGTGTTTCCATTTTGTTTTAGGCTCTGAATAAGAGAAGGCGTGTTTGTTGATCACCACCCCTACATTCTTACCCGTAGCAGCCTTGTTCACAAACAGGTCATCGTCCCCGGAAGCCAGGTGCTGATGTGAAGTGAAGCCTTTATGCCGGAAGAACAGGTCTTTTTTATAAGCCAGGTTACGGCCTACGCCCATATAGGGAATACCGCTCAGGGCAAAGGAAAGATATTGCAGGGCGCTGAAGAACGTTTCATACCGGATCACTTTATTGAGGAAACCGGGCTTTTTATAATAAGGCCCGTAACCCAGCACTATTTCTTTCCCATCCTCAAAACCCTGGCCCATCATAGACAGCCAGTAAGTACTGCCCGGTTTGCAATCCGCATCTGTCAATACCAGTGTTTCATGTTTGGCCCCTTTGATACCAATGGAAAGCGGGTACTTTTTGCCGGGGATGAACTGGGCGGCCTGTTTGATCTCAATATGGCGGTAATGTGGATAACCGTTTTCGATGGAGGCAAGGTAATATTTGGAATCGTCCTCTGAATTGTCGTTCACCACTATCACTTCATAGGCTGGTTCTGCACGCTCATGATACCGTTGCTGCAATACAGTGGGGAGGTTCTTCGGAAGGCTCCGTTCCTCGTTCTTGGCACATATAATTACGGAGAGAGGCTCCTGTGGAGGAAGCTCTTCTTCAAACTTTCGATTATAAAAGGCTACCCGGGAAAAGAAGATGAGGTAATAGAGAACCTGAACACCTGCCGCCGAGGCAAAAATATAAAAGATGATAATCCCGAGATTGTCCGACATAGGAAGCAAAAATATAAGATTTTTATTATCTATATAAGTTTGTGGAAAAATTACCTCCCCAATATTCAATACCTTTGCCCCCTTAAAAACATCATCGTTTTGAATTTTGAGTTAACAAAGACGGACCCCTCAGGGGCAAGGGCAGGTACCCTCACTACAGATCATGGGGTTATCCAAACGCCCATCTTCATGCCTGTAGGCACTGTGGGCAGTGTGAAAGCGGTTACCCAGGAACAATTACGCAACGATATCGATGCCCGGATCATCCTGGGTAATACCTATCATTTATATCTCCGGCCGGGCCTGGACGTTCTGAAACAGGCCGGTGGTTTACATAAATTTAACGGCTGGGACCGCCCCCTGCTCACCGATAGCGGAGGGTACCAGGTATTTTCCCTGGCCGCCAACCGTAAGATCAAGGAAGAAGGCTGCCTTTTCCAGAGCCATATAGACGGTAGCCGGCACCTGTTCACCCCGGAAAATGTGATGGACATCCAGCGGGTGATAGGAGCAGACATTATCATGGCCTTTGACGAATGCCCTCCTTACCCCAGCGAGTACCAATACGCTAAACGTAGTATGGAACTTACGCACCGCTGGCTGGACAGATGTATCAAACGCCTGAACGAAACCACTCCTGAGTACGGGCACGAGCAAACGCTGTTCCCCATTGTACAGGGAAGTACTTATAAAGACCTCAGAAAGATCTCCGCAGAAGCGATAGCCTCCCGCAATTGTGCAGGGAATGCTATCGGCGGCCTGAGTGTGGGAGAACCGGAAGCAGATATGTATGAAATGTGCGGCCTGGTTACAGAGATCCTCCCCAAAGAAAAACCCCGCTACCTGATGGGAGTGGGTACCCCCTGGAATATCCTGCAGAACATTGAGCTGGGCATTGATATGTTCGACTGTGTGATGCCCACCCGCAATGGCCGGAACGGTATGCTGTTCACCTGGCAGGGTGTGATCAATATCCGGAATAAGAAATGGGCAACAG
Source organism: Chitinophaga niabensis (assembly GCF_900129465.1). Taxonomy (NCBI): domain Bacteria; kingdom Pseudomonadati; phylum Bacteroidota; class Chitinophagia; order Chitinophagales; family Chitinophagaceae; genus Chitinophaga; species Chitinophaga niabensis. The sequence continues at coordinate 4,081,006 of NZ_FSRA01000001.1, read as the reverse complement.
ACTTTAGCCAGCTGGATGCAGAAAATCCCTGTTTTGCCAGTCAGAACTATACCAAAGCCTATGTGCGTCATTTGTTTGTGGCAGGGGAGATCCTGGGCATGACCCTGGCCAGCATCCACAATCTCTGCTTTTACCTGGAACTGGTAAAAGCCGCCAGGGAACAGATCCTGCAGGGAACTTACGGACCCTGGAAGACCAAAATGATCCCACAGCTCAAGACGAGGCTGTAGGCACAATGTTAAAATTGTACATCGTAGAATAAAATTGCATATTTCATGCAGAAGGATCGCTAGCTTTGGAGCGCTAAAGCCCGTCCGCAAAAATTATATGAAGAAGATAGACTGGTACATATTACGCAAGTTCATCGGCACATTCATTTACTCCCTGATGATCCTGCTGGTGATCTCAGTAGTGATAGACATCACGGAAAAGATAGATGACTTCATGACGCATAACCTCTCCTTTGGTTTTGTGCTCATGAACTATTACATCGGTTTCATCCCGCATATTGCTGCCCTGCTGTTCCCGCTCTTCATCTTTATCTCCGTGATCTTCTTCACGTCCAAACTGGCCTATAAAACAGAGATCGTAGCTATCCTCAGTTCCGGCGTAAGTTTCCGCCGGTTCCTGCGTCCATACTGGGTAGGGGCCATCCTCTTCGGGGGCATCCTCTGGGCTGCGAATCAATGGGTAGTGCCTAATGCCAACCGCATCCGCACCTCCTTTGAAAATAAATACGTTAGCGCTCCTGCCAACTCTGAAGCCCTGCGGGATAAGACCTTGCGGGTAGACAGCAATACTTATATCACTTTCGGTTATTACGATCCCAATTATAAGAACGGCTCCGATTTTGTGCTGAAACGGGTGGACGGACAAAAAGTGATCTATAACATGCGTGCGGAAAGGGTTACCTGGGATTCCATTGCCAGGAAGTGGAAACTGGAATTTGCCTCAGAACGTACGATAGACGGGTTGAAAGAGAAGCTGACGTTTAAGAACGATACCAGTATTAAGATACCGCTGTTACCTTCAGAGCTGATAGAAGAGAAGAATAAACAGGAAGCCATGACCACCCCTGAACTCAACCGTTTCCTGGAACGGGAGGAACTGAGAGGAGCAGAGGGCCTGAACACTTATTACGTGGAAAAATACCGCAGGACCTCTGCAGCAGTAGCTGTAGTGATCCTGGTACTGATCGGGGCCATTATCTCCAGCCGGAAGGTGAGGGGAGGAAGTGGTTTACACCTGGCCCTTGGCATTGTGATCAGCGCAACTTACATCCTCTTTATGCAGTTTTCAACGGTATTTGCCACCAAAGCTAACCTGGACCCATTACTGGCGGCATGGATACCCAATTTCCTGTTTGGATTGCTGGCACTCTGGCTGTACTTCAGGGCACCGAAATAATTGATTTGACATTTAATACGTTAAATCTCCTGTTTCGCCTAAACTTTTTACGATTAATCGTTACTTTTGTTCATTGATCGAATTCGTTAATTTTTCTAAATTATTGGGGAAAAATGAGTTATATAAAAGAGAAATTCAAGGCTAAGGCAGACGAGCTGAACACAGAGGTTAAGGATCTGCTGAAGAATCATGGCACAAAAAAGATTGATGAGGGTGTAACCCTTGCCCAGGCTTACCAGGGTATGCGCGGTGTTACCGGGTTGGTTACAGAAACTTCCCTGCTGGATGCAAACGAGGGTATCCGCTTCCGCGGTTACTCTATACCAGAGTTGAGAGAACAGCTGCCAAAAGCAGTGAATGGAGCTGAACCTTTACCGGAAGGCCTGTTCTACCTGATGCTGATCGGTGAACTACCAACGGAAGCAGATGTACAGAACATCAGCAGCGTATTAGGCCGCCGCTCTCACGTGCCAAACCATGTGTTTGACGCTATCGAAGCATTACCTATCTCCGCTCACCCCATGACGATGTTTACCGTTGCGGTGATGGCTTTGCAAACTGAATCACTGTTTGCAAAAGCGTATGCTGACGGGATGAATAAAAAAGATTACTGGAGTTACATGTATGAGGATTCTCTGAACCTCATTGCACGTTTACCCCGCGTTGCCGCTTATATCTATCGCCGTAAATATAAAAATGGCGAACACATCCAACCGGATGGCATGCTGGATTGGGCCGGCAACTTCGCTCACATGCTGGGTTATGAAGATGAAGGCTTTAAAGAACTGATGCGTTTGTACATGGTGATCCACGCAGACCACGAAGGTGGTAACGTGAGCGCGCACACAACACACCTCGTAGGTTCTGCACTGAGCGATGCTTACCTTTCTTTCGCTGCCGGTATGAATGGCCTGGCTGGTCCTTTACACGGCCTCGCTAACCAGGAGGTGATCAAATGGATCCTCAGCATGCGCGAAGAACTGGGTGGCGGTGTTCCCACAAAAGATCAGATCGCCGCTTACGTAAAGAAAACATTGTCTGAAGGTAAAGTAGTACCGGGTTATGGCCACGCCGTACTCCGTAAAACTGATCCCCGCTTCACTGCACAAATGGAATTCGCCAAGAACCACATCCCTGATGATGAACTGGTGAAGATCGTTTGGAGCGTATACGAAACAGTTCCGCCAATTTTGCAGGACCTGGGTAAAGTAAAAAATCCATGGCCTAACGTAGATGCTCATTCCGGCGCATTACTGCTGCACTACGGACTTGTGGAATATGAATTCTACACCGTACTGTTTGGTGTATCCCGCGCACTGGGCGTTTTAGCTTCCCTCTGCTGGGACCGCGCACTGGGCCTCTCCCTGGAAAGACCTAAATCCGTTACTTCTGAATGGATGAAACTTTTCGTGGAAGGTAAAGTAGAAGCGATCGCTGAATAATTCAAATTAAGATCAGCATATTTAAAAAAGGTAAATAGCCATCCGGCTGTTTGCCTTTTTTTGTTAAAATGCCGTACTTCGTGCATCGTAGATGAACCTTATCTCTTCCATATTATCCAATCCGATAGAATACCTCAAAGGGGTAGGACCCCAACGGGGAGAACTGTTGCGCAAAGAGATAAATCTGCACACCTTCCGCGACCTGCTGGAATATTATCCTTTCCGGTATGTGGACAGGACTAAAGTAGACAAGATCGCACACCTGAGCGGGATCGAAGACTTTGTACAGATCCGCGGACGTATTGTGTATATGGAGGTGATGGGAGAAAAACGTTCTAAAAGGCTGGTAGCCACCCTGCAGGATGAAACCGGCAGAATAGAGCTGGTGTGGTTCCAGGGATGGCAGTGGATGGAAAAGTCCCTGCGGCAGAATGTATCCTATCTCGTTTTCGGAAGGCTCTCGCAGTTCAACAGCACGCTGCAAATGGCCCATCCGGAAATAGACCTGGTAACGGAAGAGACCGCAACCGGCAAACAGCACCTGGAGCCGGTGTATTACACCACAGAAAAACTGAAAGTAAAAGGCCTAACGGCAAAGGCTATTGGAAAACTCTCTGCTAACCTGTTGCAGCAATTACAACTGGCCGAGATCAGGGAAAACATCCCCCAGCCGGTATTGCAGGCTTTCCGCCTTATGCCCCGGGCCCAGGCATTTTTCAAGATCCATTTACCCGCTTCGGAAGAAGAAGCAAAACAGGCCCAGCGGCGCCTCAAGTTTGAGGAGCTCTTCCTGGCACAGATCAGGATCTGCCGCCTCAAGATCCGGCGGCACCATCAGAGCCATGGTTTTGTGTTCAATGCCGTGGGGGAGGTCTTTAATAATTTCTACAATAACCATATGCCTTTCCCTCTAACAGGCGCGCAAAAACGCGTACTGAAAGAGATCAGGAAAGATACGGTCACCGGCCGCCAGATGAACCGTTTGCTCCAGGGAGATGTGGGCAGCGGAAAAACCATGGTAGCCCTGCTCACCCTGCTGATAGCCATTGACAATGGCTTCCAGGGCTGTTTAATGGCGCCTACGGAAATCCTGGCGCAGCAACATTACAACGGCCTCTCCGAACTGTTGAAAGACACACCGGTAAAAGTAGCCCTGCTTACCGGGAACGTAAAAGGCAAAGCCCGTAAAACCATCCTCGCAGAAACAATTGAAGGAACAGTGCATATCCTCATCGGTACCCATGCCCTGCTGGAAAATGAAGTGAAGTTTAAGCATCTTGGCATGGCCATTGTGGATGAACAACACAGGTTTGGTGTGGCACAACGGGCGCGGCTGTGGGAAAAGAACAATACCCCGCCGCACATCCTGGTGATGACGGCAACACCCATTCCCAGAACACTGGCCATGACCGTGTATGGCGACCTGGACGTTTCTGTTATAGATGAAATGCCTCCGGGCCGTAAGCCCATCACCACAGTACACCGCACAGAATTCCAGCGGCCACAGGTGATGGACTTTATCAAAGAGGAAATACGGAAAGGGCGCCAGGCCTATATCGTGTACCCGCTGATAGAAGAGTCCGCTAATATGGACTACGAAAACCTGACGAAAGGGTATGAAGAAGTGAAAGCCTTCTTCCCCGAACCTAAATATTACATCAGTATGGTGCATGGGCGTCAGCCACAGGCCCAGAAAGAAACCAATATGCAACGTTTTGTTGCCGGGGATACCCAGATCATGGTAGCCACCACCGTGATCGAAGTAGGCGTGAACGTACCGAACGCTTCCGTGATGGTGATAGAAAGTACAGAACGTTTTGGCTTATCCCAGCTTCACCAGTTAAGAGGCCGGGTAGGAAGGGGAGCCGAACAAAGTTTTTGTATCCTTATGACGGGCAATAAGTTAGGAAAGGATTCACAGGAACGGGTAAAGGTAATGGTGAAAACAAACGATGGATTTGTGATCTCCGAAAAGGATATGGAACTGCGGGGACCGGGAGATATGGAAGGCACCCGCCAGAGTGGCCTGCTGGACCTGAAACTCGCCGATATTGTGCAGGATAGAGCGATGCTTGCAGCCGCGAGGGAATGTGCAGAAAAGATCCTGTCAGAAGACCCCGAATTAGAACTGCCTGAGAATAAACCGCTTTCAGAATATTTGGCCACACAAAGGTCAAAATCTTCCTGGAGTAAAATATCTTAATCACTTTTACGTTGAAGCATTGGACTGGTTGGCAGGGATGGTTGATACCGAATAAGTTGCTTGCCCTAACCTTCGTGTACTGTCACCTGCCAGCCGCCAACCAATTCCTTTTCCCCGTAACAAATTGATGTCTCTAACCGTTTTTATAAGTATATTAGTTTTACACAGACAATCTTAAATTGGAACCGCTTTGAAATCTACTCGCCCTATCGGCATTTTTAGTGTATTGCAAGTCTGGATACTGGTTATGATTGGTTTGCCAGCAATGGCACAGGAACATACACACACCAGCAACCTCGCTCCCATTGAATTTGTGGAGAACAAGGGGCAGTGGCAGGGTGATTTTCAGTATAGGGCGGCTTTAGGAAATGTGAGCGTTTTTACAAAAAAGAACGGTTTCCGTTTCCTGCTCCTCCATAAAGAGGACATGAGCAAACTGGAAGCTTCCAAACATGGCCAGGTAAGTGATCCTGACAAACCTCCCGTATATTATCCCAAATCCGGCGACGGCTCAAAAAATAATCCTGATCTTACTGTAAGTAAACCCGGTAGCGGCGGCGGTGGATATGTGCCCGGCCAGGTAAGAGGGCATGCTTACGATCTGGAATTCCTTAACGCATCTCCCAACCCGGAGATCATTCCTTCCAAACCTACCCAGGAGAATATCTCGTATATCATAGGTAATGACCCTTCTAAATGGAAATCAGAGATCGGCGCGTATACCAATCTGCTGTACAAAGATCTGTACCAGGGGATTGATCTCCAGGTTTACTCAGAAACCGGCCAGATGAAATACGACCTGATCGTACATCCCGGCAGCGACCCCGGCAGGATCCAGTTTGCCTATACCGGTGCCACCGCAGTTACCCTGCAAAAAGGGAACCTGCATGTGCAAACATCCGTAGGGGAAACCATTGAGCTCATGCCTTTTGCCTACCAGTACATCGATAATCAGCGGAAATCTGTGAAGGTGCAGTACGAATTGAAAGGCAAACAGGTATCCTTCAAAGTATCCGGTAAATATGATAATCAATATCCGCTGGTGATAGACCCCACCATCGTATTCGCTACCCTGTCCGGCTCAAGGGCCGATAACTGGGGCTTTACTGCCACATATGATGCACAGGGTAATTTCTACGGCGGCGGTATCGCATTTGATGTAGGTTACCCGGTATCTCCCGGTTCTTACGATAATTCATTTAACGGGAAGGCGTTTGATATGGCCATCACCAAATTCAATCCGCAGGGTTCCCGTATCATTTACTCTACTTACATCGGTGGTGCCGGTGAAGATCAGCCGCATAGCCTTTTTGTAGATGCAGGGGGGAACCTCGTGATCTCCGGAAGGACCAATGCCGGCAATTATCCTGTTACAGCTACCGTAGGCCCGCAGGGCGGTTTCGATATCGTTGTCACCAAACTGAATGCAGCCGGTTCCGGATTGATCGGTTCCATGCGTATCGGCGGCTCTTCTAACGACGGCGCTAATATCACTGCCAGTAAAGGAAGCGGTACAGATGTGCTGTTACGGAACTATGGTGACGATGCCCGTAGTGAAGTGGTAGTAGATGGCGGAGGCAATATCTATGTGGCCAGTTCCACCCAATCATCCAATTTCCCCGCAACACCCGGGACCTTCCAGCCCACTTATGGTGGTGGCCGGCAGGATGGGGTGCTGCTGAAAATAGATCCTACCTGTAACAACCTTATCTGGGGCAGCTTCATCGGGGGCAACGCAGAAGATGCAGCATATGTATTGGCCGTGAATGGAGGGAACAGTGTATATGTGGCAGGAGGAACTGCCAGTGCTAATTTCCCTGCACGCGGTGGTGCCGTATATCCAACATACAGAGGTGGCGCCTGCGATGGTTATATCACCCACGTTTCCGCAGATGGCAGCACTATCCTGCAATCTACTTTCATCGGCTCTGATAACAGCAGGGCAGACCAGGTGTATGGTATTCAGCTGGACAGGAACGGAGATGTATATGTAATGGGAACAACAGAAGGTACATGGCCAGTGCTGCAACCTACCGGTACCGCTACTTTCTACAACGATAATTCAAAACAGTTCATCACCAAATTACGCCCCGATCTTTCAGCGCTGATCTACTCCACCACTTTCGGGAAAGCAGCACCGCAACCAAGTTTATCGCCGGTGGCTTTTTTGGTGGACAGGTGTCAGAACGTATACGTATCCGGCTGGGGTGGTTTGCTGAACAGCGGCAGTCATTTCAGTAACTCCGGAACTTCCGGCCTGCGTGTTACGCCGGATGCACGGAAACCAACAACAGATAACAGCGACTTCTACTTCTTTGTGATGAAGAGGGATGCTACAGATATCCTTTATGGTTCTTTCTATGGTGGTAACGGATTACTGGAGCACGTGGATGGTGGTACCAGCCGCTTTGATCAGAACGGTGTGATCTACCAGGCCATTTGTGCAGCCTGCCCGCAGGGAGACAGGAGATTACGTTTCCCTACCACGCCTGGCGCTTATAATACCGGTATTCCGGATGGCTGTAACCTCGGTGCTTTAAAGATTGCCTTTAACCTCGATGGGGTAAGGGCAGGATTTACCACGCAGGAAAGGAAAAAGAATTACTGCGTGCCTTCTACCATCACATTCGTTGATACTACGCTAATCCCTGCACAAAGCTGGACCTGGAATTTTGGGGACGGTTCACCGGAACAAACCAATACCAGCACTACCATGACGCATACCTACACTACAATCGGTGATTACAGGGTGCGGCTGATCAAATTTGATCCGGGTAGTTGTAATGTATACGATACGGCGTATATGGATATCCGTATCCGTGCAGACCAGGCTACGGTTGGTTTCACTGAAACAAGGCTGCCCCCCTGTACTTCCCTTATGTATGAATTTGTGAACAACTCCGTGGCACCGCTGGGCAAACCTTTTACCAATACCTCCTTCACCTGGGATTTTGGAGATGGTACCCCCAAAGTAACTGCGGGTACGGCTACACAACAGCATTCTTACGCAAGTGAAGGCATATACAATGTAACGCTTACCCTCACAGATACCAATTATTGTAATGCGCCGGAAGTGGTCACGCATCAGCTACGTGTGGCCGCTAACGTAGTGGCGGCATTTGCTGTGCCGGACAGTGCCTGTGCTCCATACCTGGCCCGCTTTGATAATATCTCCAAAGGTGGTGTTACTTTCCAGTGGGATTTTGGAGACGGTACTTCTTCCACAGATATTTATCCAGAACATCTGTATTCACAACCCGGCAGATATCCTGTAAGGCTGGTCGCCAATGATCCGAACACCTGTAACCTTACAGACGACACTGTCAGGTTCATCACCATCATGCCGCCACCAACGGCAGCATTCTCCTTCCAGCCGAACAAGCCACAGGAGAATACACCCACAACCTTTACGAACGAATCCACCGGTGCAACACATTACTGGTGGGATTTTGGAGATGGTAATACATCTACGGAAGTAAATCCTACCTATCAATACGTTAAAACGGGAACATATGAAGTATGCCTGATCGCCACCACACAGTTTGGTTGCCAGGATACTGTCTGCCAGACCGTGAGCGCGATCGTGAACCCATTATTTGATGTGCCTACTGCTTTCTCGCCGAATGGAGACGGTATCAATGATGTATGGGAGATCAAGGGTTTTGGTGTGAGCAAATATGATATGAAAGTATTTAACCGCTGGGGTCAGTTAATGTTCCATTCAACCTCTCAGAAACAGGGATGGGATGGGCGTTTCAACGGAGCCATTCAGCCAATGGATGCGTATGCTTACGTACTCTCTATAGAGTTCTCAGATGGCGTTACCGCCAACAAAACGGGTAATGTAACATTGTTAAGATAGATTGATGGATATGAGAAAGAACCGTTACCATATAATACTGATTTGTTGCCTCGCGGCAGCCTTACCGGCGTCCGCGCAAGACCTGCATTTTTCTCAATACTTTAATTCTCCTTTGTCTACAAATCCGGCCAATACAGGTTTTATACCGGATGGCAACTATCGCATAGGTATCAATTACCGCAATCAGTGGGCTACCATTCCGGTGCCGTATAAAACGATGTCTTTATTTGGAGACTTCCAGCTTTTCCGTGATCAGCTGACATATGGCTGGGTTGGGATTGGCGGTTTGCTGCTGCGCGATGTGGCGGGTTCCGGTAACCTTACTTCCACCAAAGGATATGGTTCCGTTGCTTATCACCAGTTGCTGGGGCAGAGCAGTCTGATCTCTGCCGGTTTCAATGTGGGATATGCCAATAAAAGGGTAGACCTGAATAAGCTCACCTTCGGTACACAATGGAACGGGAATTTCTTTGATTCACAGATGGCATCCGGTGAACCGATCGTGAATTCTTCCGTAGGATATTTTGATATGCAGGTAGGGATGAACTATGCTTTCTTCCCCAATGAGCAGATCTATATCAATGGTGGTTTTTCTGTTCATCATATCAATGAACCCCGCGAAACTTTCTATGGTGGGGATAACCAGATAGACAGAAGGTACATTGGTTTCTTAAATGCGAGTTTCAAACTGAATGATTATATCATCTTAAACCCCAGTGCATACTACGCCCGCCAGGCAGGTTCCAGTGAAGTGATGGCAGGTGGTTATGCCGCGTACAATCTTTCCGGCAATGGAGAGAAACAGGTTTTTGGTGGCGCCTATTATCGTTTTGGCGATGCATTTGCATTGCTGGTAGGTTACCAGTTGAACCAGTTCAAACTGATGTTCAACTACGATGTAACAGCCAGTCAGCTGGCTGCTTCCAACCGCAGGCAGGGTGCATATGAATTGAGCCTGATCTATACCGGCCTTTATCCTAACCGCAGCTTTGCAAATGCAAGAAGGTATACTTTATGCCCATCTTTCTAAGGGCATTAAAGAAAAGTTAATGTACGATGCGGATCGGCAAAAAACAGATAATTTAGCGGGCATAATTACTACCCATGAAACGTATGATCTTTGCTGTTATGCTCCTCGTGAGCGCTCAGGCAGCTTCAGCACAATACTATCAGACAGATTCGGCAAAAGGTTTTGATCCCAGCCGTTTACTCATCGGCGGATCAGTGGGTTTTTCATTCGGAGATTATACATTCATCAATATTTCCCCTTTGATCGGTTACCGCCTTTCTCCCAAATTTGCGGCAGGTATCAATATCAATGCGCAGTATGCTTCCCAGCGGTTGAAAGACAATACAGGCTTCACATACGAAAGGAATAACTACACGATGTTCGGAGGTGGCGTGTTTGCACGTTTTTATCCCATCGAACAATTCTTCCTGCATGCACAGCCGGAATATAATAGCATCACCCTGAAACGCTCCGAATACGATTTTGACCCTGTTAAAAGGACAAAAGACAGGTACGGCGCACCCAGCCTTCTTTTAGGTGGCGGATATGCACAGCCGATAGGAGGGAACTCAGCCTTCACTTTCATGATCCTCTACGATGTACTGCAGGATAAGAATTCTCCTTATATGAACCGCCCCATTTTCTCCGGCGGTATCAATGTGGGCTTCTGATATTAAATTGTTATTAGTTTATAATTAGTAAACTTTTGTTTACTAATACTGCTATATTTGTTGACATATGATACAGCAAAAACAAGCAGATGTTGCCGTAATAGGGGCCGGCATAGTAGGCCTTTCCATGGCTTATCACCTTGTGCAGCAAGGGAAGAGCGTTGTGGTATTTGAACGGAACTCCCGGGCCCAGGGAGCTTCTATCCGCAACTTTGGCCTGGTTTGGACCATCGGGCAGCCTCCCGGGCGAATTTATGAACGCGCGCTGTATGGCAGGAGCGTTTGGAAAGACATTGCCGCAAAAACAGGACTGGCTTGCCAGGAAACAGGCTCTCTTCATCTCGCTTATCATGATGATGAAGCTGCCGTGATAGAAGAATTCGCACAAACAGAGGGCATTCACTGCAGCATGCTCACACCTGCACAAACCGCAGAGAAAAGCAAAGCGTACAAACAGCAAGGTCTTAAAGCCGCATTATGGAGCCCCATGGAAATGATGGTGGCCCCCCGGCAGGCCAGCGCTGTCATTGCATCCTGGCTGGAAGAACAACATGCTGTCAGTTTCCGTTTTAATACAGCCGTGAATGGTATCAGCATGCCGCATATTGAAACTGCGGCTGAAAAATGGACGGTGGGGCAGGTGTATGTTTGTGCCGGTGCAGACTTTGAAACCCTTTATCCGCAGGTGTTTGCAGAGGCTCCACTCACAAAGTGCAAATTGCAGATGCTGCGTACTGTGCCACAGCCGGGCAGTTGGCAATTAGGCCCTGCCCTTAGCACAGGGCTTTCCATGGTATATTATGCTTCTTTTGCTCATTGTAAAAGTTTAAGCGCATTAAAGCAAAGGATAAATACTTCCTTCCCTGAATACCAGAAGTATGGTGTACATCTGCTGGTATCACAGAACGGTGCGGGGGAATTATCCTTAGGTGATTCACACGAATACGGCCATACGGTAGACCCTTTCGACAAAGAACATATCAATCAACTGATCTTACAATATCTTCCCAATTTTCTGAACGTGCCTACACTGGAGATCCAGGAGCGATGGCATGGTGTATATCCTAAACTCACCAACGGAGAGCACGACCTGGTGCTGCATCCGGAGAAAGGAGTAACCATCGTGAACGGATTGGGCGGTGCAGGAATGACCTTGTCTTTTGGCCTGGCAAAAGAGCTTACTGCTCAGCTTTGAGTTGAATTCGTTATTTTTATTTGACTAAAATAAAAAGCGAAGCAGATGAATGACTCTTTAAAGAACCTGAAGGACCGTGATTGGACAGAAACAAAAGCACACTCGAGCTGGCAGATATTTAAGATAATGGCGGAGTTTGTGGAAGGCTTTGAAACATTGGCCAAGATCGGCCCATGTATTTCCATATTTGGTTCCGCCCGCACAAGGGAAGGTAACCCGTATTATGAACTGGCCTGCGAAGTGGCCAGCCGCCTGGCGCAGGATGGATTCGGTATTATTTCCGGCGGAGGCCCCGGTATCATGGAAGCAGCTAACAAAGGCGCACAAAAAGCAAAAGGCAAAAGCGTGGGCCTGAATATCTCCCTGCCACATGAACAATATCCCAACACTTATATCGATTATGATAAAAGCGTCAACTTCGATTATTTCTTCGTTCGCAAAGTAATGTTCGCCAAATACTCCCAGGGCTTTATCATGATGCCCGGTGGCTTTGGAACAATGGACGAATTCTTTGAAGTAGCCACACTCATTCAAACCAAAAAGATGACGGAAACACCCCTGGTGCTGGTAGGTAAAGAATATTGGAGTGGTTTGCTGGAATGGATAGACGCAGTGATGATGAAGAAGGAAAGCAATATCCATCCGGAAGATCTGAACCTGCTGAAAGTATTTGATACCGCAGATGAAGTAGTGGATTATTTCCGTGTATTCTACACTACCAACAGGTTACGCCCGAACTTCTAGGTATTACAATTAGCATATATACATATGGTATATATTTATCCAGCGTAAAAATATTGTATATATTTACTTTAGTCACGCCTATTCATTGAACCCGGATTTTTTCAGGTCAATAGTTGTGTCTATTAATGGTTAACATGGGGTAAAGAGCCTGGTATTATTATCAGGCTCATTTTTTTTATATAGGTTTGCAAAAAATATTTGGCATGGAGGTAATACCACAGGAGATTCAGGCGTTTGCTGAGAAGTACACGACTCCGGAAACGGATCTGTTGTACCGTCTGCACCGGGAAACGTACCTGAAAGTGGAGCAGCCACACATGCTGAGCGGCCATCTGCAAGGGAGGTTCCTCACCATGATCAGCCAGATGATCAGGCCAAAAAGGATACTGGAGATAGGCACTTACACAGGATATTCTGCTATATGCCTGGCACAGGGGCTGGCAGAAGATGGCCATTTACATACGATAGATATGAATGAAGAGCTGGAAGCTATCTGTGCAAAATATGTGGCAGAAGCGGGCCTGGAAAGCAGGATCACCCAGCACATCGGTAAAGCCGCCGGTATTATTCCGCAACTGGATGAAGTGTTTGACCTGGTGTTCATTGACGCGGATAAAGCAGGTTATGGCGGATATTACGATATGATATGGGAGAAGCTCCGCCCCGGCGGTTTTATCCTCGCGGATAATATCCTGTATCATGGAGAAGTAGTGCTGGCAGAAAGTGAGCAGAGCAATAATGCGAAGGCCATGATCCGCTTTGCAGACAAAGCCATTTCCGACGATCGTGCAGAAACGCTCCTGTTGAGCCTGCGCGATGGTGTTCTGATGATCCGCAAGAAGTAGGATCATCTATCAGCAAGACCCATTAAATTTTCCATATTCATGCAAATCAAATCTTACTGCCTGATGATCTGCCTGGTGCTGGCGGGAGTTTTTAAAACTTCAGCACAAAGCTTAAGCACCCCGCAGTATATTGAGACATACAAGAACCTGGCGATGGAAGAGATGCGCCGTTCCGGCGTTCCGGCTGCTATCAAACTGGCACAGGGCATCCTGGAAACACAATCCGGCAATGGCTGGCTGGTGCTCAATTCCAACAATCACTTCGGCATCAAATGCAAAAATAACTGGACGGGCAAAAGCGTGAACTACGACGATGATGCACGCCAGGAATGTTTCCGTAAATATGAATCTGCTGAAGAATCCTGGAAGGACCATTCTGATTTCCTGCATAACAACCCCCGTTATAAATTCCTGTTCGATTTTAATCCGGAAGATTATAAATCATGGGCCTACGGCCTCAAAACAGCGGGGTATGCTACCAGCAAAACCTATCCGCAGCAATTGATCCAGATCATTGAAACATATAATCTGCAACAATACAATACCCTGGCTATGAGCAATGCACCCCTTCCAACAGGGCCGGTATTTGTAAATGAACCAGGCAGTGAATCTGCTCCGGTTGCAGCAGGGAAAACAGAAGCGGTGTATGAAACTGAGGTTAAACCGCAGTACCCCCAGGGCACAGAGTTCCGTATCAATGGCCGTAAAGTAATGCTGGTGAAAGAAGGTACTGCCCTGATCCAACTGGCCAGCGAAAAGAATATCCGCCTCAGCAGCCTGTTAAGCTATAATGATATCGAAGAAGATGTGCCACTTGAGAAAGATATGCTTATCTTCCTGCAAAGCAAGAACAAACGCGGCCAGAACGATTACCATATTGTTGCGCGTGGCGAAACCATGCACGATATTGCACAGGCAGAAGGCATACAATTGAAATGGCTGCGTAAACGAAATAAAATGGAAGAAGGAGAGCAGCCCGCCGTTGGAGAAAGAGTAGCGCTGGATGGTTATGCTTCTTCAAAACCAAAGCTGGGTAGTAACTCTGTAGCTAAGGTGGATGATTATAAAGACCTGAATCCCCGCCAGGTGATCAGGGATGTGAAAGAAGAGATTGCCAAAGCAACTGCTGCGCCCGCAGGCAAGGCTTCCGAGGCGCCGGTTGCCAAAGCTCCTGAAAGAGGGATACCCCGTGAGATGGTAGACGACCTGAAGAAAATAGGCTCCGTAGCACCAGCCGGTACTAAATATCATACGGTAACGGGAAAAGAAACACTTTACAGCATCTCCCGCCAGTACAGCGTAACTGTTGCTCAACTGCAGCAATGGAACAACTTACAGGAGAACAGTATTAAAATAGGTCAGCAACTGATCGTAAGAAAATAGCCTGCTTATGAAGATAAAAGTACACGATAAACACTTTGCGCCGTACCTGGATGAAGCTACGTTGCAACAGCGTATTAAAGAGCTGGCAAAGCAGATCAGCGATGACCTGGAGGGCACGAAGCCTTTATTCATCGGTATCCTGAACGGATCTTTCATGTTTGCGGCAGACCTGTTCAAATACCTCTCCATTGAAGCGGAGATCTCTTTTATCAAACTGGCTTCTTATAAAGGCACTAAATCCACCGGTAATGTGATAACGGCTATTGGCCTGGAAGAAGATCTCTACGGCCGCACCGTGGTGATCGTGGAAGATATTGTGGATACAGGCAAGACCCTCAGCCAGTTCCTCCCCCAACTGGAGCACCAGCAGCCCAAACAACTCCTGGTAGCTTCCCTGCTCAATAAACCCGATGCAATGACCCATAAAGTGCAGATCGATTACCTGGGCTTCACTGTTCCTAATAAATTTCTGTTAGGCTATGGCCTTGATTATGATGGCTTAGGAAGGAATCTGCCGGAAATATACCAGTTAACGGACTAAAATTTAGCCCGGTCTTAACAACTAATTAAATATTTCCTTAATTTTATGTGTCGTTGTATGTAATAAAATTACGATGCATAAACTCCTCATACTGCTTTGTTGGCTATGTGGGAGCATGATGGCAGAGGCACAACAGAGAGGGTGGGTAACAGGAGCCGTACAGGATAGCGTAAGCCGCGGTCCGGTACAACAGGTGAGGATCAGTATTTTAGGAGATACTGTCAATGTTAAGACAAACCAGTATGGACTATTTCGTATAGACATTCCAGTTGGCAGCACCCACCTCGTTTTTGAACACCCCGGGTATAGAACTAAAATTGTGCCCCTCGTCAATTATGACCGCATGCTCATTGAGCTGAGCCCGTTAAGGAAAACTGTTGAAGATAACGCGACTATTGCCAAAGCGAAAGCCCGGGCAAGGTTTGCCCATAGCACTAATCCCAACTATAGTAATATAGGCATGGGCGTATCCTCCTTTTTTGATGAAACATACGGCAAACTTTACGAGAACAAATTTGTAGAAGCGGATAAAAGCAGCATTTCTTCCTTCGCGATAGATGTGGACAGGGCAGCTTATAGTAATATGCGCCGCTTCGTAAAGCTCCGGGAACCTATTCCCGTAGATGCCGTAAGGGTAGAAGAACTTATTAATTACTTCCATTACAGTTATCCCGCTCCCCGTAACGATAGTCTTTTTACCATTTATTCTAACTATACAGACTGCCCCTGGAACAAGGCCAACAACCTGCTGGAGATAGCCGTACGCGCGCAGCAGATTGCAACAGACAGCCTGCCAGCCAGTAACCTGGTATTCCTCATTGATATTTCCGGCTCCATGGGTACGCCTAATAAGTTGCCACTGTTACAGGCCGCCTTCAGGGTATTGGTGAATAACCTCCGCCCGAGGGACAGGGTGGCCATTGTTGCATATGCCGGTGCCCCCGGCCTGGTATTGCCCTGCACACCCGGTGACCAGAAAGAGAAAATATTAAATGCTATCGACTACCTGAGTGCAGGTGGTGCTACTGCTGGCGAAGCTGCTATACAGATGGCATACCAGATTGCAGATGAAAACTTTATCCTCAACGGCAACAACCGCGTAATATTAGCTACAGATGGTGATTTCAACGTAGGGCAAACAAGTGACCAGGATATGGAAGACCTTATTATGAAAAAGAAGGAAGGCGGTGTTCTATTAACCTGCCTGGGTTTCGGGATGAAGGATTATAAGGATTCAAAGCTGGAAACACTTGCCAGTAAAGGGAATGGCAACTTCGCTTATATAGACGACCTGGAGGAAGCCACGAAGGTATTTGCACGGGAATTTGGCAGTACACTCTTCACCGTGGCCAGGGATGTAAGGGCGCAGGTGAACTTCAATCCTGCAAGGGTAAAGTCTTACAGGCTGATAGGATATGAAAATAAAGTATTGAAAGAAGATAACAGTAACGGTGAAAAGATAGTAGGAGGTATTGTTGGTTCAGGGCATTGTGTAGTGGCGATCTATGAGATTGAACCGGTAGCAGCAGACCCCGGCGGCACTTTAACGGATGTAAAGATCTGGTACCGCCCTGCAGTGGATACCACTATGCATAGCCTGGAAAAATCCCTCACGAATAATAAAGGCGAATTTGTAAAAGCTTCTGATGATTTCCGGTTCGCTGCTTCTGTAGCATTGTTTGGTATGCTGGTAAGGAAGTCCCATTACAAAGGAACGGGCAGCATCAATATGGTAACGGATATTGCCAAACATTCACTGGGCTATGATCCCGGCGGATACAGAGGTGAATTTTTAAAGCTGATCAAACTGGTGAAGAAGAATACGAACTGGCTGAAGGAGTAGTGTCTTTCTTTTTCCAACCGTAAGTACCGATTATCATCCCCGCAATACTACTCAGCAATCCTATAAATAAAGGCGGTGTTTCCGGTTCAAAGATCTCACTGAGGATATACCCTGTTGTACCGAGTATAATGGAAAGTATGGCACCTGCTTCATTTGCCCGCTTCCAATACAGCCCGGCCGTGAGCGGCACAAATAAAGAAACCAGGCTTAATACAGAAGAAGAAGCTACCAGCTCATAGATATTCTGGCTGCCCAATGCCATCAGCATGGAGATGGCAGATACGATCAAAACGGATAAGCGGATGATGCGCAGGAATTTTGCATCGGGTATATCTTTAAAGAAAGGGCGGATGATATTCTCTCCCAATACGGTGGAAGGAGCCAGGATGGCACCACTGGTGGTACTCATAATAGCAGATAACAAGGCCCCGAAGAATAACACCTGTGTGAACAGGCTGCCGTGCTGCAATACCATGTTGGGTAAGATCTTTTCCGTATCACCTGCTGATAATGCGGGATACAATTGTTGCGCACATAATACGATCAGCAATGGCAAAGATCCGATCACCAGGTACATCAATGCCCCCAGGTAGGAAGAGTATTGCGCCACTTTTTCACTCTTGCTGCTCATGAGCCGCTGGAAAACATCCTGCTGCGGAATAGAGCCTAAGCCTATCGTGAACCATGCTGCCATATATTTCAGCCAGCTGTTCCAGTCGTTATGCGGAAAGAACTGAAAGGTACCCGCCGGTGCTTTATCTATCACGGTCTGTAAACCACCTGCCTGGTCCACTACGTTGTAAGTGATCACAAGTATACCGATGATGATCATAATGGTTTGAATGAAGTCCGTAATGGAAACAGACCACATCCCGCCCATATAAGTATAGGCCATTACAATAAGCCCGCTGGCCAGCATGGCAATGGAAGAAGGAATGCCCATCACGGTATTGATCACAATCCCCATGGCTACGATCTGCGCGGCGATCCATCCGAAGTAGGAGGGTACCATCAGCAGTGCAGAGATCACTTCTGCTTTTTTACCAAACCGTATCTTGAAGTAATCACAGAAGGTGAGTACATTGCTGCGATAGAGTTTCCTGGCATAGAACAATCCCACGAGCAACAGGCAGAGCGATGCGCCGAAGGGATCTTCCATCACTCCCTGCAGGCCATGTTGCGCGAACTCGCTGGTGGCGCCCAGCATGGTTTCAGAGCCAAACCAGGTGGCAAAGATCACGCAGGTACTGATACCTAATGGGAGGCTGCGTCCCGCCACCATAAAGTCGTTGGCGCTTTTTACGCGTTGTGCTGCCCAACGCCCGATGAGGATGGTCACCAGGAGGTAGACCAGGATAAATGCTACTAACATGAAAGGCTAATATACTTATTTAACGATCCGGAAGCAATGCCGCTGCAGCTTTCCCTGGAAATCGAAAGGAACGGTCTGCGCAGTGATGTTCTTAATGGAGCCAGCCTGTATACTTTCTTCTTCCAGTACAAACCTGCGCAGGTTATTACTGAAGTAGACCACACCTCCTTTCTTTGTGGCCAGCAATACCTTGTTGACGATCTCCACATGGTCCCGCTGTATATCCAGGATATCCTTCATCCGCTTGCTGTTGGAGAAAGTAGGAGGGTCCAGCACTACCAGGTCGTAGGTATTCATTTTAAGCTCGTCCAGGTATTGCAATACATCTGCATGAATGTATTGATGTTTGGCCGGATCAAAGAGTTCATTGAGCTGCATATTCTCTTCTGCCCATTGGAGATAGGTTTTAGACAGGTCGATAGAAGTTACGCTGGCTGCACCTCCCGCTGCCGCATACACGGAAAAGGAACCTGTGTAGCAAAACAGGTTCAGCACTTTTTTATCCTTTGCTTCTTCCCGCACCATATGCCGTGTGATACGATGGTCCAGGAAAAGGCCGCTGTCTAAATAATCAGAGAGGTTCACTTTGAATTTCAACCCGTCTTCCTGTACGATCAGTTCTTCTTTACTGAAGTCCATTTTCTCGTACTGGCTTTGGCGGTTCTGCTTGCGCTGGCGGGTGCGGAGGTGAAGATCATCTGCAGGTACCTGCAGTACTTTGGCGATCACATCGAGGCTGGCATGCAGCCATTCATCGTAGGCTTCTTCTTCCATGCCATGCTGGCTGCGGTATTCAGCTACATATACTTTATCCTCGTACAGTTCAATGATCAGGGGAAATTCGGGGAGGTCACGGTCGTAGATGCGGAAACAGGTAATGCCCTGCCGCTTTGCGGTTTTACGAAGGTGTTTCAGTACTTTCGTCAGCCGGTTCTCAAACATCTCGAATTTGTGCGACATAGCCGCAAAGATGCATAAAAAAAACGGGGCCGGAGCCCCGTTTGTGGGAAGAAAATCATTTCCCCAGTACTTCTGCCAGTTTTTTATCCATGGCTTCATCGTTTTCTCCTCCTCCTCCGTATCTGCCGATGATCATCCCATTGGGGTCAATTAATATTTTGGTAGGCAGGGAATGGATGCCGTAGCGATCGCTGATGTCTTCCGGGTTGGGTTCTTTGCGTTGCCTTTTTTCCATGTCAAGTCCCCGCAGCACATGTTTCCATATACCGATCTCATCCTGGGCAACAGCTTTTTTCCATTCTTCCGGGCGGCCGTCGTCATCGGAAATACCGATGATCTCTAAACCTTTGCCCTTGTATTTTGCATACAGCTCTTTCAGGTGGGGATTGCCTTTTCTGCAGGGTACACACCAGCTTGCCCAGAAATCGATCAGTACATAACGGCCTTTATAATCACCCAGGTTAAGCGGCTGGCCGTTGATATCCGTTTTGCTGAAAACATAGGCGGCACTACCGGGAGAACCACTGCGTAAGTCGTCTACTTCTTTCCTGATCTCCTTCCCAAAACTGCTTTGCTGCAAGGCAGGCGGCATCCTGTTGTAAGCGGATTCCGCTTCCCGGAGAGACATGCTGCTGATACGGAAACGGAGCAAATAAACACTGGCATATGATGCAGGATGTTTTTCAATAAAATCTTTATCGATGGCCTCCATCTTTTCATAGTAAGGCTCCATTTTATCTTTTACTTTTTCCAACTCATCCAGCATGCCGGCCAGTGTTGCACTATCTTTCTTTGCTTTCCTGGCGGCGATGTACGCCATGTTAAGTTTGTTGTAATTGGCAGACAATGGGGCAAGCCCGGTGGTAACAGGTTTCCTGGCTGCATTCAGCAGTTCCATATCGTCCTGCGCTTTGGAACCCTTCAACGTGGCTTCTTTCAGATTACCTTTTTTCAGGGAAGCCATCATGGTTCCCGGTTCAAGGAACAAGCTGGCTACATCGCCATCGTAGCTCATGGGCCCCGGCCTGTCCAGGAACAGGCTGCTCATGGCGGGGCCGTCGATATTACCCTTGAAGGTGAACCGGCCTTCCTGTAGTTGGGCACTGTCCATCCGGTAATTATCACCGCCTGTTGAATAGTTTAAATACACGTATCCTGTGCGTTTACCTTCCACCGTTCCGTTAAGGGTGAAAGATTGTGCGTGTACGGCCGCCTGTTGTAATAAACAGGCGGCGATCAGCAATGAAATTTGTTTCATAAATGGATGATTTAGTTCAGTAGTTCCCGGAGTTTTTTGTGCAGTGCTTCGCCCCTGAGGTCCTTTGCAATAATAACGCCTTCGGGGCTGAGCAGGAAAGTGGATGGAATGGCCTGAATACCATATTGACTGGCTACTTCGTTCCTGAAACCTTTCAGGTCAGAGAGCTGGATCCAGGGCATGGCATCCTCTTCGATGGCCTTGTGCCACTTCTCTCCACTTTCATCCAGGGACACACCTACTACGGTAAAGTTTTTATCCTTGTAGGCATTATACGCTTTCAGCACATTGGGATTCTCTGCTCTGCAGGGGCCGCACCAGCTGGCCCAGAAATCGAGCAGCACATATTTTCCTTTGAAGTCAGACAGCTTTACAGGTTTGCCGTTTACATCCGGTTGTGTAAAGTCTATCATCGGTTCGCCGATAGCGCTTTTCTTCAATATAGCGATCCGTGCCGCAAGGCGGCCACCCACAGCAGTCTGTTGTGCGGAAGCATCCAGTAACTGATACAGGCTGTCCAGTTGCTTGTATTCTCCCATCACAGCCATGTCTGAAAGGAGGGAAAGACTTACAGGACTTTTAGGGTGTGCCGTGATGTAATGCATCGTTTCTTTTCTGCGTTGCTTTCTCAGCTCAGCCGCTTGTTCTTCCCATGCGCCCTTTGCGGAATCATTGTCTTTTACTTCTTCGTATTTTCCGTAGAGCTGCTCTTCCTTATCCATGATGCTTTTAATGGAAGCCTCATAGACCAGGCTTTCATCGTGACTTGCAGAGCCGGTGATCTTCAGGTTAGTCAGCGAGTCTGCATGCCCGGTGATGTGAATATCCGCGTTTTCGAGAAAGAAATCCACATAGCGCGTAGGGAACATCAAAAATACTTTTACCGGTTCGGGTGCTTCACCGGTCCAGGTGAATTTGCCGTCTTTTACGGGAATGGTGTCCGTTTTGGAAGAATCTGCAACCGGTATGGAAAGATATACTACGCTGTCTTTAAGACCGGTGATCTCGGCTGTAATAGAAGCCTGGTGTTTTTTCACCTGGCCGCAGGCACAAATGGCGGCGGCAGCGAGACAGATAAAAATGTTCTTTAATTGCATAATGATTGGTTTGGGTTTAATGTTTCGCAAAGAGGTCGCCGTACATGTCTATCAAAGCAGCATCCATCCAGGAACCGCGCATATTCCGGGTTACAAGTTTTCCCTGTGGATCAAATAACAGGCAGGAAGGGATGCCGCGGATACGGTAGTTTTTGGCCAGCTCACTGTCAAAGGCTTTCAGGTCAGACAGCTGTGTCCATTTCATTTTTTCCTCCTTAATGGCTTTCAGCCATTTTTCCTTATCATCGTCTAATGAAATGCTTACTATTTCGAATCCTTTTTTATTATACAATGCGTGTACTTCCCTGAGATGAGGAATATCTGCCCTGCAGGGACCGCACCAGGAAGCCCAGAATTCAAACAGCACATATTTTCCTTTGCCGATGTAATCTTTCAAACGATGCTGAACACCGGTAGTGTCCTGCAAGGTGAAGTCCATTACCATAGAACCCACTGCAGCCTGTTTGTTGGATGCTGCTTTTTGCAGGAAATGTTCCGTGAGCAGGCCTTTTTCCTTTGTACCGTCAAAATGCTGTATCAGCTTGTCAATCTCCTTTGTATCTATGCTACGCTGCTCTGCTGCCTGCAATGCGATAAATGCTAACACTTCAGAAGGCTTGTTGTTGAGTACAAAATCCATCAGGAATGCTTTCCGCTTCTTCTCTACAACATCCATATTCCTGCACAGGTTCATGCCAATTTCCCGGGGCCCTTTCTCCTTATCTTTCCCGGGATTCAGGTACGCAATGTAGCCATCAAAATATTGATCTATCTCTTCGTCAAAAACATTTTTCTGACGGTAATATTGCAGGAAAAGGTCGTTCCCTGTGCTGCCGCTCACTGTTGCTGCAAGGGAGGTGCCGCCGCCTGAATAGAGATCTATTTCTTTTTTCAGGCTGTCGTACGGCGCTGTTATACGGATGTTGTCGTTGTTTGCGGCGAAGAGGTTGATCACACGGTCTTGCAGCATTCTGTTTGTAGGTTCATCATTTTTGAATACAAGGGAATAAAACCTTGGCGTGGCGGCAGTTCCGCTGAAAGTAAATGCTCCGTTGCGGATCACGGTACTGTCCAGTACTGTTTGGGAAGGAATATCCGCATACTTCAGGTATACTTTTTTCCCTTCCACCTGGCCACTGATCTTCCCTTTTATCTGGAAGCCGCCGGGTTCATGTGCGGACAGGAGTGCAATGGCCAATGTTGCGAGAATGGTTTGTTTGATCATGGCTGGTTCAATCAGTTTTTAGGTAATTCTAATACTACTTTCGGATCTGTAGGCTCGATGGTGAAAGCCGTACCATTATTATCCGCTGCTGTTCTTGTCATCGGCAGGCCGTTACGGAAATAATCGAAACTATTATGACCTTCAAAAGCCAGTTCTATCCTTCTTTCCCTTAGTACGGCTGACAGTACATCCTGTGCGGCCAGATTGTCCACATCCGATGCCGGAAGGCCGGCACGGGTATGGATCGCTTTCAGGTTTTCTTTTGCTTTGGCGGTATTGCCCAGCTTGGCATATGCTTCAGCCCTGTTGAGATACAGTTCTGCCAAACGGAAATGGATATATGGTGCACGGGTGAGCCAGGCTTCGTTCAATACCA
Organism: Chitinophaga niabensis; assembly: GCF_900129465.1. NCBI lineage: Bacteria > Pseudomonadati > Bacteroidota > Chitinophagia > Chitinophagales > Chitinophagaceae > Chitinophaga > Chitinophaga niabensis. The sequence continues at coordinate 4,057,573 of NZ_FSRA01000001.1, read as the reverse complement.
GGAACTTGGTGGTTTCCACGAAGTTGGAATTGGTATTCAGTTTCAGGAAAGTACTCCTGATATCTCCGGGTAACAGCAGGCTTTTAAAACTGGCGGAAGGGAGGAAAGTAGCACCTACGCCATAATTAACGTCGTAGTGATAGAGCTGGCCAATGGAACTGCCACCGGTAGAATTGTCGAATGCAAAGATCATCTCTTTATTAGTGGTGCCGTTGGCGCGGCCAACATCGCCAAATTCATCATCGGCAAACATCTTGCTATAAGCATCTCCCTGCAGCAGTATGTATTTTCCGCCGGTTTGCGTGATCACACTGTCAGCATAATCAATGGCGCGTTGATTGGAAGCAGGGTCGGGTGCCGCTACGGTGCCGCCCATGTAAAGGTAGGCGCGTGAGAGCAGCGACCAAGCAGCAGCTGAGCTGCCAAAGGCATTTGTTTTGTTAACAGGTGCTTTCATCAGTTGTGCTGCGGTTTGCAGATCACCGATGATAAAGTCGTACACCTGCTTTACCGTGCTTCGTTGCGGTACATCTTTAATATCGCTGCTGGTTTTGAGGATCAGGCCAGGGTTTCCGCCGGCTGATTGATAATAGGGCTTTCCATACACCCTTACGAGATTAAAATAAACCAGCGCACGGAGAAAAAGGTTTTCTCCTTTGGCATAACGGAAGCGGTTCTTCTCCGCCTCCGTTAAAGTGGAAAACGTGGTGTTCTCCATAGCGGCAATACCTTCGAGTGTAGTGTTCACGCTCACAATAACCTGGTAGGCACCACGGTAAAAATCGGCACTGTTACCTTGTGTTGGGCTGCTGCTGTTCCTGAAGAAGAAAGCATCCGTAGTTTTACCAACGGCTCCCCAGGTTTGCAGTGTAACATTGTTGCCACGGCTTTCAGCAAAATCATGCATGGGCACATCGAAATCGTTAAAACCGCTACCCTGCATGAGGCTATAGTTGCCTACCGTTGTTTCCTCAATGCCGGTGAGCGAGGCCAGTTCTCCTTCTTTATCGATCTTCGTCAATGGCCGCACACTTTCTATCTGCTTGTTGCACGCAGTGATCAGCAGACCGGTGAATATAATTATGATAGTGTATCTCATTTTCTTTTCAATTTGAAACCTGGAAATTAAAACCCAACCTGTAACCCGAATACATAACGGCGCGGAATACCGATGCCGGAACCAATGGAGCCGCCAAAGTCCTGCGCCTGCCCTACAGACGGACCTTCGGGGTCAGACGAAATGATGTCTTTGGAATAAAGCGTGTACAGGTTGTCTCCGCTTACATAAACATTTGCCTGTGCGAGGTTCAGTTTTTTCAGGAACGATTTAGGTAACTCATATCCCAGGCGCACACTGCGCAGGCGGGCATGGCTACCATCGTGCATGTATTTGCTGGAACCGAAATAGTCCGTAGTTGCATGTGTGTAAAGCTCTGGCTCCGTTGCATCTGTTTGCCCTGGTGTGGTCCATTGCTTCTGGTGTTTGCGGAAAGCGATCTGGTTAAAGCTGGTGATATTGGTACCCTGGTTCTGTGCGGCCAGGTCGTCTGTGATCACATAGCCGTATGCAAATGTGATCAGTACATCCAGGGAGAAATTCCGGTAGGTGAAGGTATTGGTAAGCCCTCCGTAGAATTTCGGCTGGAAGTTACCAATGTACTGGAATTGACGCGGGTCAGCAGCTGCGCCCACTTCATCTACTGTATTCACATACTCGATGCCGGTTGCCTGCCCTTTATCGTCGAAGATCAGTTTTTCAAACCGGGGTTTACCTGTTTGAGGATCTACGCCTGCATATTTAACAGCCTTCAGTGAATTGATATCATCCCCTGCGAACAGGTAAAAACTGTTGGCATTGTAGAAGCCCTGCCGCAGGGAGTCATTGGCCACACTAATGATCTTGTTCTTGTTGAAGCTGATATTAAAAGAAGTGTTCCAGCGGAAATTTTTACGGGTGATGTTATCTGAATTGATCAGTACTTCCCATCCTTTATTCTGCACAGTGGCTACGTTCTGCCACTGTGTAGGAAAACCACTGATAGCATCCAGCGTAACTTTTTGCAAAAGGTCTTCCGAGCGGCGGTTATAATAATCTACACTGGCGGTAATTTTGTTGAACAGTCCTATGTCCAGCCCCGCACTGAAAGTTTTGGTGATCTCCCATTGCAGTTCAGGGTTGGCCAGCACGGAAATGGTGGCGCCGGGTTGTGAACTGTAAGTGTAACGGGGATCGTACAGTGTGCGGGTGAGGAAGTTGTCTCCAAGTTGAGAACCACTGGTTCCGTAGTTGCTGCGCAATTTCAGGTTGCTCAGGAAATCGGAATGGTTGGCGAACTGTTCATTGCTGATCACCCAGGCGCCACCCACGGAATAGAATGTTCCGTAACGTTTATCCTGCCCGAAACTACTGGATGCATCTGTTCTCAGTGAGGCGCTGATGCTGTACTTGTCATCATAGGTGTACCCGGCTTCGCCAAAAGCAGAGAAAGATGCGCGATCTTCCTTACCGCCTTCTATATTACCGTTCTTGGTAGTTGGAATACCATATATTGAATAGTCGTAACGGTTTCCTACCTGCCTGCCCAATGATATTACAGGATAACCTGCCCTTACATTGTTCACGTTCACCAGCATGTTCTCCATTTTCGTCCGGCCATATTCCGTGGCTGCCAAAGCGCGCAGGGAATGTTTGCCCAGCATTTTGTGGAAGTTCAGCTGGTTGGAGGTCAGGAAAGTATTGATGTAATTGGTGTTGGTACCGAGGAACCCCTTGGAAGACGTACTTGTACCGGACCCGGCAAAGCTCCGTGCATCTATATAGCGTTCATCTTTGGTGTAGTTGAGGTTGGCAGAGTTGGTGCTGGAAAAACTAAGCCACTCAGTGAGTTTATAATCCGCTTTGATAGAACCGGCAAAACGTTGTGCTTTGGGATGAATGTAGTTGAACAGGTTTTCATAGATAGGATTTTCATCCTTCTGCATTCTGCCGTTCAGTTTGTATTCCAGTACCGGTTTCGGAGAGCCGTCTGCGTTATATGGATTTACCCAGGGGATCATGCTATACAAAAACACGCCGCTGTTGGAATTCTCCCTGTTGCCGTTGTCAAAAATACCATTGAGCGATATATTGGTGGTAAGCCTTTTGCTGAGCTTGGTTTCCAGGTTGATGCGGAAGGTGCCGCGTTTCAGGCTGTTGTTAACACCTGTGGATTGTTCATCGTAATAGGTGCCGCCGATATAATAACGGGTGTTTTCCGTACCACCTCTCGCGGAGAGATTTACCTGTTTGGTGTTGCTGTTAAGGAAAGCATATTTTTGCCAGTCGTAACTGTTCTGTACGTCTGCCAGCGCGGGCAGCCGATTGTCGAGATATGCCTGCAATGTAGGATATTGCGGAGCGAGGCTGCCGTTGTTGATACGATAGTCTTCCGTATAGTAACGTTTTTGTACTTCATATAATTCCGGCCCTGTAAGGAATCGCAGCGATCCGCGGTTGGGAATGTTCAGTCCGTATTTTACTTCTGCTACCATTTGCGGTTTGCCGGCTACTCCTTTTTTGGTAGTAACTACAATTACGCCGGCTGCTGCACGTGAACCATAAATGGCCGTAGCGGCAGCGTCTTTCAGGATGGTAAGGTTATCTATGTCCTGCGGATTGATCAGCTCCTTGAGGTTCTGGTTGGGCATGATCACCCCGTCCAGCACCAGTAATGGCCCGTAGTTCTGGGTAGGCATTACAAACTCATTCACCTGGTCTACACCTACTCCCACAACACTGCTTTGCCCGCGCACAAAGATCTGCCCACCTGTACTGGTAGGGTCGCCTGCGTTCTGTTCGGAAATATACAGGCCGGTAGCGCGGCCTTTCAATAAGGAAACGGGGTCAGATGTAGTGATGCCTTTGCGAAGCTGGTCGCCACTGATCTTTTGTACAGCACCGGTCAGTTCGCCCGTTTTTTTGGCGGAGTAACCGGTGATGATCAGTTCATCCAGTTTTGAAGTGCCAACAGCAAGCAGGATGGTTACGGGCTGGTTGCCGCTTGCTTTCACCCGTTGAGCATCATACCCTACGAAAGATACCTCCAGCATCACTTCCCGGGCATCTGTTTCCAGTTCAAACTCACCATTGGCATTTGTAAATGTTGCCTTTGAAGTCCCCCTCAGCTGTACGGTGGCTCCCTGTAAAGGTTTACCGGTACCTGCATCTTTTACCACACCACTGATCTTTTGTGGTGGCTTTGGTATAAAGGGGAGGGGTTGTGCTTCTTTTTTAAGCACGATCGTTTTCTGGATGATGGTCCATTTGAGATGGCGGCCATTGAGGCAGGCATTGAGTGCTTCCTCCAGCGAAACATTCTTCACAGCAATGCTCACCACTTCGCCGAAGGGCAGGGTGCCCTCTTCGTACCAAACCTGGTAGCCGCTCTGTCGCTCTATTTCATCGAGCACTTTTTCCAGCGGCGCATTCTTTTGCGAAATGGAGATCTTTTGTGCAGACGCAGCACTTACGTGCATTGCACCAAGTAGTAAAATGATAATTGACAGCTTCACGGTGATCAATCTTTTTGTGAATGGGCGCAGCCCGGATTTGGTTGATAGGCATAATCTGCCTTCCCTCTTTTGGTAAAAGGTAGTTGTGATCATAAAACTGGTTGGTTAATGATTTAAATAAAATTCTATCAGAAGCTGGTGTACGATTTTGGTCTTTGTGTCTTTTGTAATTTGGTTTTTGGTAAAGCAATGATCTTTTTCTTCATGTCTGAAACGCTGGCAGCGTTCGGTCTCTCTTTTCTGCGAAATGGTTTTATGGTAAAACGATGATCTTATTTCCTGCCTGCCTGAAATGCAGATCACTGGCTTCCAGGATGGAAAGTGTTTCAGCGAGGCTATAGCTGCGCGATACCTTTCCGGTAAAGCGGCGGCGTGTAACCGGGCCTTCATAGTTGATTTCCACATCATACCAGCGGCCGATCTCCCTGAGTATAACGGCTATATCGGCGTTCCTGAAAGCAAAGATCCCATCTTTCCAGGCAACTGCCAGGTTCAGATCGGAATCCTGCGTGATGCTGATGTTGTGGTCCGCGCCTACTTTTGCCAGGTCGCCGGGTTTTAACAGGCTGTTACTGCCATTTGCGGTTACTATTTTCACACTTCCTTCCAGCAGGGCAGTATTAGTGGTGGATTCATCAGCGTAAGCTTTTACGTTAAAATGTGTGCCCAGCACTTCTACGCGGAGTCCTGCGGTTTTAACAATGAATGGTTGATCTGCATCTGCTGCTACTTCAAAATAACCTTCACCATTCAGTTCCACTACGCGCTCCGCATTAGTGAAAGCAGTAGGGAATTGCAGTTCGCTGGCGGCATTTAACCATACTTTGGAACCATCAGGTAATATCAACCGGTATTTGCCACCCCTGGGAACGGACAGTTTGTTAATGGTTGGCGGGGCTTCATTATTACCTGCATCATATATAAGCAAAGCCTGTTGTTTGTTCACGGTGGTGCCGCCTTGTTCTGTGATAGCGCCGTCTGTAGCTGCGTTAAGGTCTACTACGGTACCATTGCCCAGGGTAAGCATTGCCTTGTTGCCTGCAGGGGCTATTGGTAATACAGCTGTTCTTTCCTTTTCTACCGGTTGTTGCAGCAGGTAAGTACCGGCAGCCACTATAATGAAAGCGGCAGCCACCCAGGGCAGCCATTTCCGGCGCATGGGCAGCACAGGAGTACCCGGTTTTTTGTCCCGCGCAATCTGTTCCTGCAATTGACGCAGTATTCTTGCTTTGGTTCCATTCAATGTATCTGCCTGTGCACTGACAACTATTTCTGTATCGCCCTCGTTCACATGGTTATACCAATCATGCAACGCTTCCTTTTCAACTTCGGTTGCGTGGCCATTTAGATATTTTTCTGCTAAAACACTGATCTGCGCTGTATCCATTAAATGCAATTAAAGCGTAAACTATGCCCCTTTATTATAATAGAGCATTGTCAGAGAAATTCACACGCAAAAAAGGAGAAAAAAAATTCCGGGTTATTTAGTCAGCATAAAGATCATAGCAAGGGTGAGGTATTCCCGCCTTTGGCGCATCACCTGCATTACGCGGGCCACGTAACCCTCAGCGGTGCGTACAGATACACCCAGCTCCCCGGCCACCTCTTCCAAAGGCCGGTCCATCAGCTTGTGCTGCAGAAAAACAATACGATGTTTGGCAGGTAGTTCGTTGGCCAGTTTATTTAATATTTCCAGTAGAAATTTGTTGTCGATATCAAAAGCAGGAGATTGTTCTGCAGTGATGGCCTGTAATGTATTGGTTTGTTCTTTTTTACGATTCAGATGGGCGAAATGGCGGTAAATAGCATACCGCACCATCGCTGCCAGGTAGAATGGAAGGGATTGTATGGAGAGATCGGCTCTTTTGTGCCAGAGAGTCAGAAAAACCTGCTGAACAATTTCTTCCGCATCCTGTGCCGATTGCAGGCGCTTGTGCGCCATGAAATACAGTGGCTCCCAATACTGGTTGTAAATTTCGGTAAAAGCAGTTTCATCCCCGTCTTTCAACAACGCTAATAAAGCTATATCATTGGTATCTCGCATAAATAACTGAGACAGCAGCATAAAGCAACCGCATAAATTTACAAAAAGGGCCGCATCAATAGCATGATGCGGCCCTTTTTTATTATAATCTCTTATTATCAGCTGAAGATATCCTTTACTTTCTCGAAGAACCCTTTTTCACTTTTCTCCGGATTCGGTTTAAAGTTTCCTGAGTCCTGCAATTTCTCCAGCATGCTCTTTTCTTCTGAAGTAAGTGTTTGCGGCGTCCATACATTTACGTGGATCAGCTGATCACCTTTCTCGTAACTGTTCACGGAAGGGAAACCTTTGCCTTTCAAGCGGAAGATCTTTCCGCTTTGCGTGCCGGGAGGTACTTTGATCTTTGCCTTTCCGTCTATGGTAGGCACTTCCACCTGTGTGCCGAAGGCGGCATCAGGGAAGGAGATATGAAGATCGTAAGCTACATTCAACCCATCCCGCTGTAATTCAGGATGTGGCTCTTCTTCTATGAGGATGAGCAGATCTCCCGGAGCGCCGCCTCTTTCGCCGGCATTTCCTTTACCGCTCATGCTCAGCTGCATGCCTTCCATTACACCGGCCGGGATATCGATGGATACTGTTTCTTCTCCATATTGGCGGCCTTCTCCTTTACAGGAAGAACATTTATTGGTGATGATCTGACCTTCTCCGTTACAGGTAGGGCAGGTGGTAACCGTTTGCATCTGGCCCAGGAAGGTTTGGGTAACTTTCCTTACCTGTCCGGAACCCTGGCAGGTGGTACAGGTCTGGAATGCATTTTTATCTTTTGCGCCGAGGCCGTTACAGGTGGTACAGGTTACGTGTTTCTTAACCTTGATCTTTTTGTTGGCGCCTTTGGCGATCTCTTCAAAATTGAGTTTGATCTTCACCCGCAGGTTGCTGCCCCGGGTTCCTCTGCCACGGCGGCTTCCGCCACCGCCGCCACGTCCGCCGCCACCAAAGAAACTACCGAAGATATCTTCACCGAAGATGTCTCCGAAGTTGGAGAAGATATCGTCCATGTTCATATTGCCGCCATGTCCGCCACGGTTGCCCATACCGGCATGACCGAACCGGTCGTACTGCGCACGTTTATCAGGGTCGCTCAACACTTCATAAGCTTCTGCAGCTTCCTTGAAATGTTCCTCTGCTTCTTTATTACCGGGATTACGGTCAGGATGGTATTGCATAGCCACCTTGCGGTAGGCTTTCTTAATCTCGTCCTGGGACGAGGTTTTGGACACCCCTAAAATTTCGTAAAAATCTCTTTTGGTGGACATGTTTATACACTTGAATAGCCCACTCCTCTGAGCGGGCTGTTATGGATTTATGTGGACTTTAATATTGCTGTCACATCGTCATTTTCCTACTACTACGCGGGCATGACGAATGATCTTGTCATTCAGGTAGTAGCCTTTCTGTAAAACGTCCAGTACCTTTCCTATTTTTTCTTCTGCAGGGGCAGGGATCTCCGTGATGGCATCGTGCAGGTCTGCATTGAATTCTTCATTGAGGCTTTCCATAGGTTTCAGGCCTTTGGATTGCAATACGCTGTGTAACTTGTTGAAAACCAGGGATACGCCGTCTTTAACAACATTAATGTCTGTAGCGGTTTCCAGTTGCCTGGCAGCTCTTTCGGAATCGTCCAGCACTTCCAGTAAGGCAATGATCACTTCCTTGTTGGCGGTATTTATGAGTTCAATGCGTTCTTTTGCATTACGTTTCTTAAAGTTATCGAAATCGGCATTTAACAGCAGGTATTTCTTCCGCAGTTCATCCAGCTCGCTTTTCACCTTATCCAGTTCATTCTCCTCTGGTACGGCATCATTTAGATGGGTAGACCCAGCCATGTTCTCGTCTGAATTAATATCCTGGAAGCCTTCTGCTTCCGGCTGCCCATTTGCCTGCATATCTTTGTCTTTTTCTGTCATGATGGTATAAATTAACTGCAAAAGTACAACGGTCAATTATTTTGCCAAGGGATGTAATGGGGACAAATTGGCAGAAATTTCCGTCCCGCAGCATAAAGCGGGGAATGTGTACCTTTGCGCCTTCGAAATAAGATACATGACAAAGGTTTTTCTAAAGAAAAAGATACAGAACAGGGTACTGCTGGGTCATCCCTGGATCTTCGGGAATGAAGTAGGGCAGATAGACGGAGAGGTGAATCCCGGGGATATTGTGGATGTGTTTACGCACACAGGCGTTTTTGTGGGGAGGGGTTACATCAATCCCCAATCCCAGATCCTTGTTCGTTTGCTCACCCGGGACCGGAATGAGCAGGTGAATGATGGTTTTTTCCTGAACAGGCTGCAAAAGGCCTGGGACTACCGGAAAAAGATAGGGTATGTGGAAAACTGCCGCCTCGTGTTCGGGGAGGCAGATGAGCTGCCGGCCCTTGTGATCGATAAATTCAACGATTACCTCGTGATCCAGACGCTGGCACTGGGTATAGATCGTTGGAAACCAGCCATCGTGGCTGCACTGGAAAAGATCTTCTCTCCCAAAGGGATCTATGAAAGGAACGATGTGCCTGTACGGGAACTGGAAGGTTTACCTCAGCAAAAAGGCTTTTTAAGCGCTCCCTTCGACACCAATATCATCCTGAAAGAGAATGGTCTAAAGTTCCATGTGGATATCGTAAACGGCCAGAAAACAGGGTATTTCCTGGACCAGCAGGATAACCGCCGGGCCATCCAGCATATCGTAAAAGGGGCCAATGTATTGGAAGCATTCTGTTATACCGGTACTTTCTCCTGCCATGCTGCCCATTACGGGGCTAAAAGCGTGCTGGGGCTGGATATCTCAGAACATGCGGTAGCTACTGCCCGCAGGAATGCCGAGTTGAACGGGCTGCAGGATATCTGCCAGTTCCAGGCAGTAAATGCCTTCGACCAGCTGAAACAATGGACAAAGGAAGACAAGAAATTCGATGTGGTGATCCTGGACCCGCCGGCCTTTACCAAAAGCCGGGAGAACATCCAGAAAGCCATAACCGGTTATAAGGAGATCAACCTGAGGGGGATGAAGTTGCTGAAGCCGGGAGGTTTCCTGGTCACAGCGAGCTGCACCAACCTGGTAGACCCGTCTATGTTCCTGGAAACCATCGATATGGCGGCAAAGGATGCGCGGAAGAAGTTACGGCAGGTTACTTTCATGACACAGGCGCAGGATCATCCTATCCTCTGGAATATAGAGAATACCACTTACCTGAAGTTCCTGATCGTAGAGGTACAGTAAGCGTTGTCTACGGCGCTGTTAAAGGGCTTGCTACGGTTCTGTCATGGGCCTGCTACGGGAGAACAACGGGGGATCTGTGGGGTTAGTGTGGAGTTGGAGTGGACTTGTGGTGGAGATGCTGTGGACTTGAGGTGGACTTGGTCTGTAGACCCTTGATGGTAAAGCGTTTCAAACGCCGGAAAAATAAAAAAGGCTACTGAAACAGTAGCCTTTTTCAATATCTTCAAACCTTCCTATTACTTGACCACATTGAATTTCCCCGATTCTACGAGGTTTCCGTTCTTTTCACGTAACTGGAAGATATATAATCCACTATAGTAATTATCAAGGTTCACCTGTGTACGTTGCGCGATATTCTTGAGGTGATCTACTTTTTTACCGAGGAAGTTATAGACAATAATTTCGTAAACCTTATCGTTATTACGCTGGATCTCGAAAAAGATCTTAGTAGTAGCAGGATTGGGATAAGCTTTGACAACCTTACTCACACCTTCCGTTTCGGGGAGGGATTTAGTACTTTGAGACCATGCCGGAAGGGATATGGTACAGAGTAGGATAAATAAAATGAGCGTAGAGTTCTTCAACATAGTATCCAAAGATAATGATTTTTTTAAATATCTGTCAAACTTTTTCGGTTTTGATCCTATTATAAATATAACAAAACCTAAGCCAAAATGTATCTGTTTGCCATGGTTTTTTGAAAATTTTAACGCTTGTTAACGTTTTTTAGAAGCTCGGACAGGTTACACTGTTCAAAGTAGAGTTCCGGCTGTTCAGGAAACTTTTGAAAACCATAGACAGTTCAAACCCTCCCATTGCCTGGCTGGCAGTCCGCAGCCGGGAAACATTCACATCGTAACTCATTCCAATTTCGTAGGTACCCATATCCAGCCTGATCATAGGGACCACGGCATCGTTCCATCTGAAGAACAGCCCGCCATAGAAGCCCCTGTCTGATTCCAGCCCCTCATCGTATAAACTATAACCTATCATGGCTCCGCCGATAAATTCTGAATAAGAACCCTGATGTACCTGGTTATAATGTGCGATCACCTTGATCCTTTCGGCCAAGGGAACAGTAATGCCCATATTAAAGCTCAGCTTTGGGTCCAGTGTGATCGTCTTATCGTCATAAAAGGAAACCTTGGGCCGGTTGAAATGGTAATAGGCTGCCCCCACAAAGTAATTGCCTTCTTCCCCTAAAGATCCGTTATAACTCATGCCCACCCCTGCATCCCAGTAAGTATAACCTATCCTGGCCATTCTTCCTTCTTCCCCGGTAGCGGCGGCAGGATCAAAACGGCCATTGGTATACTGGTTATTGAAAGTGAGGTGTGTGGGATCAAACTGCCGCTGTACCATACCTCCCATGAAACCCAGGGAGAGGAAGCTGCTTTTGTCCTCACTCAGGGATTTGTGATAGTTCAGCGCCGGCAATACCTGAACGGACTGCAGCCTGGAGGTGCCTGCCCGGTCGTACGACATTTGTAAACCTGCCGTGATATGGTCATTATATTGGCCGATGGGGAATTTCATTTCCCCGCTCATGGTGCCCGTTTGATAAGGAATGGTAACACTGTTCCATTGATTGCGGTAAACGCCCTGTATGCGCACGTCTCCTTTGAACAGGCCGATCAATGCCGGATTGCGCAGTATAGGTGTTTCAGCAAACTGTGACAGATGTATATCCTGGGCCTCAGCACTAAGCGCCAAGCTGCAACAAATGAGCAGGCGCGCACTTTTCCACAGCGTTTTCATCGTCTTCGGCTTTTTCATGGTATGGTGTTATCGGAATAAAGTTACGTTTCCTTTTAGTTGGAATTTCTCTTTTGTGTCACAAACCGCTTCGAAAAGATAAATATACACGTCCGGCGGCAGCACCTTTCCCTTCAGCGTACCATCCCAGCCCTGGCTGATATCCTCTACATTGAAATTCTCTCTTTTAAATACTTCCTGCCCGAAGCGGTTAAAGATCCGCAGGGATTTGATCACCTGCACGCCTTTTCCACGTGGATAGAATACATCGTTTGCCCCATCTCCGTTGGGTGTAAAGCCGGTAGGGAAGAACACAATACCCTGATCACATACCAGCTTAATGTTCACCACATCTGTTTTTTTACAGCCATTGTTGTTAGTTACTTCCAGCGCATAGTCCATAGACTGGCGGATGGCAGATACCGTTTGCGGACATGTTGAACAATCAAGATACGTGCTGGGTTTCCATTCCCATTTGATTACATCATTGCTGTAAGTGGAGCTGAGGTTCACCAGGCTGCCTGCGGTTACTACCTGGTCCGGCCCTACATTTACCACAGGCACCGGTTTCACCTGCACGGTGATCTGTGCGCTGGCAGAAGGGCAGGCCACATCGTTACCGGCCACTACGGTATAAGTAGTATTGACTGTTGGTGTAACAACAGGCATGGCAGTAGCCGGACCGCTGATGGCATCCGTATTCGGCGTCCAGCTGTAAGTGGCAGCTCCTGCGGCACGCAGTTGTGCACTCATACCCTGGCAGATGGCTGTATCAGGGCTTACCTGTAAACGCACAACGGGCACTACTTTCAACTGTACGGTATCACTGGCCGAACATCCATATACGTTAGTGGCAATGGCTATATAAGAAGTGTCTTTTAATGGAGAAGCTATAGGATCATTACAGTTGGTGCAACTTAACTGGTAGGCAGGCTGCCAGGCTACAGGATCGTTGCTGAGCGCGTGCAGGGTTATACTGTTGCCTTCGCAGACCTTAGCCTGCGGCGTTGTGGCATGCACAAAAGGAGTGGGCCGAACAGGGATGTTTACCGTGATGGAATCCACACAGTTCCTGGCATCCGTTACCACCAGCTTCACCGGGAAAAGGCCGCTGGCGTTATATTTTGTTGGTGCAGGAACCTGGATCGCAGATGATGTGCCATTCCCCAGGTCCCATTTCCAGTTCGTTAAGGGAATGTTGGGAGAAGGAACGGAAGATTCAGCAAACCTTACCGGCTGGCCTTCGCAGGCCGTTGCTGCCAGTGTGAAACCTGCAACGGGTGCTATTACATTCAGATGATCTTTCTTTACGATCGTATCTGCACAATAGGCGGGATCGTTATAACGAATAATAAGTGTGTCTGTGAAAAGCCCTTTTACCAGCATCTTTTTTTTGATGTCCACATTCGTTGTGGTTAAGCCGGTACCATCACCGAACTTCCAGTTGTAGCTGTCTACAAGGGTATGCGGTACATGCACTACACCATAATCTACTTCGCTGCTGCGGCAAATGGTGCCTACCCCGGTATGAAAATCTGCAGTGAAAACCTGGATTGTTTTGAAGATGGTGCTCATGCAATTCTGTACCGTGTTCCTTACTGTCAGCCGCACATTGTAAGTGCCTGGCTGCGTATAGGCATGGACAGGATGCATGGTGTTATCCAAGGGGGAGTTATCAGCAAAATCCCACTCGTAAGTATCGCCGGCGGAACCGGCAGAAGTATTTGTAAAGTTGTAGGCGTTCTTGTTATCACATCGGCGGGTAAAGCTGAAATCAGCCACCGGACCGTTATTGGTGAGCGTGATAGGGGTTGCGGCAGTGAAACATCCATTGGAACCCGCACTCATTTGTATGGTAACCGGGCCGCTTATACGAAATACCCGGTTGATGTCGTTCTCAGGACCTTCATAGGTTGTACCATCCCCAAAGTCCCAGCGGTAGCGGCTGGCGTTGGTGGCTGTTGCCAGGAGGCGGGCGCTGGTGCCTGCACAATTATCCGGCCGCGTAGCAGTAAAACTTACATTGGAAGGTGCAGTACCTGTTTTCACCAGTTGCGGAAAATTGCGGGTGGCTGTGCAGCCCTGCTGTGTGGTTATGGCAAGACTTACATTGAAATTACCTGCCGAGTTATAGGTATGTGTAATACCCGGCGTAGTACCATTGCTACTTTGACTATCTCCGAAAACCCAGGCATAGGAGGCTACAGGGTCGTTATTGATAGTGGTAACATTGGCAGAAAGAGTGGCCGCAAAAGGTACGCAGCCCTGCAGCCCGGTTCCCGAAACATTGATCACAGGCGCAGCCAGCTTAATAAAGTCCTGCTTTTTAAGGGTTTTGGTGCACCCTGTTGTATTGCTGACGGTGAGTGTTATATCAAATGTATCTATACGGGTGAATTGATGCTGAACAGTAGAAGAGTTAGTGGTAACTGTTGGTGTACCATCCCCGAAATCCCATATCCGCTGCACCCCTCCGGGTGTGAGGTCTGTGAAAGTGGCGGTGTAAGGGCCGCAGGCTATGGCTGTGTTAACTGAAAAGTCCGGTACCGGCATAGCATACACCACAAAGTTCTGCGTGGCGCTGCTGGTACTGTTTGGGTAATAGGCGGTAAGTGTAACCGTTACCGGCCCGGCATTCGGAAATGTGACCACCGGGTTTAAATCGTTAGAAGTGTTGCCGTTACCAAAGTTCCATATGCAGGAAAGGGGGGTACCGGTGCTGGTATTCCGAAAGGTAAAAACAGCAGGGGCACACTGGCTGACGGGAGATGCGGTATAAGTAAAGCCAGCCTGCTGCGCTTTTATGAATGCCGGAGCAACCAACATGCAAAGCAGCAACAGCAAGGGCCGGCTACGTATAGCATGCGGGTTTTTCATATGAGGTGCAGGGACGGTTCTCATCATTTACAAAGGATATGGGATACTTATGAATTATACAAATATATAATATTATTGTCAAATTAGCGCAAAAGGGTCACATTCCCCTTGACTAACAATGGTTCATTGGAATCACAGGTCATTTCCACGTAATAGATATAAACATCCGGGTTAAGCAATACGCCGCCGAACTTACCATCCCATCCGCATCCTGCATCGTCTGTATTGCAATTACTTCTTTCAAATACCATTTGCCCCCAGCGGTTGAATATTTTAAATGACCTGATGCCGCTGATGCCTTTCCCCCTTACGTAGAAGATGTCGTTCTGTCCATCTCCGTTGGGGCTGAAAGAGTTAGGGATAAATGCCGTGCTGGCCGGGCAGATCAGTTTGATCGGCAACAGCGCAATGGTAGCGCAGCCATATTGGTTAGTGGCAGTAATGTTATAGGTCACATCTCCTTTAGGCGTGGCCACAGGAGAAGGGCAGTCTGCGCAGGTGATCCATTTGTCAGGATACCACTGCCATTGAATGATATCAGGGGAACCCTGTATCCCTAAGGTTACTTCCGTACCTGCCGGCACCACTCTTCCCGGACCGGGATTAACCACGGGGGAAGGGTTTACGGTGACCAGCACATTCACTGTATCTGTAAAGCAGGCATCATTGCCATAACCCACCACCTGGTATTGCGTGGTGGCAGCCGGCCTTGCAAACGGGTTGGCAATATCTGCCCTGCTCAGGCCGGTGGCTGGTAACCAGCGATAACGAACGGCTCCGCTTGCAGAAAGTTGTGTTTGCTTGCCGCTACAGATCACCGCATTATTAGACCTTACCTCGAAAGGATGTGATACAGTGATGCGCATGGAGTCGTTGACCATACAACCGAAGTTGTTGATCACGCGGAGGCGGTAAGTGGTATCCACCACCGGGCTCACACTTGGATTGGCATTGCCGGCATCTGAAATATTATAGTTGGTCCAGGAATATGTTCCGGGGCTTGCATTGGATTGAAGCTGCAGGGATTGTCCCTGGCAGAGTACGGCTTGTTTAGGCATCACGTTCACAGTCGGCAGCGGATTCACTGAAATGGGTACCATGGCAGTATCCGGACATTTATTACTCTCGTTGCGGATCACCAGTTTTACCTGGTGGCTGCCGGGTGTTCTGAACACCATTCGCGGATTAGCGCCTGTTGCATTAGCCGGCATATCGTCCAGCAGCCATACCCATTTGGTATCAGGCAGGCTCTTGCCTTCCGATCCTCTGAAAAGGATGGAATCGCCGGCACAGATAGGATTCACAGGGCTAAGGCGAGCTTCCGGCAACGGTTCTACTTTTACAGGCATGGTCAGGGAATCCTTACATCCATAGAAACTGGTCACCACCATTTTAGCCTGGTAGGTACCCACGCCGTTGTAAAAATAAGTGGGGTTAAGCGCAGTGCTCACATCGTCTGTTCTGTGGGTGATACCAAAATCCCAGAGATAGGTTTGCGGCTGCTGGAGCCTGAGATAAGAAAGGCTGGTACTGCTGTTGCTGAAGAATACATCACCTGCATCACATGCCAGCGCATCATCCAGCACAAAGGATGCTTTCGCCTGATCTACGATAATAGTTTCCTCAGGGCCTTGTGCAGGTACTCTGCAACCCTGCGCATCTTCCAGGATCACCCTTGGATGATAGATGCCTTCTTTATCGTAAGTGTATTTGAAAGAGTTAGTAGTAGTGATCTGTACATTCCCGTTATCAAAGTCCCAGATGTACTTCACAGCATTCGTGGAAGTAGCTGAGATCGTCATCTCATGTGGCACGCAACCTGTTTTTGGCGTCATATCGCGGGTACCGGTAGGGCCCTTGATAGTGATCTGCCGCGTGGTGGAATTGATACAATCACCGGCAGAATAAACATCCAGGCGGATGGTGTAGGTGCCGGGCAGGTTAAATACATGGGAAGGGTTTTGCAGGCTGGAGCGGCTGCCATCTCCGAAATCCCATACAGAACGTACATATTGGCTGCTTTCATTGGTGAACTGTACCAGCACCGGAGGGCATGCCTGCAGATCGGATGGCATGCTGAACCTGGCCACCGGATCGGGAATAATAACAAATTTACCTTTTGTTACTGTTTCCGTACAGCCGATGGTGTTAGTAACGGTAAGTGTTACATCATACTCACCGGGTGTTGAATAGGCTTTTACAGGATGCTGCACATTGCTTGTGGCACCATCTCCAAAATCCCATGCATAGATAAGTCCGCTACCAGTTGAAGTATTGCTGAATTGAATAGGCTGGTCCCTGCAGGCAATGGTGGAGGGCGTACGGAAGTTTGAAGTTACACCTGTTACCGGAACCGGTTTGGTGACGGATGTTACGCATCCTGCATTGTCCTCAACCTGCAACCGCACGTTATAGGTGCCTGTTTGTGCAAAGGCATGTTTGTGGTCTACCGGTTTGGTTTGCAATACCTGGGGTGTAGTGCCGTCTCCGAAATTCCATGTCCATGAACGAATATTATAACCATGCGAGGCAACAGATGCATCTGTGAATAATTGTTCATCTCCCTTACAATTCCTGCCGGTAAAACTGAAATCAGCTGTAGCGCCGTTCACTTTCACAGGGATGATGTTGGATGTGCTGACGCAGCCATTCCTGTCTAACACAGTGAGTACAACGCTGTAATCGCCGGGAGTGTTATATGTTTTGGAAATGGAAGTACCGGGAACCGGTGCATACGTACCGTCTCCCCAGTTCCATGAATAGGAAACAATGTTGGCAGGGTCAGTATTACTTCTGGTAAAAGTAACAGCGCCGCCTGCGCATATTTCTGTATTAAGCGCAGCGATAATGGGCTTTTCATCCATCACTTCTATTGTTACCGCATGTACAGATTCGCAATTGCCGTCGTTCACGGTAAGGCGGATGGTATACACTCCCGGTGCCGCATACACGTGTGTTGGCGAAGGAGTGGTAACCAGCGGGGAGTTATCTCCAAAGTCCCATGACCAGAAACGTGGTGTTCCCGCAATGGGGCCAAAGTCTGAAAGGTCTGTGAAGTTCACGGTATACTTGTCGCTGCAATTCCTGTTGATCATGAAATTGGCAATAGGAGGCAGGATAGTGATAAAGTCTATTTTAGTGAGCGTACGGCGGCAGCCATAGTTGCTCACGGTAAGTGTTACATCGTGCCTGCCGATATTGCGGAAAATATGTGAAGGGTTCTCTGCTGTTTCCACACTGCCTCCATCGTCCGGGAAGAACCAGTACCATTCTGTACCGCGGGGAACAGATTGATTCACAAAGTTAACCGGGTATCGCTGGCAGGGATTCTTCGGATCTCCGTCAAATTGCACAACAGGTATCCTGCCGGCTCGTACAGTAGTGTCTATGGTATATTGGCAGCCTCCCGTGATAGTTACAACCAGCCGCACGTTAAACACACCTTCTGTAGTGTAAGTATGAGAAGGTGTTACGGCAGTGGAGCTGGTACCATCTCCAAAATCCCAGCTGTAACCGGTGATCATACCGGCACTCAGCAATGTGGCGCTGAATGTGGTGGTGTGAGGAAGACAGCCTTCAGGATTTGAAATATACATTTGTACTTCAGGCTCTTCCACGCGGATATAATCAGGCAGCGTTACACTGGCCTCACAACCCTGGTCAGACCTCACCCGCAATGCAACATCATAACTGTCAAATCGTGTATAGGTATGTGTTGGGTTCAATCCTGTACCTGTAGTGCCGTCTCCGAAGTTCCAGAACCATTCCGTGGCGCCGGTGGATGTAGAGGTGAACTGTGTGTTGAAAGGAATAGCGCAACCCTGTGGAGGTGTTGCCGTAAAGCTGGCCACCGGAGAGGGATGCACTGTAATGGTCTTGGTGATGGTTTCCATACAACCCGGCAGGCCGGATTCGAGTGTGAAAACATAGTCACCTGGTGCAGAGAAGTAGTAGGAAGCATCTGTACCGTGGGTTTGTCTTCCATCCGGTAAGGTCCAGGTAGAAAGTGTGGGGCGTGGCATGGTAGTATTGATCAGGGGTACATTAACGCCTGTACAAACCGGGCCTAGCGTGGTAAAGTCTGCCCTTGTTTTTTCAATAGTGATGAACGCGGGTTTAGTGATCACTGCTTCGCAACCCTGGGCATTCCTTGCTCTTAAGGTTACTGTAAAACGCCCTTCCTGCTGGTATTCCACAGTAGGGTTGGCAGCTGTTGAAGTAGTGCCGTTCCCGAAATCCCAGGCATAGGTTAAACCTGCCGGGCCGGTACTGGTGAAATTAACGGTCAGGGGCGTGGTGCAGCTGCTGAAAGCATCGGAAGTAAAATCCACGTTGGGTGTTTCCCCTACATTGATGAGCCGGGCTTTTTCAAGACCGGCAGAGCAGCCGAAGCTATTGGTAGCGATAATGTTAATGGAAAAGTTGCCGCCTACGTTATAAGTGTGGGAGGGGTTTGGGTCAGAAGTGATCACACCATCCCCAAAGTCCCAGGTTACATTTTGCAGGGTACCGGAACCGGGGGTACTCTGATCTGTGAACTGGATAGGTAAAGGCGTACATCCAACCACGTTGGATACAGAGAACTGTGGTACCGGTCTTGCATATACTTCAATGTTCTCGCTATATGTTTTAGGGCCACCTGGATAAGTAACCGTTAACGTTACTTTGTATGTACCCGGGTTGAGATAGGTAATGCCGGCATCCCGCGTGGTAGCAGTAGAGCCTTGTCCAAAGTCCCATAAGTAGGCGGTGGCGCCGTTGTCAGACATGTTGGTAAAGGAAAGGGCGTGTGGAGCACAATCGTTTTGTTTACCGTTAATAGTAAACCTTACTGTCTGTGCACTGGAATGCAGGGAAGCCGCAGTAAATGCAAGCAGTAGGATGGCACAATACGTTCTAAAACAGCACAACTGTTCCTGGTAGTTCATGGATATCGGATATAGTCGCAGGTGTATGGGCAATGAGCCCAATTCGTAATCTGATCTAAAATTAATATTTAAAAAACAATTATCTGTCTATATTAACATTATGTTTTCATACTGTTAGCTGAATTATCACTTATTTGCTGCCTGGCGGAGGTATGCTACTCAATCATTCTCAGGCCTTTCTACCATTTGAATCAAGCAATTAGTACAAACAGTTAACAGGTATGCCTGCATTAGACAAGTCTTATTGGAACGCCCGTTACGAGCGTGGCGAAACGGAGTGGGATATGGGAACAGTTTCACCCCCTCTCAGAGAGTACATCGATCAGCTTCCCAACAAAAATCTTCGTGTATTAATTCCCGGTGGTGGCAACAGCTACGAAGCCAGGTATTTATGGGACAATGGGTTTAAGGATATAACGGTATTGGATATATCCTCCGTATTAATCGACAGACTGAAAAGAGAACATCAGCAAACAGGGATCAAATTTATTGTAGGAGATTTTTTTGAGCACGAATCCGAGTACGACCTTATTATTGAGCAAACCTTCTTATGCGCACTGGACCCTGCATTGCGGATGGCATATGCCCGTCACATGTACGATCTCCTTTGGGAAAAAGGTGCCCTTGTGGGCCTGCTGTTCAACAGGGAATTTGATGAGCCCGGCCCTCCTTTCGGAGGTGGTATCAAAGTATACCGCAGAATGTTCGAGCCGTATTTCAATTTTAAGATCTTCGCACCCTGTCACAATTCTCATCCGGCCCGCCAGGGTAAAGAGGTGTTCATTAATTTCCGGAAACTGGACCAGCTTTCAAAGAAGCGGTAGTATCTTTACGGTATGAAAAAGATGCTTTTAGCAGCCTGTTTATTATTAGCTGCACTGGTTGGTCTTGCGCAGAACGCAGTACCGGCGGATGCTTTTGAAAAAGGTATGCAGCAACCGGATATCCAGTTGCTGGATGTACGTACGGCGAAAGAATTTAACACGGGCCACCTGCAGGATGCCCTGCAGGCTGATTTTACAAAGAAGAGCGAGTTTTTTGACCGGATCAAATATCTTGATAAATCCAAACCAGTCTATATCTACTGCCTGAGTGGCGGCCGCAGTACAGCTGCTGCCAAATGGATGCGTGAGAACGGGTATACCCAAGTGGTAGAGATGGAAGGCGGTGTAATAGCCTGGAAACAAGCCGGTAAAGCATTGACAGGTGTTGCCGCCGGCCCGCAGTTGAGCATACCTGATTTTGAGAAAGCGGTAAGCAATGGAAAATGGGTGCTGGTAGACGTTGGTGCCACATGGTGCCCCCCATGCCGGAAAATGGAACCTGTTGTGAAGCAGATCGTTAAAGAAAAGCAATTGAAATTAGTGAATGTGGATGCCGGTAAGGATACGGATGTGATGAACAGCATCAATGCCAAAGCGCCGCCTACTTTTGTGTTGTATAAAGATGGAAAAGAAGTATGGCGAAAGGAAGGTGTGGTAACATTGGAGGAATTCAGATCAGCGATCAGATAAAAACAAACAAAGGACTGTTTTTAAAACAGTCCTTTGTTCAGTGAACCTTCTGTCATCCTTCAGTGATCCTTCAGCGAAGCCCTCTGTTGGCAGAGGTTTGCACAAGGTTCACTGAAGGATCACTGAAGGGGTATACAATATTGAGATAAGATTTTTACAGCTTCAGCAACATTATAGTTGATAGATCCCCCCAAATTTCTTCTTCGCATAATCCAGGAAATATTTGAACTCCAGTTTTTCCCCGGTCACCTTTTCACACAATTCATTGGAAGTATAAAACCTGCCGTACTGGTGAATATTCTCTCTCAACCATTCCAGCAAAGGACCGTATTTACCATCTGCAATAGCATTTTCCAGCCCCGGCACCTGTTTCTGTGCAGAAGTATATAACTGCGCTGCATAGAAACTTCCTAATGAATAAGTAGGGAAGTAACCAAAGCTGCCGTGAGACCAGTGAATGTCCTGCAGAACACCTCTCAGATCGTCCGGTACTTCCTGCTGCAGGTATTCGCGGTAATACTGATTCCATATTTCGCGCAGGTCTTTTGTTTGCAATGTTCCGCCGATCAAACCTTTTTCAATTTCATAGCGGATCATTACATGGAAATGGTAAGTAAGCTCATCTGCCTCTGTGCGGATCAGGGAAGGCTGCACGAGGTTAATGGCCCTGTAGAAATCCTGGATAGGTACTGCCAGCAGGCTGCTGCGGAAAGTGGCCTGCAGGTTGCCGTAATGATATTGCCAGAAAGTAAGGCTGCGGCCTAAGTTGTTTTCCCATAAGCGGGATTGGGATTCATGAATACCCAGGCTGGCAGCTTCTCCGCTGGGGAGGCCATATTCTTCTACCGGAAGTCCCTGTTCGTAAAGCGCATGCCCGCCTTCGTGGATACAGCTCCAGGTCATGTTCCCAAGGTCCTGTTCATCTATGCGGGTGGTCACCCTTACATCCTGGGGGCTGAAACTGGTGGTGAAAGGATGTTCCGAAATATCCTGCCGCCCTGCTTTGAAGTCGTATCCCATGTCTTTCAGAAGGTTCAAACCAAACTGCCATTGCTGGTCTTTAGGGAAATGGCGGTGCAGGAATTGTTTATCAGGCACCTCCTGCAGGGCTATTTTTTGCAGGATGGGCAAAAGGGATTCTTTCACCCCGCTGAATATTTTATCCAGCATTTGCACATCTGCTCCTTTTTCATATTCATTCAGCAGCGCATCATAAGGATGGCCTTTGTAGCCAAGGATCTCTGCCTCCTGTTTTTTGAGTTCCACCATATTGGCCAGCAGCGGCTCAAACACATCAAAATTGTTTTCCTTCCTGGCCCGGATCCATGCATGATAGGCTGCATTGGTAGCGGTGGACAGTTCGGCAACAAAAGCTGCGGGGTACTTACGGTTCTTCTCATAATCTTCCAGGGAGAGGGCCACATTCTTTTGTTGTACAGCATTGAGGTCGCTGCGGGAACTGAGTTCTTTCAGGATATCGCCCAGTGCATCCTCGGAGAACAGTTCATGGGCTATGGAGCTGAGTGTAGTCAACTGCTGGCCACGGAAAGACGCTCCTTTTTCAGGCAGGTAGGTTTCCTGGTCCCAGCCCAGTACAGACATGGCATTCCTTACGTCTGCCACTTTTCGCATTTTTGCCTTATAATCTTCGTAAAGCCCGGATGAAGTTTTTTGCACTGTCATTAAAACGATTTTATTTTACAAATCTAACGAACAAGCTGAACCAGCAATAAAAGATATGATCATCCGCGATATAATACAAGTAATTGAAGCATTTGCTCCCTTATCTTACCAGGAATCGTATGATAACGCCGGGCTTATCTTCGGAAGCGGAGATACGGAGGTAAAGGGTGTGTTACTCACCCTGGATGCCACAGAAGCTGTGCTGGACGAAGCTTTGGAAAAGGGCTGTAATCTTGTGATTGCCCATCACCCCATTGTTTTTGGCGGCCTGAAAAAGATCAATGGCAAGAATTATGTGGAAAGGGTGGCCATCAAAGCTATCAAAAATGATATTGCCGTTTATGCTGCCCATACCAACCTGGATAATGTGCGGGCAGGGGTGAGCGCCATGATGGCGGGCCGGCTGAACCTGAAAAATACCAGGGTGCTGGCCCCTAAAAGGGAACTGTTACGAAAATTATTCACTTTTGCCCCGGCCGCCGATGCAGAAATAGTACGGCAGGCGCTTTTTGAAGCAGGAGCGGGGCACATTGGCAAATACAGCGAATGCAGCTTTTACCACGATGGTACAGGTACCTTTAAAGGGGCGCCGGATACAGATCCCTATGTGGGAAAACCCGGAGAACGCCACCTGGAGGGTGAAATAAAGATAGAAGTGATCTTCCCTGCCCACCTGGAAGGCCAGGTGATCCGGGCCATGCTGCAGCATCACCCTTATGAGGAGGTGGCCTACGATGTTGTGAAGCTGGAAAATGAATGGGCGGAAGTAGGTTCCGGGCTGGTGGGCTCCCTGCCGGAAGCGATGGAGGAAATGGACTTCCTCCGGCTGGTAAAGGAGCAATTTAAGACCGGCTGCGTGCGGTATACCCCCCTCAGGGGCAAAAAGGTACAAAAAGTGGCCGTTTGCGGAGGGGCCGGAAGCTTTCTCCTGAAGAAGGCAATTGCCGCCGGAGCGGATGCCTATGTGTCCGCCGATTTTAAATACCATGAATTTTTTGATGCTGAAAATCAATTAATTATAGCAGACGTGGGACATTTTGAGAGCGAACAGTTCGCGGTGGAGTTATTTTATCATATATTGACCGAAAATTTCCGTAATTTTGCGCCTCTTAAATCTACCATTAGTACAAACCCGGTAAATTATTTATAATACATGGCTACTGTTAAAGAATACAACGTTGAGGAAAAATTGGTTTCTGTACTGAAATTACAGAAGATCGACTCCAAGTTGGACGAAATCCAGATCCTGAAAGGAGAGTTGCCGATGGAAGTGCGGGACCTGGAAGATGAGATTGAAGGTTTGAACCTCCGCCAGGGGCATATTGAGGATGAGATTAAAAGCATCACTGATTTTATTGCCAGCAAAAAAGCGGCGATCAAAGAAGCTGAGGCCCTCGCCAAAAAATACGAAAAGCAGCAGGATAATGTAAAGAACAGCCGTGAATTTGAAGCCATCACCAAAGAAGTGGAGATGCAGAACCTCGAGATCAAACTGGCTGAGAAGCACATCAAAGATGCTAACGAAGAAGTAAAAGAGAAAACACGCGCCCTGGATGTTGCCAAAAAAGCGGTGGCAGACAAGGAGTCCAACCTGAAACATAAGAAAGGCGAACTGGAAAAGATCATCAGTGAAACGGATAAGGAAGAGAAAGGATTGCAGAAACTCACCGAAGAAGCACGCGAAAAAGTAGACCCGCGTTTACTGCAGGCGTATGAAAAGATCCGTAAGAACTACCGCAACGGCCTGGCTGTTGTAACAGTGATACGCGATTCCTGCGGTGGTTGCTTCAATGCTATCCCCCCGCAAAGGCAGGCTGAGATCCGCCAGCGTAAAAAGATCGTAGTGTGCGAACATTGCGGCCGCATCCTGGTAGACAACGACCTCGACGCTACTGTACAGGCATAATATTGGAAGGACATCGAAAGATGTCCTTTTTTATTTAAAAGAACTCCGCGCATATCCATTACGCGGAGTTCCTTATTTTTGCCCCTATGCGTTTTATTTTCATCATTGCACTTTGTTGTGGCATTTCTCTTTCTGTACATGCGCAGCAAAAAAGATACGAGTTCAATTCCCGCTGCCAGCAGGCTTATGATGCCATTATGCAATTACGGCTGAATACTGGTAAGGCATTACTGGAAGAAGAGAAACGTGCAAACCCTGATAATCTCATTCCTTATTTCCTGGATAACTACGCAGATTTTTTTATCCTGTTCTTTAATGAAGACCCTGTTGTATATGCCCGCCAGAAGAAGCAACGTGCCGTAAGGCTGAGCCTGATGGCGGAAGGCCCGGAAGATTCTCCCTATTACCTGTATACACAGGCGGCCATCAAATTCCAGTGGGCTATGGTGAAAGTGAAGTTCGGAGAAAGATGGGATGCGGTATGGGAAGTGCGCAAGGCGTATGTAACGTTGAAAGATAACCAGCGAAAGTTCCCGCAGTTCCTGCCCAATAATTTGCTGCTGGGTTCCATGCAAACCGTGTTCGGCACTATTCCGGACGGGTACAAATGGATCACCAACATCCTGGGCATGCGCGGCAGTATCAAAGAAGGTATGCGCCTCTTACAGGGTTTTATAGACAGCAATGACCCTGTTGCCGTAATTTTTCGCGAAGAATCCTATTACTACTATTGTTATCTCAAACTATTCATCGAAAATAAACCGGACCAGCTGTGGCAGTTCATCCAGGCAAAACAGCTGGATACGCATAACAACTACCTGTTTGCGCTTATGGTGGCCAACCTGTCCCTCAATAACCAAAAGGCGGCACAAGGCATTAAAGTGCTGGAAGAGCGTAAACAAAGCCCTGAATATGCTGAAATATTCTACAAGGATTATGTGCTGGGACTCATGAAGCTGGAACGCCAGGATGATGATGCCATAGAACACCTTGAATATTTCGTGAATAACTTCAAAGGCAAGTTCTATGTAAAAGAAGCATTGCAGCGTTTAAGCTGGGCCTGGTATATGAAAGGGGATATGGCGAAGGCTAACAGGTACCGCAGCCTGATATTCCAGAAAGGTAACACGGAAACCGAAGCCGATAAGCAGGCACAGAAAGAAGCAAAGAAAGGCACCTGGCCTAATCCCGTATTACTGAAAGCCAGGTTGCTCAGCGACGGCGGCTTCTACCAGAATGCCCTTACCCTGATGCTTACCAAACGTTCCAACGACTTCAATACCATAGAAGAAAAACTGGAGTACGCGTACCGCCTTGGCCGCATTTATGATGAAATGGGGCAGGACACCAATGCCATCCGCCTCTATGAAGCCACTATCAAAGCAGGCAGTAACCGCCCGGAATATTTTGCCGCACGTTCCGCCCTGCAAATGGGATATATCTATGAAAAATGGGGAGATAAGCCCAAAGCAAGGCAAAGTTTTCAAACCTGCCTGGACATGGAAGGGCATGACTACAAAAATTCCCTAGACCAGAAAGCAAAAGCCGGGATGTTAAGACTGGATGGGAAATAGACGTGCATAAGTCAAATTGATAATTCATAATTATATTGGGATATTGCATTTGGAAATTTAGTTATGTTATACCGACTGGTTATTCAGAATTACGCGATCATAGACAATCTGGAGGTTGATTTCTCCGGCAACCTCAATGTGATCACCGGTGAAACGGGAGCAGGTAAATCTATCCTGCTTGGTGCTTTAAGCCTTATCCTGGGAGAACGTGCAGACCCTTCCGTACTGTTTGATAAAACAAGGAAATGTGTGATAGAGGGAATGTTTAAGGTAAAAACACCGGAGGTACAGGCATTCTTTGAAGCACATGAGCTGGATGCGGAAGACCAGGTGATCCTGCGCCGGGAGATCAGCTCTGCCGGTAAATCACGTGCATTTATCAACGATACGCCTGTGAACCTTTCCCAGTTGTCTCAATTAACGTTACTGCTGGTAGACCTTCATCAGCAGTTTGATACGCTGGAGCTGGAGAAATCTGATTTTCAGCGGGAGGTAATAGATGCACTGGCCGGCCACCAGGAACAATTGCAGGAATATGTCCGCAAGTTCCAGCAATATGCCCGCCTGCAGAAAGACCTCAAAGAATGTATCCAGCAGCGCGACAGTGCCAATAAAGAATCTGATTATAATAAATTCCTGCTCGATGAATTACTGGAAGCAGATCTGCAGGAAGGTGAAATGGAATCGCTGGAAGCGGAGCAACAGATGCTCAGCCATTCAGAAGAGATCAAAGCCACCCTTACCCGTGTTCATTTTCAGTTAAAAGAAGATGAACAACCTGTGCTGCAGCAATTACGCCAGCTACAGGCTTCTTTGCAAACCCTATCTGAATTCCATAAAGATGTACCAGGGCTTTCAGCCCGCATGCAATCCACCTATGTGGAATTACAGGACATTGCCGCTGAAGTGGACAGGTTAAATGACCAGGTGCAATACGACGGCGAACGCATGGAACAGCTGAACGACCGGATTGCCGTGATCTACAGGCTTCAGAAAAAACATAACGTGCAAAGCACGGCAGAGCTGCTGCAGATTAAAACGCAGCTGGAACAGGGCCTGGAAAATGTGCTGAACCTGGATGGCCGTATCCTGGAACTGGAAAAACAGATCTCCTTACTTAAAGAGGAACTGGAAAAAACAGCAGCAGCCATCACTAAAAAGAGGATAGCGCAGGTAGCACCATTTGAACAAAAGGTGAATGCTTTGCTGGCCCAGGTAGGCATGCCTAATGCAAGGATCAGGGTGTCCATTCAGCAGGGGGCATTGCAGCTTTATGGGCAGGATACAATTGAATTCCTGTTTGATGCCAACAAGAGCAACAACTTTGGCCCGATAAGAAAAGTAGCATCCGGCGGGGAACTGAGCCGCTTAATGCTCTGTATAAAATCACTGGTAGCACGATCTGTGGCTTTACCTACCCTGATCTTCGATGAAATAGATACCGGTATTTCCGGAGAGGCGGCACGCCAGGTAGGTATTATCATGAAAGAACTGGCCCGCGGCCACCAGGTGATCTGTATCACACACCAGCCACAACTGGCGGGCAAAGCAGACGCACATTATTTTGTTTACAAACACATGGAAGGAGATAAAGTGCAAACACATGTCCGCCTGTTATCGCAGGACGAAAGGATCACTGCCATTGCTAAAATGCTGAGTGGGGAAAAGCCTACACCTGCTGCTTTAGAGAATGCCAGGGAGATGGTTATGCAATAACATTTCAATTTTCGACTTTAACTGCTAAATTTGCCCAAATTTTAATCAATGGCTCATAACTTATTACAAGGGAAGAAAGGTATCATCTTTGGCGCATTGGATGCAAATTCCATTGCCTGGAAAACGGCAGAGCGTTGCGTACAGGAAGGAGCGCAGATTGTGTTGACCAATGCTCCTATTGCATTGCGTATGGGTGAGATCAACAAACTCGCTGAAAGCTGTAAAGCCCCGGTAATACCTGCCGACGCCACCAGCATGGATGACCTTAATAACCTGTTTACCAAATCAATGGAGCATTTCGGTGGCAAGATCGATTTCATCCTCCATTCTATTGGTATGAGTGTGAACGTTCGTAAAGGAAAGCCCTATACTGACCTGGATTACGACTTTTACCATAAAGGACTGGATATCTCGGCGATGTCCCTCCACCGCGTATTGCAAACAGCCTATAAGCTGGATGCGCTGAATGAATGGGGTTCCGTTGTGGCACTGACCTATATTGCCGCACAAAGGGTATTCCCGGACTACAGCGATATGGCGGATGCTAAATCCATGCTGGAATCCATTACCCGCAGCTTTGGCTACCACTATGGTGTGAAGAATAAAGTGCGGATCAACACCATCTCCCAGTCTCCGACCAGGACCACAGCCGGTAGCGGTGTGAAGGGTTTTGACGGATTTATCAGCTATGCAGAGAAAATGAGCCCGCTGGGTAACGCTTCTGCAGATCAGTGTGCGGATTACACCGTGTCCCTGTTCTCAGACTACACCAAAATGGTGACCATGCAGAACCTCTTCCACGATGGTGGATTCTCTTTCACAGGGATCTCCCAGGCTGTAGTGGACCAGATGGAAAAATAAAGAAGACTTGTTCGGTTATGGACATAAAAAACCGTCCTGGTAGTTTACCGGGACGGTTAATTTTTTAGAAGCATAGGAATACGCTGAGCGCATTACTACGAGCGAAGGTCTAAGATACCGGGAAAAATGAAAGCAAATCACAACGGAATATCAGTACTCGTCTTCATTAAAGAAGAAGTCGTCCTGCGACGGGTAATCAGACCAGATATCCTCGATCCCTTCGTAAATTTCTCCCTCGTCCTCCAGTTCCTGTAAGTTTTCGATAACTTCGATGGGTGCACCGGAACGGATGGCGTAATCTATGAGTTCGTCTTTTGTAGCAGGCCATGGAGCATCCTCCAGGTACGAAGCTAATTCTAGAGTCCAGTACATCGTATATAAATTTTTACTTTTCCGAATTTTCGCAAAAGTATTATTTAATTTGAAATAAACAACTATTACTATTTTAACGGCCTAATTACTTTGTTCGGATATGCTTACTGCCCGCAATGTTACCAAAAATTATTCCAATCTGCAGGTCCTCAAGGGAGTTGATATTTCTGTCAGTAAAGGTGAAATAGTGGCCATTGTTGGTTCCTCCGGGGCGGGCAAAAGTACCCTGCTGCACATACTCGGAACGCTGGACAGCCCTACCAACGGGGAGATCTTTATCAATAATGTGCAAACCAGCGGCCTTACGGGTACCCGGCTGGCAGACTTCCGTAACCGCCACATCGGCTTCATTTTTCAGTTCCATCACCTCTTACCTGAGTTCACGGCACTGGAAAATGTTTGCATTCCCGGATACATTGCCGGCACCCGCAAAAGTGCCGTTAAAGAGCGGGCAGCCTTTCTGCTGGATACTTTAGGACTTAAAGACCGGCTGGAACACCGCCCGAAAGAACTTTCCGGGGGAGAGCAGCAACGAGTGGCAGTGGCCAGGGCGCTGATCAATAACCCGGATGTGATCATGGCAGATGAGCCTACCGGTAACCTGGATTCCCATAATGCCAGGGAACTGCACCAGCTTTTCCTGCAACTCCGCGACCAGTTTGAACAAACCTTCATTATCGTTACCCATAATGAAGAACTGGCGACCCTGAGTGATCGCCAGTTAGTCATGAAAGACGGGAAAATAGTCAGTTAACTCCTATTTCCCCAGGCAAACTGCCAAACTGTCCCTCCAGTAAGGTACGTTCAACCCAAAGGCTGCTTTTATTTTTGCTTTATTAAGAACGCTGTAAGCGGGGCGTTTTGCTGCGGTGGGGTATTGGTCTGTGGTAACAGGGTTGATCTCGCATTTGGAACCCGTAAGGGCCTTAATGGCCACTGCAAAGTCGTACCAGCTGGCAACACCTTCGTTGCTGTAGTGATAAATGCCGCCGGTGACCCCGTCCGGATGCTGCAGGATGGTTAAAATGGCTGCAGCCAGGTCTGGTGCATAAGTAGGCGTACCCGTTTGATCATATACCACATTCAGGCTTTCTTTTTCCTGCATGAGTTGCTGCATACGCAGCGCAAAGTTAACCCCCGTACGGGAGTAGAGCCAGGAAGTACGGATCACCACCGCATTGGGATGATAGCCAAGTACGGCAGCTTCTCCCCGAAGTTTGGAGGCACCATAGATCCCATGGGGAGAGGCATCATCTGTTTCCTGGTAGGGGCGGTTAGCATTACCGTCAAATACATAATCCGTAGAAACATGAATAAGGGTAGCATTATGCCCTGCACAAGCTTCCGCAAGGATCAGGGGAGCCTGGAAGTTCAGCAGGAAGGCAGCTTCTTCATCCTGCTCTGCTTTATCAACGGCTGTGTAGGCAGCACAGTTGATCACCGCGTCTATCGTTTGCCGGCCAAAGAAATCGTTAACAGCAGCAGCATCGGTAATATCCAGCTCCTCCCTGTCTGTATACAAAAAAGAAAGATCAGGATACTGAGCGGCGATGGATTGCAGCGCATTGCCTAATTGGCCTTTGGCGCCTGTTACCAGGATGTTTTTCATGAATTCAGAAATTATGACTTATAAACAAAATTGTGTTTGCAGTCCGCCAGGACCGGTAGCACCAGGTCTTTTTCAGAAACGATGGCATCCGTTAAAGGAATGCCCCAGTCGATCTGTAAGGCAGGATCGTTGTAGATGATACCGCCTTCGCTGGCTTTATGATAGAAACTGTCACATTTGTACATGACCTCTGCGGTAGGGCTCAGCACAGAATATCCATGCGCAAAACCCTTTGGCACCAGCAGCTGTCGTTTGTTTTCAGCAGATAGCTCAATCGTATATACCTTGCCGTAAGCAGGAGAACCGGTGCGCAGGTCTACCACTACATCCAGTATTGTACCTTCCAGTACACGGATCAGTTTGGTTTGTGCATGTGGCTCCTGCTGAAAATGCAGGCCACGCAGTACGCCATAAGAAGAACGGGCCTGGTTATCCTGCACAAATACAATCTCCACACCTTCTTCCCGGAAAGTATTAGCGTTATAGCTTTCAAAAAAATATCCCCGGCTGTCCCCATGCACTTTGGGTTCATAGATCAGCAGGTCAGGAATTCCTGTTTCAATAAAAGGCATTATCTCTTTTGGTATTGCGTTTCGTAATATTGTTGATAAGCCCCGCTGGTAACATGTTCCAGCCATTCTTCGTTAGCCAGGTACCAGTCCACCGTTTTCTCCAGCCCTTCTTCAAATTGCAGGCTGGGGGCCCAGCCTAATTCCTTGTTCAGCTTTGTAGCGTCAATGGCATAACGGAGATCATGGCCGGCACGGTCTTTCACATAAGTGATCAATTGTGCGGAAGTGCCGGCAGGCCGGCCCAGTTTACGGTCCATTACTTCGCATAAAAGCATGATAAGGTCTATGTTCTTCCATTCATTAAAACCGCCGATGTTATATGTTTCACCGATGCGGCCATTATGAAAGATGATATCGATCGCCCGTGCATGATCTTCCACAAAGAGCCAGTCGCGCACGTTTTCACCTTTACCATATACCGGTACAGGTTTATTGTTCCTGATATTATGAATAGCCAGGGGGATCAGCTTTTCAGGGAAGTGATGAGAGCCGTAATTATTGGAGCAGTTGCTCAATACCACCGGCAGCTTATAGGTATGATAGTATGCTTTTACAAAATGGTCGGAACTGGCTTTGGAAGCGGAATAGGGCGAACGGGGATCGTAAGCGGTCTCTTCTGTAAAAAAACCTTCTTCGCCCAGGGAACCGAATACTTCATCTGTAGATACATGGTAAAACCGTTTGTTTTCCAGGTTGCCCTGCCAGTATTTTCTACATGCATTCAGCAATACCGCCGTTCCCAGCACATTGGTCTTAATAAAGGCCAGGGGATCAAGGATAGAGCGGTCAACATGGCTTTCGGCAGCCAGGTGGATCACACCATCAAATGCATATTTTTCAAAAAGCGCATTCACAGCATTTTCATCCGTAATGTCTACTTTTTCAAAGTTGTAATTGGGGAGGTCTTTAACATCCTTCAGGTTTTCCAGGTTGCCTGCATATGTGAGACTATCACCATTAACAATGGTGTATTCGGGGTATTTATTAACAAAGAGCCTGACAACATGAGAGCCGATAAAGCCGGCTCCGCCTGTAATAAGAAGTGTTCTTTTCATAATTCAATGTATGGAGGAAAATAAAAAATGAAAAGTTAAAAACAGATCAACGCTTACAGCATGACCATACTAATAACTTTTCATTATCAATTCTATTTACCTAAAGCCTGTTTAAAGTATTCATATGTGATCTTCAAACCTTCTTTCCTGTCTACTTTCGGTTCCCAGCCAAGGATAGTTTTTGCCTTGGTGATATCTGGTTTCCGTTGTTTGGGATCATCTGTAGGTAACGGGCGGTGAACGATCTTTTGGTTAGTTCCAGTAAGTTCCACGATCTCCTGTGCAAATTGCAGCAGTGTGATCTCTACGGGATTACCGATGTTCACCGGCAGGTGATAATCGCTCAGGAGCAGGCGGTAAATGCCTTCCACGAGATCATCCACATAACAGAAGGAACGGGTTTGAGAGCCATCGCCAAACAAAGTGAGGTCCTGGCCGGTGAGTGCCTGGCTCATAAAAGCTGGCAAAGCACGTCCGTCATCCAGCCGCATACGGGGGCCGTAAGTATTGAATATACGGATGATGCGGGTATCTACACCATGGAAATTATGGTATGCCATGGTCATGGATTCCATGAAACGTTTGGCTTCATCGTACACGCCGCGTGGTCCGATAGGATTCACGTTGCCCCAGTATTCTTCCGGTTGGGGATGCACAGCAGGGTCGCCATATACCTCAGAGGTAGAAGCTACCAGGATGCGTGCTTTTTTATCTTTGGCCAGGCCTAACAGGTTATGCGTACCCAGGGAGCTAACTTTCAGCGTCTGGATGGGCATTTTCAG
The DNA here is from genome assembly GCF_900129465.1 of Chitinophaga niabensis. Lineage (NCBI taxonomy): Bacteria > Pseudomonadati > Bacteroidota > Chitinophagia > Chitinophagales > Chitinophagaceae > Chitinophaga > Chitinophaga niabensis. Next base: position 4,024,555 of record NZ_FSRA01000001.1, on the reverse strand, counting down.
GTAATCTATCGGGCTGGCGGGAGAAGCAAAATGCAGGATATAATCCAGGTCCCCGGCTATGTGTACAAACTTCGTTACATCATGATGATAGTATTCGAAATTCTTCAGGGGAAAAAGGTGTTCAATATTTTTGATGTTCCCGGTGAGGAGGTTGTCCATACCGATCACGTGGTACCCTTCTTTGATAAAACGGTCACAGAGATGGGAACCAAGGAATCCGGCGGCGCCGGTGATCAATACTCTTTTAGTAGTCATATTCAGCCAGGGATTTAAGATTTGGCAGGCAGGCGGCCTACACTTTCATAATGGAAGCCAAGTTCCTGCATGTGCGCAACATCAAACAGGTTCCGGCCATCAAAGATAACTTTATGTTTCAGGGAAGAGCCGATCTTATCGAAATCAGGCGTGCGGAACACGCTCCATTCTGTTGCAATGATCAGTGCATCTGCATTTTCAAGTGTAGCGTACTGGTTTTCCGCGTATGCAACCTTATCGCCGATCACACCTTTTACATTAGGCATAGCCTCAGGGTCAAATACAGAAACGGTAGCACCTGCATTCACCAATGCATCGATGATATATAAAGCCGGGGCTTCACGGATATCGTCTGTATTGGGTTTGAAGGCCAGGCCCCAGAGTGCAAAATGTTTTCCCTTGAGATTATTGCTGAAGTAAGCGTTAACCTTTGGCAGGAGGAATAATTTTTGTTTCTCATTCACATCCATTACGGCATCCAGTATGCGGAAGGAATAACTTACTTCCTGTGACGATTTTACCAGCGCCTGTACGTCTTTTGGAAAACAGCTGCCGCCATAACCAATACCGGGGAAGAGGAAGCGTTTACCAATACGGTCATCACTGCCAATACCTCTGCGTACCATATCAACGTCCGCTCCCAGCTTTTCGCAAAGGATGGCGATCTCGTTCATGAAAGATATTTTGGTAGCCAGGAAAGAGTTTGCCGCATATTTGGTAAGTTCTGCGGACTTCTCATCCATATATATGATAGGGTTACCCTGGCGCACAAAAGGTGCATACAGGTCTCCCATTACTTTACGGGCTTTTTCTGATTGTGTTCCGATCACCACGCGGTCAGGCTTCATGAAGTCTTCCACAGCCACGCCTTCCCGGAGGAATTCAGGATTGGATACCACGTCAAATTCCACCTTTGCATTTTTTGCGATAGCGGCATGTACTTTATCCGCTGTGCCTACAGGTACTGTACTCTTGTCTACGATCACTTTGTAATCCTTCAGCATAGGGCCTAATTTCTCCGAAACGCCAAGGATATATGAAAGATCTGCAGAGCCATCTTCTCCCGGAGGAGTTGGTAAGGCCAGGAAGATCACTTTAGCTTCGCTAATCCCTTTTTCAAGATCGGTTGTAAAATTAAGGCGGCCTTCTTTGAGGTTCCTTTCAAATAATTTTTCGAGACCTGGCTCGTAGATCGTGATCTGGCCAGCGGAGAGTTTGTTTACTTTATTAACATCAATGTCAACACAAGTAACTTGGTTGCCAGTTTCGGCAAAACAGGTACCGGTAACGAGTCCAACGTATCCGGTCCCAACAACGGTAATCTTCATGTGGGGCTTAGTTTAAAAAAGATTTAACTGAATCTGTGATGTGCGTTAATTGCTCCTCGTCCATCTCTGTGTGAATGGGAAGGGATATTACTTTACCGGTTAAGCTATCTGTAACAGGCAGTGACAACTTAGGGTCAACCATGCCCCCGAACATTTTCTGGCGATGTGCCGGTACAGGATAGTAGATCATGGCAGGTACCTGTTTTTCCTGCAGGTAAGCCTGAAGTTTATTCCGGTCTGCTCCATTAAGTTGCATCGTATATTGATGGAACACATGTAATTGATTGGTGGCCTGAAAAGGTGTTACGATCTGCGGTATACCGGCAAAAGCTGTGTCATATGCAGTAGCAACTGCACGGCGGGCAGCTATGTACTGGTCCAGCAACTGCAGTTTGATGCGGAGTACTACTGCCTGCAGCGTATCCAGGCGGCTGTTTACGCCAACTTCATCATGATAATAACGTTGAGACTGGCCATGGTTGGCAATCATCCTGATCTTTGCTGCCAGTGCGTCGTCGTCTGTAAAGAGGGCGCCGCCATCCCCGTAACATCCCAGGTTCTTGGAAGGGAAGAAGGAGGTGCAGCCGATATGGCCAAAGGTGCCCACTTTCTTTGTGGTACCATCTTTGGTCGTATAGTGGCTGCCGATAGCCTGGGCATTGTCTTCAATCACATAGAGGTTATGCTTTTGGGCAATTTCCATGATCGGTTCAATAGCTGCGCTGTGGCCGTACAGGTGAACCGGTACAATTGCTTTCGTTTTAGGGGTGATCGCCTTTTCAATTGCCGCAGGATCAATGCAATAGGTCTGCGGGTCAATATCTACGAAAACCGGCTTCAGGCGCAACAGGGCTATCACTTCAGCGGTGGCAATAAAAGTAAAGGAAGGCGTGATCACTTCATCTCCGGGTTCCAGTCCAAGGGCCATCATGGCTATTTGAAGCGCATCTGTGCCATTGGCGCAGGGGATCACATGTTTGCTGCCCAGGTATTGACCCAGTTCCTGGGAAAACTGTTGTACGGGCGCCCCGTTTATAAAGGCAGCACTTTCCAGCACATCCTGAATGGCTGCGTCAACCTGCGGCTTAATCTTACTATACTGGCGTTTGAGATCCACCATCTGAATAGGAACCATGTAGGATATCTTTTTTTGAGTCCGCAAATTTACAAATTTTGGGATAGGCAGGAGGACTATCTTTGTGAGATATTCGAATTATTGAGTTAAGTATCAATTCTGTGGGTTTATCGATTCTCTTTTACAATACCGGCATTCGTCTTTACAGGTTTTTCCTGGGGCTGGCCGCAAAGTTAGGTGGCAATAAGAAAGCACAGCTATGGTTAGCCGGGCGGGAAGATCTGTGGCCTGGGCTGGAAGCCGCCATGAAAGGGAATGTACCTGTTGTTTGGGTCCATGCTGCCTCATTGGGGGAGTTCGAACAGGGGAGGCCTGTACTGGAGGAATTACGCCGGCAATACCCCGGGCATCGTATCCTGCTTACTTTCTTTTCCCCCTCCGGTTATGAGGTGAGAAAAGACTATAAAGGGGCCGATTACGTATGTTATTTGCCGTTAGATACCCCGGAAAATGCCCGGCGTTTCCTTGCTGCCGTACAACCGAGGCTGGCGATCTTCATAAAATATGAGTTCTGGTATCATTATTTATCCGGTTTAAAAGCCGGGAATGTGCCCGTTTTGCTGATCTCCGGCATTTTCAGGGAAAAACAGATCTTCTTTAAATGGTATGGAGGCTTGTTCAGGAAGCTTTTAAAGGGAATGGACCAGCTCTTTGTGCAGAATGAAGTATCCCTCACCCTTTTACATAATATTGGCGTCCGGCAGGTTATGCTGGCCGGAGATACCCGGTTCGACAGGGTATGGGCCTTACGGGAGAATCCGGTGGTACTTCCTGAAATAGAACGTTTTATCAAAGTGCCGAAGGTAATGGTGGCCGGTAGTACCTGGGAGGAGGACGAAAAATTACTGGCTGAATGGTGGTATGGAGGGGCACAGGATATCCGTCAGATGGTCCTGGCACCGCATGAGATCACAGAGGCACGCCTTAAAGGAATAGAACAATTATTCCCGGATGCTATCCGGTATTCTGCTTTTGTGAAGGGAGAAACACCCAAAGGCAAAGTGCTGATCATAGACAATGTGGGCATGTTGTCTGCCTTATACCGCTACAGCCGCGTGTCTTATGTAGGAGGAGGGTTTGGGAAAGAAGGCATTCATAATATCCTGGAGCCTGCTACCTATGCCAAACCTGTGATCATCGGGCCTGTTTACCAGCAATTTGATGAAGCAGTTTCGCTGGTACAACTGAGAGGCGCCATTGTAGTAGCTAACCTGAATGACCTGAACAGGGCTATTGAAGCCTTGAACGATCCTTATTATCACCAGCAGATCACAGAAATAGCGAGCCGCTTCGTGGAAGAGCACCAGGGAGCTACCAATAAGATCATACATTATATTCAGGAAAAACGTTTCCTCACGAGAGAGTAGAACTGGCTCACCAGTTCATCTGTTTCATTCCAACCCAGTTTGATCTTCAGTTCTCTTTCTATCCAATATTCCGCTTCCTGCAGGGAGGTGCTTTCATTGATAGTTTTAATGGAACGTTCATACATGGTTTTGTCACCCCGGAAAAGCTCCTGGATGAACTGGAATTTATCATTGATGCCGATGGCATTCTTCAGGTCATTTACGGCCATTCCGCTTAATTTTTCTCCTACTTCCACCGTATGGCTGGAACGCAGGGAATCATTCAGGGAAGTACTGTGTTTGCCGATCAGTTCATTCAACTCTTTGCGGATGCCATTATTGTTTTCTGTATTGGCAGGGCGCTGTGGAGGAGAAGGAGGTTGTTGTGGCGGAGGTGGCGGATCAAACAGGGTGGCTGTTGCCGGTCTCTCTTCAGGCCGTTTTACCGGTACGCGATCAGGTGCATAACCATTGGATTGCAGTACTACTTCGGCTGGAGGAGGAGGAATTTGTACCGGCGGCGGCGGTGTTACTGTTGCCGCAACAGGAGAAGGTGCCGGAGCCTGGGCAGGCACAGATACGGCTACATGACCATTGTTATTTCCCTTTAACTCCTGCTGCTTTTGCTTATTGCGTTGATGTAAGATCTCTGCCTGTAGCAACTGAGTGTAGTAGGATATGGTTTGCAGACCAGCATTGGAATTTTTCAATTCCTGTAATTTGTCAATTAATGCACTTATCTTTTCCATGCCTTAACTGTTAACGCCATCTGGTAGAAATTATTATAATTGCACTAAGTTAAACTTTTTTTGACAACCTAATAATCTAATAATCAAAATACTAGAATATGTTTATTGAACCTTCTCTTACAGGAGGCCGAAGAGGGTGGATCGAAGTGATATGTGGATCAATGTTTTCCGGCAAAACGGAAGAGCTGATACGCAGGATGAAACGTGCCAGGATCGCCAATCTCTCTCTGGAAATTTTCAAGCCGGCAATGGATACCCGGTACGATGAAATGAACATTGTTTCCCATGATGAATCAAAGATCTTATCTACACCTGTGGATAGTTCCCAGCAGATCCTGCTTTTAGGGCAGGGGATGGATGTAGTGGGGATCGACGAAGCGCAGTTCTTTGATGCAGAGCTGCCCAATGTATGTGATCAGCTGGCCCTCAGCGGCATCCGTGTGATCGTTGCAGGCCTTGATATGAACTTCCAGGGAGAGCCCTTTGGCCCTATTCCCCATCTTTTAGCCAAAGCAGATTATATCACCAAGCTGCATGCCATTTGCGTGGTATGCGGCAACATCGCTACTTTCTCCTATCGGAAAAGCTCCAGTACACATACGATATTACTGGGGGAGAAGGATTTATATGAACCCCGGTGCCGGCACTGCTTTTACAATAAATAGTTAATCCTGTACTTTTACTTTGAAGGTGAACTTCTTTTGGGTGATGTAGCTGAAACAAACCACCAGGATGGTAGTGAGGATTTTTGCAACGGTCGGGTAGAAGTGGCAGACCTCCACAAAGAATTTTATAAATACCACGTTGAACAGGAAACAAATAGCTACCAGTAAAAAATAGCGGACGAGTTGTACCCTGCCTCTGAGATTGGATTCAGAGAATACAATGTATTTATTCAATAGGAAACCGGTAGGGAAGGTGATCACAAAAGCCATAAGAAAGGCAGCCATGTACGGACTGATCGTGAAAAATGGCAAATGAACCATTTCCTTATGCAGGATAAAGTTGTAGCTGATAGAGTAGAGCAGGATATCCATAGCCGTATTTCCGCCCCCGCAAACGATATAGCGGAAAGTCTGAAAAGGCATCACCTTAGCAAAAGGCTGATAGAAAAATGCCAGGATATGGAGGATCAATTGCTTCATAAAACGCCGCAAAATTACGAATCAAATGCTAATAAAGCATATGACCAGCTGATTTTAACATTCATTTACTATCGCAGGGTCCTGCGCTGTTTCCATTGAGAGGTTTCTCCATTGGCGGTAACAGGTGCTGCCTGTGAAGGTTTTACAGCAGTGAGCCACAATTGCGAAGCCAGGATGGCTGCAGCTTTGGCGGCATCATCGTCTTTCTGTTCCAATGCAGCCGCTGTGAAGTATTTACCAATGAAATTAGTGTCGAAATTACCGGCGATAAAAGGAGCCTGCTGCAATGCCCATTTGCCGAAAGGAAGTGTTGTTTTAATACCTGTTACCTGGTATTCGTCTATCGCCCGCAGCAAACGTTCTCTTGCTTCTTCCCGGTTTGAGCCCCAGGCAATCAGTTTAGCGATCATGGGATCGTAATAGATAGGAATATCCATTCCCTGTTCATACCCGTCATCCACTCTGACACCGTATCCCTGCGGGCGGATATAAGTTTCCAGTTTGCCGGTATCCGGTAAGAAATTGTTAGCAGGATCTTCTGCGCAGATGCGCAATTCAATAGCATGGCCATTGATCTGTAATTCTTCCTGTGTAAAAGGTAATTTGCCGCCATCGGCGATCCTGATCTGTTCTTTCACAAGATCAAGCCCCGTGATCATTTCTGTTACAGGATGTTCTACCTGGAGGCGGGTATTCATTTCAAGGAAGTAAAAGTTCAACTGCTCATCCACCAGGAATTCTACTGTACCTGCTCCATAATAATTACAGGCGCGGGCAACATCCACTGCACATTTGCCCATAGCAGAACGGATAGCAGGGGTCAGGCAGGAAGAAGGGGCTTCTTCGATCAGTTTCTGATGGCGCCGCTGAATGGAACACTCTCTTTCAAAGAGGTATACGCAATTGCCATGTTTATCTCCCAATACCTGGATCTCAATATGGCGTGGCGCGGCTACATATTTCTCTATAAAAACCGCATCGTCTCCAAAAGCATTCAGGGCTTCACTTTTAGCAAGGCGGATCTGCTCTTCCAGCTCACTTTCCTGCTGTACTACCCGCATACCTTTTCCCCCGCCGCCGGCAGAGGCTTTAATGAGAATGGGGAACCCGGTTTTCTTCACTACTTCCCTTGCTTCTTCCACACTCCGGAGAGGCGTTTCCGTACCTGGTACCATTGGTACTCCAAAACTTTGTGCTGCCTGTTTAGCTGCCAGCTTGCTACCCATCACTTCAATGGAAGCAGCAGAAGGGCCAATGAAGATGAGGCCTGCCTCCGTTACTTTCTGTGCAAACTTCGCGTTCTCACTCAGGAAACCATATCCGGGATGAATTGCGTCCGCACCTGTTTGCCGGGCAACTGCAATGATCTTGTCGCCCAGTAAATAGCTTTGGCTGGAAGGGGCCGGGCCTATACAAACAGCTTCGTCCGCATATTGCACAAAAGGCATGGTACGGTCTGCCTCTGAAAAAACAGCTACCGTGGCTATACCCATTTCCCTGGCTGAACGCATAACCCGCAGGGCTATTTCCCCACGGTTGGCTACTACAATCTTTTTCATCCGGTTGTTTTTGAATAAGGGGCTAAAGTTAATGGATTTAGAATTGTGATGCGGGGCAGCCGGTTTTATTATCTTTGCCTCCGTGAAAAGTCCTCTTTCCCAGATCATCGCCCTCGTAAAAAAAGACCTGCTGCTGGAATGGCGTCAGCGGCATGCGCTGTTTGGCATCCTGCTCTATGTGTTCTCCACCGTTTTTGTGATCAACCTGATGGTGAAAGAACCGGAGGATACCATCTGGAATGCGATGTTCTGGGTGGTGCAGCTCTTTGTTTGTGTGAATGCGGTGGCTAAAAGCTTCCTGCAGGAGAACAAGGGGCGTTTATTGTATTTCTATTCGTTGGTTCATCCCCGTTATTTTATTGCGGCCAAACTGATCTATAACGTACTGCTGATGATCCTGTTCAGTGGGGTTTCCCTGCTCTGCTGCATCCTCTTCCTCGGCAATCCTCTCATTCACCCGCTGTATTTCCTGGCGGTGGTATTACTGGGCGGGATCAGCTTATCCCTTCTTTTTACCATGCTGGCTGCCATTGCAGCACAGGCCAGTCAGAATGCCGCATTGATGGCAATTATGGGTTTCCCCCTGGTAATGCCCATCCTGATGCTGTTAACCGGTATTTCGCAGAGTGCTTTTGCTCCTGTAGTGCAACCCGGCCTGCCGGGCATGTTTGCTTTACTGGCCGGAATGGATGTACTGGTCATTGCCCTGGCGCTGATCTTATTTCCTTATCTCTGGAAGGAATAATCCATACGTTTTTTAACAAAAACCTCCCTATGGTAAAGGTTTTTTAAGGATTTGCAGGGCTTTTGCAGGTTCATCAAAATACGTAAATAGCTTTGCCGTTACCTTTAAAACGTGTAGGTTTGCCCCCACATATTGTATTAGAACAATGGCAAAGCATTGGTGGAAAATCTTAAGTGTAGTTATCCTGCTATACGTAATCATAGGCGGTTTTATCGTAAAAGTACCGGTCATCGGTAATAATCAGCAGGCCGCCCGGAGCATCTTCTTTCACTTACCTATGTGGATGAGCATGTATACCCTCTTCACCATTTCCGTGGTGAATTCCGTCTGGTACCTCGCTACAAATGATCTTAGCCGGGATGTCCGCGCCTCCAGTGCAGGCAGTGTTGGTGTACTGTTTGGGGTGATGGGCTTTTTTACCGGCATGCTGTGGGCCACTTATACCTGGGGCGGCACAATCGTGAATGATCCCAAACAAATGACCACTGCCATCGCGCTCACGATCTATATGGCTTACCTCGTATTGCGGCTGTCCTTTACAGACCTGGATAAAAGGGCACGCGTTTCCGCTATCTTCAATGTATTTGCATTCGCTTTACTGATTCCGCTCACTTATATTATTCCCCGGATGGTGGAATCCCTCCATCCAGGTAGCGCCAGCAGCCCGGGCTTCAGTTCCCAGGATACTGCCGGCACCATCAAAATGGTACTCTGGCCTGCATTCATCGGATGGACCTTACTGGGCATCTGGATCTACACTTTGCGGGCACGTTATAAAAGATTAGTATTAAAAAATATCCTCCATGGCTAAAAGACTTAGCTATCTGCTTCTTTGCATGATATTATCATTCACCACCGCCATTGCGCAAACGGTGGATCAACAGAATACGGAAACCGGTCCCGTAAATGAGTTCTTCCGCAGTGATAACAAAATTTACGTGGCAGTGGGCATCCTGGTGATCATTTTTACCTGTATCGTATTATACCTCATAAGGCTGGACCGTAGGATCGGCAAGCTGGAGAAAGAATAGCATATCAATTATAAGTTAGGGACCCTGCATCGTACAACACCAAAACAATATACATAAAACCGTTTTTTATGGCTAAAGCTAAAGCGCTGGCGCAAGAACAGCATTATAACTTTTTCCACAGTGTGGAACAAAGTTTCGACAAGGCTGCGCAGTTCACCAAATGGGAAAAGGGGATACTGGAGCAGATCAAAGCCTGTAATGCTGTGTATCGTATTAAATTCCCTGTGAGAGTGGGAAACAGTATTGACGTAATTGAAGCTTACAGGGTACAGCACTCCCATCACAAACTGCCCTGTAAAGGAGGTATCCGTTTCAGTGACGAAGTGAACCAGGATGAAGTAATGGCCCTCGCCGCCCTGATGACTTACAAATGCGCTATTGTGAACGTTCCTTTTGGCGGTGCCAAAGGAGGTATCAAGATCAATCCCCGCAACTATACCCCTTTTCAGCTGGAAAACATCACCCGCCGTTACACGGCTGAACTGGTAAAAAAGAACTTTATAGGTCCCGGCATCGACGTACCTGCTCCTGATTATGGAACAGGCGAACGTGAAATGAGCTGGATCCTGGATACATACATGAGCCTTCGCCCCGGAGAGATTGACGGTTATGGTTGTGTAACCGGTAAACCTGTTTCCCAGGGCGGTGTTCGTGGCCGTACTGAAGCTACAGGCCTTGGTGTATTTTATGGTCTCCGTGAATTATGTAATGTAAAAGAGGACATGAAACGCCTTGGACTGGAACCCGGCATTGAAGGCAAAAAAGTAGTCGTGCAGGGGATGGGTAATGTGGGTTACCACGCTGCCAAATATTTCCATGAAGCAGGCGCGAAAGTGATCTGCCTGATAGAATGGGATGGCGCCATCTTCAATCCTAAAGGACTGAATCCGGACGCAGTATTGAAACATCGTAAAGAAACTGGTTCCATCGTTGGTTTCCCCGATGCTAAAAGCCTGAAGAAAAACACGGATGGATTAGAACTGGAATGCGATATCCTCATTCCCGCTGCGCTGGAGAATGTGATCCACGCCGGCAATGCGCCAAAGATCAAAGCCAAGATCATCGGCGAAGCAGCTAACGGCCCGCTCACTCCTGAAGCAGATGAGGTCCTCGCTAAAAAAGGTGTGATCGTAGTGCCGGATATGTTCCTCAACGCAGGAGGTGTTACCGTTTCTTACTTTGAGTGGCTGAAAAACCTCAGCCATGTTCGTTATGGCCGCCTGGGCAAACGCTTCGATGAGAATATGAACATTCACATCCTGGGGCAGATAGAAGAACTGACCGGTAAAAAGGTGTCAGAAAAAGAAAGGAAGTTCATTGCACATGGTGCCGATGAAGTAGACCTGGTATATTCCGGCCTGGAAGAAACCATGCACACTGCTTTGCATGAAGTGCGTGAGAAATTTATGGAACATAAAAAGATCAGGGATATGCGTACCGCAGCATATGTATGCGCTATTGATAAAGTAGGTGCAGCATATGAGCAGCTGGGTATTTTCCCATAAGGATCATAATGTTTTCGGTGGGGCCGATCTTTTGGATCGGCCCCATTTTTTTATGCAGGAGGTGCATCCACGTCCGGATATTTCGGCAACGCATTTTCGAACACCCAATTCCCTGCTTCTGCATTCAGTTTGCAGCACCAGGTGTTACTGCCATTGGTGATCACCAGGTAAGGTACAGGCAATGCCATATTATATCTTACGATCTGTTCCAGCACAGGCATGCCCAATGGAACACCCATCTCTTTGCATTCCACGATCATCCAGGGAACCGCTTCCCGGCTGTAAATAACAATATCACAGCGTTTGCGCAATTCTCCCAGGTGCATTTCCTTTTCTATGCTCATCAGTGCGCCGGGATACTCCAGGCTTTTCACGAGATAGTTCAGGAAATTCTGGCGCACCCACTCTTCCGGGGTTAATACCACATATTTTTTACGGAAAGGGTCAAAGATCATTTCTTGCCCGTTTGTAGCCTGAATGCGAAAATCCGGGGGAGGGAACTGGATGTTGATCATGTTGTAAAACTAGGGAATCGTGGCTGTTTCGGGAAAAAACATTACATTCATTTGTCAAAAAAAGCTATGAAGACGAAAGAAGAAATAGTAGCTAATTGGCTTCCCCGCTATACAGGAGAGAAGCTGGAGAACTTCGGCTCTCATATCCTCCTGACTAACTTTTCCAATTATGTGTCGATGTTTGCCAAAGAGCACAACGCGAAGGTTGTTGGAGTGGACAGGCCCATGCAGTGTTGTACAGCGGGAGATATCTCTATTATAAATTTTGGGATGGGAAGTCCGGGAGCAGCCACCGTGATGGACCTGCTGAGTGCTATCTCTCCCAAAGCCGTATTGTTCCTGGGTAAATGCGGGGGCTTGAAAAAGAAGAACAGTATTGGAGACCTGATCCTGCCCATTGCGGCCATCCGCGGAGAAGGTACCTCTAATGACTATTTTCCACCCGAAGTACCTGCCTTACCAGCCTTTGCCTTGCAGAAGGCCATATCTACCACCATCAGGGAATTAGGCTGCGATTACTGGACAGGCACCTGTTACAGCACCAACCGCCGGGTATGGGAACATGATGCTGAATTTAAAAAATACCTGGAAAAGGTCCGTGCCATGGCCATAGATATGGAAACGGCCACTATCTTTTCAGTAGGTTTTTATAACAAGATCCCTACCGGGGCATTACTCCTCGTTTCTGATTCTCCCATGGTACCGGAAGGTGTGAAAACAGAAGAAAGTGATAAAAAAGTGACCTCCGAATTTGTAGAAAGGCATTTAAGGGTGGGAATTGATTCCCTCCAAAACCTGATCAATAATCACCAGACCGTTAAACACCTCCTCTTTTGAGTGCAGCACCGCTAGTATCGCTCCAACATCTTACCGTTACCTTTAATACGGTTACTGCTGTTAAAGGTATTTCCCTGGATATTCAGCCGGGAGAAATTGTAGGTATCGTAGGAGAATCCGGCTCCGGGAAATCTGTTACAGCACTCAGCCTGATGAGATTAGTAGAGGGCGCTGTAAATGGAAATATTATTTACACAGCACCAGGCAAGGCGCCTGTTAACCTGTTAAGTCTAAGCCCTGCACAGATGCGCAGTTTCCGGGGTAGCGAAATAGCCATGATCTTCCAGGAACCCATGACTTCCCTGAACCCCCTGCATACCTGTGGAAACCAGGTAGCCGAAGCCATTTCCCTGCACAAAAGAATATCCAGGCAGCAAGCCCGTCAACAGGTGATCAGCCTGTTTGAAAAGGTACGGATCCCTGATCCTGAACTGGCTTTTGATAAATATCCCCATGAACTGTCCGGTGGCCAGAAGCAAAGAGTGATGATAGCGATGGCTATCAGTTGCGGCCCCCGTTTGCTGATAGCAGACGAGCCCACCACCGCTTTGGATGTAACCGTACAGAAAACCATCCTGGCCCTGCTGAAGGAACTTCAGCAGGAAATGGGCATGAGCGTAGTTTTCATCACACACGATCTGGGGGTGATCGCTGAGATCGCTTCCCGGGTAGCTGTAATGTATAAAGGGCAGATCGTAGAGGAAGGCCCTGTGGCTGAGATCTTCCATCATCCTCAACATCCCTACACCAAAGGTTTACTGGCCTGCCGCCCGCCATTGGAAAAACGGCTCCGCCGTTTACCCGTAGTGCGCGACTTTATGGAAATAGGCGAAGATGGCGGCCTGAAAGAAAAAGCTGCAGACGTTGGTGCTTTTGTTCAGGCCCTGGAACTCCCGGAAACAGAAATGCTGGCCAGGGAACAAATGCTGGCAACAAGGCCCCCTTTATTAAAAGTGGAAGGCCTGAGTACCTGGTTCCCCAAAAAGAGGAGCTTCCTGGGAAAAGTGGCCGGGTGGACGAAAGCTGTAGATAATGTAAGCTTTGAAGTGAGGGAAGGAGAAACACTCGGGCTGGTAGGAGAATCCGGTTGCGGGAAAACAACATTGAGCAGAACGCTTCTCCGGCTGATAGAACCAACCGGCGGAAGCATTTATTATAAAGGCCGGGACCTGAGGAGCTTGTCTCCCGGGGAAATGCGCGATATGCGAAAGCACATCCAGCTGATCTTCCAGGATCCCTACTCTTCCTTAAATCCGCGGATCACGGTAGGCCGTGCCATCCAGGAACCCATGAAAGTGCATGGGTTATATGAAAATGATGCCGCCCGGAAGGAAAAAGTGCTGGAGTTACTCGAAAAGGTGAACCTGCTGCCGGAGCATTACGACCGTTACCCACATGAATTTTCCGGAGGCCAGCGCCAGCGGATAGTGATTGCACGGGCATTAGCGCTCAACCCTGAATTCATTATCTGTGACGAATCTGTTTCCGCACTGGATGTGAGTGTTCAGGCCCAGGTACTCAATTTGCTGATGCAATTACAGCAGGAATTCAACTTCACTTATATATTTATCTCCCATAACCTTTCTGTGGTACACTTTATGAGCGACAGGATGATGGTGATGAATAAGGGGAAAATTGAGGAAATGGGGCCGGCAAGGCAGGTATATCATCATCCGGCCTCAGAATACACCCGCCATTTGATAGCGGCTATTCCCGGCAAATAGCAATTTATTTGAAACAATGCGTTATATTCAGTACCTTTGCACACTTTAAAATTCATTCATACCGTAATATGAAATTATCACAATTCAAGTTCGATCTTCCTTTAAATCTGATCGCACAGCATCCCACCAAGACAAGAGACGAGAGCCGCCTGATGGTTGTTAACCGTGCAACCGGCAAAATTGAGCACAAAGTTTTCAAGGACGTACTCGGGTATTTCAACGACAAAGACGTAATGGTAGTGAACAATACGAAAGTATTCCCTGCCAGGCTCTATGGCCGTAAAGAAAAGACCGGTGCTAAAATTGAAGTGTTCCTGCTCCGTGAATTGAACAAACTGAACCGTTTGTGGGATGTGATCGTGGATCCCGCCCGTAAGATCAGGGTAGGTAACAAACTCTATTTTGGAGATGACGAGAGCCTGGTTGCAGAAGTGATAGACAACACTACTTCCCGTGGCCGTACCATCCGCTTCCTCTTTGAAGGGAACGACGAGGAGTTCAAAGCCGTTCTGGACAGCCTGGGTGAAACACCACTGCCAAAGTACATCAAACGCAAACCCGAAGATGACGATAAAGAGCGTTATCAGACCGTTTACGCTAAGTATGAAGGAGCTGTTGCTGCACCAACCGCTGGTCTGCACTTCAGCCGTGAGCTGATCAAACGCCTGGAGATCAAAGGTGTTAAATTTGCAGAAGTAACCCTGCACACCGGGTTAGGTACATTCCGCCCTATTGAGGTAGAAGACCTGAGCAAACATAAAATGGATGCGGAATATTTCCACATCGATGAATATGCGGTGAAGATCGTGAACAAAGCAAAAGAAGAGAACCGCAAGATCTGCGCCATTGGTACCACTACCGTTAGAGCAGTAGAATCTTCCGTAACAGCACAGAACCATCTGAAAGCTGCAGAAGGCTGGACGAATACTTTCATCCATCCTCCTTACGATTTCTCTATTCCTAATGCGCTGGTAACCAACTTCCACCTGCCAAAAACCAGTCTGCTGATCATGGTTTGCGCCTTTGCCGGTTATGACCTGGTAATGGAAGCTTACCAACAGGCTATCAAAGAGAAGTACCGCTTTTTCAGCTATGGCGATGCAATGCTGATCATCTGATCCGTATCGCCAGGGATATTTGAAAAGGCAAATAGCTCGCTGCTGTTTGCCTTTTCTTTTTTAAATTCCGTTCTGTAATGTCGTCTCGTAGCAAAATTGCCATAATAGTGGCCGGAGGTTCCGGTCAGCGGATGGGCAGCACCGTACCCAAGCAATTCCTGGAATTGGCTGGAAAACCTGTACTGTATCATACCATCGCTGCATTTCTGGCAGCATATGAGGATATGCATATCATCCTCGTTTTACCGGAAGCACACAAAGCCAGTGTGGCAACCGTACTCACTGCATTTGACAGGCCACCTTCCATCACTTTGGTGGATGGGGGAGAAACCCGTTTCCACTCTGTGCTGAATGGTTTGAAACTGATAAAACAGGATGCAGTGATCTTTGTGCATGATGGTGTAAGGCCATTGGTAAGCCCTGCGTTGATCCGTACCTGTTATGAACAGGCCCTGGCCAAAGGCAGCGCTATTCCGGCCATTGCATTGAAAGACAGTATCCGGGAAGTAGATGATGAAGGAAATATGGCGGCAGACAGAACCCGTTTCAGGATCATCCAAACACCACAAACCTTTTTATCAGAAATATTGTTGCCCGCATTCGATCAACCCTACGACCCGCTGTTTACAGACGAAGCCACAGTAGTGGAAAGGTTTGGGGAAGAAGTGAACCTCGTGGAAGGCGAGGAGCAGAACATCAAGATCACAAAACCGCAGGACCTGGTGATAGCGGCGGCTTTTCTGCATCAGGGCTTATAAAAGCCCAGTGCTTTTGCCTTTTCAAGGTCTGCTGTATTGAATAATACTTTTACTATCCTGCCGGAAGGGCAATGGCAGGCATAACAGGTTGGCCCGCCATTTGAAACGGAGATAGTTATCTTTAACGGTGTGATGTTATTAGCCACCAACCAGTCATTGATTATTTTAGCATCGTTCCGGGGTACTTCCAGGATATTCACCCGCTGCATCCATGGATTAGCACATACTGTTTCTGTGAAATGAAGTTCGTTGGCCGGAACTGTATTACGTTTCTTGCAGGCAACACCTGCCAGCATCAACAGGCAAATAGCGATAGTTAGTGTGTGTTTCACTTATTATACTTTTCTAATGGACGATGAAATCCGAAGGGCCTTGATCTGTCTATATCTTCTTCTTTTTCAAATACAACTTCAACCATACGCCCGGTATAGCAGGTACAGGCTGCACAAACAGTAATGGGTGCCTTGCCTGTGATCTTTATCTGCGTAATTTCAAATCCGTTTGCCTGCAGCCACTCCTGCACTTTTGTTTTGAGTTGGGCTTCCGTTAAATTAATACCAGTCCAGGGATTAGAACATTGCGTTTCCCTGTAATGCATCTCAGTAGGAAGATAGGGATAGGGGGCCTCAGGAGGACCGTTCTTTTTCTTTTTACAGGCAAGGGCCGCCACCATGAGCAGGCATATAGCAATAGTAAAGGCTTGTTTCATATTGGGGGTGTTTAATATGAAACGGGGGCTAATATGAGAATGTTACATTGAATTTTACTCTGATTGCCCTTTTCCGATCTTTTGCAGGATCTGATGGGCTACTTCCAGCGCCTGGAAACCATCTATCACATTTACTTCAACCGGTTTATTTTCGAGGATGCTGTCCCGGAAGAATTCCAGTTCCATACGGATGGCGTTGGATTGTTTGATCTCCGGATTAGCAATGGCAATGGTTTTCTTACCGGCATTGGTTTCAATATCGAGGGTGAACAGCCCTTCATCCGCCGGGGTTTTCAATTTGATGATCTCTGTTTTCTTATCCAGGAAATCAATGCCGATGTAAGCATCTTTCTGGAAGAGGCGCATTTTGCGCATCTTTTTAAGGGAGATACGGCTGGAAGTAAGATTGGCCACACAGCCATTATGGAATTCTATACGTACGTTGGCGATATCAGGTGTATCGCTCATCACAGCTACGCCACTGGCTGAAATGCGGCTGATGCTGGATTTCACAATGCTCAGCACAATGTCGATATCATGGATCATCAGGTCCAGGATCACACTCACATCTGTTCCACGCGGATTGAATTCTGCGAGGCGATGCACTTCAATGAACATTGGTTTCAGATCATGGCCTTTCAGGGCCAGGAAAGCAGGGTTAAATCTTTCTACATGCCCTACCTGGAATTTTATATTAGCCTCTTCCACCAGTTTCACCAGTAGTTTGGCTTCTTCCATCGTATTGGTCATAGGCTTCTCCACAAAAACATGCTTTCCGTTGCGGATAGCCATTTCGCACAATTTAAAGTGCTGCGTGGTAGGTGCCACAATATCAATCGCATCAGAAGCAAGGATCAGTTCCTCTGCTGAAGTATAGCGTTTGAGATTATGTTGTGCTTGTACCCCTTCGGCATTGGCATCACTGGGATCAAAGTAACCTGTTACTTCCACATCCTTCATAGTGGCCAGCTGAGATAAATGGATCTTGCCTAAATGCCCTACACCGAACAAGCCTATTTTGAGCATGAGTTGTTTTTTTTAGAGAAAATTCCAGCAAATGTAACAAAAGAGGCCGTTATTGCTTTATATATTATCTATATATTGCTAGCTGTAATTCCATGCGTTTTCTAATCATATGCATAATACCCCTTTTATTTGCGGTGAACCGGACCCTGGGTCAGGGCTGTACGCCATTGGGGCAAACGCCACGCAGCGCTTTTCCTATTTGCGGAACTAAAGCACTGAAGCAGACTTCGGTGCCCGCATGTGCTGGAAGAGTGATCCGCCTCCCAACCTGCCCTCCAAACGTAGAATACAGGGATCTAAACCCCTTCTGGTATAAATTTACCTGCTATACTGCGGGTACACTTGGTTTTACGATCACGCCCAACGATGCCGGTGATGATTACGACTGGCAGCTTTTTGATGTTACCGGCAGGAATGTGGATGATGTGTATTCCAACACAAACCTGCAGGTAGGTGGTAACTGGAGTGCCATTGCAGGAGCAACAGGAGCCTCTGCAGCAGGCACAAAACCAATGGCCTGCGAAGGATTGAGTGAACCTAAATGGAGCAGCATGCCTACCTTGGTGGCAGGGCATCAGTATTTACTGATGGTAAGCCACTTTACATCTACCTCACAAAGTGGTTACGAATTAGCTTTTGGCGGAGGAACCGCTAATATTACAGATCCCTTGCCGGGAGCATTCCTTACTGCTAAATATCATTGCCTCAATAACCGGGTCGCTATCAAACTGAACAAAAAATTCCAATGTGCCACGCTTGCAGCAAATGGCAGTGAATTTGAGATAGTAGGTGCTGCCACCGCAAATGTAGTGAGCGCGGTGGGCGTGAATTGTACGGGAGGTTTTGATATGGATTCTGTTGTACTTACGCTGGACAGGCCTTTGCCCGGTGGAAATTACACCGTAAGGATCCGCAACGGCGCAGATGGCAATACATTGCTGGATGCTTGTGATAATCCCATTCAGGCTGGCAGAGAAGTACCATTCGTAATAGCCATTCCGCAGGCGGTGCCTTTTGACAGGATTGATCCCGTAGGCTGTGTGCCTACTAAGATTAAGGTCCGTTTGTCCGATCCGGTGCTTTGCAGTTCTATTGCTCCGAATGGCAGCGATTTTCAGCTAAGCGGAACAGGGCCCGCCGTTACAATTGTGCAAGCCAATACCTTTTGTGCCGGTCAGCTGACAGATAGTATAGAGCTGTCTCTCAGCGGCCCTGTTTACCTCGATGGTAATTACCGGATAGAACTGATCAGGGGAAGTGATGGTAACACCATGATCAGTGAATGTGGTGTACAAACGCCGCTGGGATATGTAGTGCCGTTCACAACAAAGGATACCGTAAATGCGTTGTTCAGTTACAGGATAAGCCTGGATTGTGTGTATGACACCATCTTTCTGCAACATGATGGTGCGCATGGTGCCAATGACTGGAAGTGGACCTTTGAAGATGGTTCCACTATGACCACACGCACACCAGAGAAAGTGTATACCGTGTTTGGACAGAAAACCGTAAAGTTGGAAGTCTCCAATGGTGTTTGTACAGATGATCATACAGAAACGATGTTGCTGAACAATACCCTGAAAGCCGAGTTCCTTGTGAATACGCCGGTTTTATGTCCGCTGGATATGGCTTCCTTCACCAACCAGAGTATTGGCAATATTGTATCCCATCGCTGGGATTTCAACTATGGGCCTGGTTCCAGGATGGTAGATCCGCAACCTTTCCGTTATCCGTTATCGGGGCGGGATCAGGTTTACCAGGTAAGGCTGATCGTGGAGGATGATCTGCAATGCACCGATACGGTTTTTCATTCCATTAAGGCTGTGGCCAGTTGCAGGGTGGCAGTACCCACTGCTTTCTCGCCTAACAACGATGGCATTAATGATTTCCTCTATCCGCTGAACGGGTATAAAACTGCGGACCTTGTGTTCCGTGTCTTTGGCCGGAACGGCCAGTTAGTATTTGAATCCCATAACTGGATGAATAAATGGGACGGTAAGATCAATGGATCTCCTGCGGGCATTGGCACTTATGCCTGGGTACTTGAATACACCAATACAGAATTGGGGAACCGGGTATTTCAGAAGGGTGTAACCACTTTGCTGCGCTGATCAGAGCATGCCATCTTCTTTAAAACTGAAGTGCCCTTCCGAGGAAACGATCACATGATCTAAAACCTCGATATCCAACAACTTGCCACCTGCTTTTAATTTATGCGTGATATTGACATCTGCATTACTGGGCCGCAGGCTCCCCGAGGGATGATTGTGGCATAACATGATGCGGGTGGCTTTCTGAAGCAATGCTTCCTGGAAGACCATGCGTGGATCTACGGTAGTGGAAGTAAGGCCGCCGGAACTGATACAGCTGTAATGGAGGAGCTTGTTGGCATGATTAAGATAGAGCACATAAAAAGTTTCATAGAACTGATCTTCGAGGAGCGGCCTTAGCAAAGAAGCCACATCATCTGCGCAGGTGATCACATTTTTTTTAGAGGGAAGCTGTGATTGTTTACGGCGGGAAAGTTCTAGGGAGGCCAGGATGGTAACGGCTTTTTTATAGCCTATGCCGTGAAACTTCGTCAGGTCTTCTACATTCATGGAGGAAAGGTCTGAGAGGTTATTGTTGCAGCTCAGCAATATTTCCTGTGCCAGTTCAATGGCAGACTGTTTTGTATTGCCACAATTGATAAGTATGGCTAATAACTCAGCCTGGCTTAACGACCGGGCCCCTTTTTTAACCAGTTTTTTCCTGGGTTGGTCATCTTCTGACCATTCATGGATGGGAGGCAATACACGTTTAGGCTTAGGCTCAAGGTAATTGCTGATACCAGGCAGAAATGTTGGGTTAACTATCATACAAAACCATTTCCCAAATATACAAATACTAATCTGGTTAGTAATTCCCCTCACTAACTTTTTTAGTATTAATTCTGTTTGATTTTTTTTCTGCATATCCCCATATAAAGTCATAGTTTTGCCACCTCTTTTCTTGAACCATGAATCCATCAGTAAAAATCTTTACGGGAAATAGTAATCCCGCTCTGGCAGAGCGTATCGCCTCCAGGTATGGCAATGGCATCGGCAAGATCAACATCCAGAAGTTCAGCGACGGCGAATTTCAACCGGTGTTCCTTGAAAGCATTCGTGGCCATTATGTTTTCCTGGTACAAAGCACCTGTGCCCCCACGGAGAACATTATGGAACTGTTGCTGATGATCGATGCTGCCAAACGAGCTTCCGCAGGGTATATTACAGCCGTGATCCCATATTTTGGGTTTGCCAGGCAGGACAGGAAAGATAAACCCCGGGTAGCCATAGGATCGAAGCTGATCGCCAACCTGCTCACTGCCGCAGGAGCTAACAGGGTGATAACCATGGACTTACATGCTCCTCAGATCCAGGGTTTCTTTGATATCCCGGTGGATCACCTGGATAGCTCAGCTATTTTTATTCCCTATATAGAGAATCTAAAGCTGGAAAACCTTACCTTTGCGTCCCCTGACGTGGGTTCTACCACCCGGGTGCGTGAAGTGGCCAGCTATTTCAATGCTGAAATGGTGATCTGCGACAAGCATCGTAAACGGGCAAATGAAATTGCGTCTATGGTGGTGATCGGTGATGTAACTAACAGGGATATTGTGTTGATAGATGATATCTGTGATACCGCAGGCACCCTCACTAAATCAGCCGCTTTGCTGATGGAAAAAGGAGCAAGGAGCGTAAGAGCATTTTGTACGCACCCTGTATTCAGTGGTAAGGCTTACGAAAACATTGAAAACTCTGTGCTGGACGAACTGGTGGTATGCGATACCATTCCGTTAAAACAACACAGCAGCAAAGTGAAAGTGATCAGTGTAGCCGATCTGTTTGCAGTAGCTATCAGGAACATGCACGAGAATAAGTCTATCACAAGCTTATTTGTACACAGCCAGCGTAAGATGCAATAACAACGAGTTTTTTATCATTTATATAAAAGTTAAACAATGAAAACAATAACCATCGAAGGACAACTCAGGAGCGAATTCGGCAAACAAGCCACCCGCTTACTTCGTTCTGAGCAACAAGTGCCTTGCGTTATTTACGGGGGTGCAGAAACAGTTAGCTTTTCAGCTCCTGTCACTGCTTTCAAAACACTGGTGTATACACCTGACTTCCAGATCGCTGAGGTGAAACTGGGCGGTAAATCTTATCGTTGCATTTTGAAAGATCTGCAATTTGATACAGTAACAGACGAGTTGATCCACGTTGACTTCCTGGAACTGGTAGATGATAAGAAGGTAGTAGCAACCATGCCATTGAAATTTACAGGTTCTTCCATCGGTGTAAAGAGCGGTGGTAAACTGGTAGTGAAAATGAAATCACTGAAAGTGAAGGCTTTGCCTAAACACCTGCGTGAAAATCTGGAAGTGGATATCACTGAGCTGGACCTGAATGCAAACATCCGCGTACAGGATGTAAAAGCAGAAGGTATCGAGATCATGAACTCTCCCCGTATCCCTGTTGCATCCGTGGTAATGACACGTCAGCTGAAACAAGAAGAAGCTGAAGCAGCAAAGGATGCCAAGAAAAAATAAATTGGCAAAATAATTATATTAGAAAGCCCGGCGTAATATCAGCCGGGCTTTTTATTTTTGGCATCCCGATCAATATATTGTTGTTGACAGGGATCAATTACCAGGTATATGAAATATCTCATTGTTGGATTAGGAAACATTGGAGCGGATTATCATCATACCCGCCACAATATCGGCTTCGATGTTGCGGATGCCCTTGCCCAAAAACATAACGTGGTGTTTAAAAGCGACCGGTTGGCGGATGTGGCAGAAGTTAAATGGAAAGGAAGGGTAATAGTGGTTATAAAACCAACTACTTATATGAACCTGAGTGGCAGGGCTGTAAAGTATTGGCTGGACAAAGAAAAGATCCCCGTAGAAAACATGCTGGTGATCCTGGACGATCTGGCATTACCACTGGAATCTATCCGTTTACGCCCCGGCGGCAGCGATGCCGGGCATAATGGCCTTACAAGTATCCAGGAGTCCATTGCTACCAATCAGTATCCCCGGCTGCGCTTTGGTATAGGAAACAATTTCCCCAAAGGCAGGCAGGTAGATTACGTTTTGGGAAGGTGGTCTGCCCAGGAAGAACCCGTGGTTTTGCAGAAGATCGATAAGTGTGTGGAAATTGTTGAAAGTTTTGCTACCATTGGTTTACAACGATGTATGAACAATTATAACAACCTTACTTTTCCATTATAGAAGTAAATTGTATATTTCATGCCTGAAAGGTACCCCTACCTTAACCGCTATAGGTCATGATCCGTGTACCACTGATCGTTATATAATTCAGAATTGCACCTGCTAATTGGAATTATAGTGCGCACAGTGGGCAATGTATTGTGGACTATGGGTCAAACCATAGGCTTTATTAACCTTACAAAATACACGCATTATGAAAATTATCTGCGTTGGAAGAAACTATGCCAAACATGCAGAAGAATTGAAGAACGAAGTGCCCTCCGATCCCGTGATTTTCATGAAACCAAAGAATGCCCTGCTGCAAAACAACCATCCTTTCTATTATCCGGAATTTACGGATAACCTTCACTATGAATGTGAGCTGGTGTTGCGGATTTCGAAGAACGGGAAGCACATTCAGGAGCGGTTCGCCTCAAAGTACTATGATAGTATTTCTGTAGGCATCGACTTCACGGCGAGAGATTTGCAGGAGAAGCAAAAGGCCAAAGGCCTTCCCTGGGAAATTGCAAAGTCGTTCGATAATTCCGCTGTGGTTGGAAAGTTCATTCCATTGAAAGAGGACACAGATCTGAAAGACATCAATTTTTGTCTTTACAAGAACAAGGAAATTGTACAGCAAGGCAACACGAAGGACCTGTTATTTTCTTTCGACAAATTGATTGCGTATATCTCACGATTCTTTACCCTGAATATCGGAGATCTTGTGTTTACCGGAACACCTGAAGGCGTAGGGCCTGTTCAGATCGGTGATGGCCTGGAGGCTTTCATTGAAGATGATAGCCTGCTGGAATTCCAGGTGAAGTAGGTAAGGAGTAAAAAGAAAAAATTATAAAGTAAAAAGGATGCGTGTCTGCTTAAGCTTAAGCGTTTTTAGTCTTTTTCGTATTAATTTTTTCCTTTTTTACTTTCTTCCGGAATGTTGCTGTAGATCACATCGAGGATCCTCGTTAACTCCGAATAATCTGCCTCCGTTAGATTCTTCCACCCCGTTTTACGCATTTCCAGTACCAAAGGTCTCACATCTTTGTACTTATTCACACCAGCCGGCGTAAGCTGAACAAATACCTTCCTGCGGTCGTCTGTAGACCCCTGCCTTTCCACCAGCTCCTTTTTCACCAATAGCTCAATGATCCGGGAAACCGTCGTAATGTCCTTTGAGGTTAATCGGGCTAACTCATTGTGTGTGATACGCTTATGCTTATAAAGGTTCTCAATCAGCAGCCATTGGTCTACCGTAATGTCCTTATTCAGCGCATCAAAGCTCTTTTGCCAATAGTTACGTATTTTTTTCAGGGTTGCATCCAGCTTAAAAAAAGATGGATTACTTACAAAAGTATCGTGCATATTATTTAATTTGCATTAGCAATAGTTGGTGTAGCAACTAATAATGCTAATTTGCCATGTCATCACACCAAAACAGTTTTACTGTGCTTAAAGATAGTATAAGCAATCCGACTTTGGAAGCCACCATTACTCACCACGAGCAGGATACGGCATTTCAGGCACTGCTACTGAAGGCATACCGCATGATGTGCCTGGCCAGGAATATGGCAGAAAAGTATGAAGCCAACCGCCCTATCTGCAAGTACGTACATTCCACCTCCTCTGGCCACGAAGCCATCCAGATAGCTGCAGGCCTGCTCCTGAAGCCATGGGATTATGTAAGCCCCTATTATCGGGACGATAGCATGATGCTGGCCATGGGTTTCTCCCCATATACCCTTATGCTGCAATTACTGGCAAAAGGAGAGGATGCCTTTAGTGCCGGCCGTTCCTATTATTGCCATCCCAGCAGCAACCAGCCTGGCAAACCCATGATCCCGCATCAAAGCAGTGCCACCGGTATGCAGGTAATTCCCACCACCGGTATGGCCCAGGGTATTCAATACCTGGAAAGCGTTGGCCTGATGGATACACCGGAAAGCCCCGTGGTACTTTGCTCCCTTGGCGATGGCAGTGTAACGGAAGGAGAAGTAAGCGAAGCCTTCCAGTTTGCCGTATTAAAAGGCCTGCCTGTGATCTATCTCGTGCAGGATAATGAATGGGGCATTTCTGTAAGTTCCGGAGAAGCAAGGGCCATGGATGCCTTTGAATATGCTGCCGGTTTCAAAGGTTTGGAAAGGATAAGGGTAGATGGAAGTGATTTTGAAGCGAGCTATCATGCCATGGAATCTGCCATGCTCTATGTGAGAACAGAAAGGAAACCCGTATTGGTACATGCTACCACTCCTTTGCTGGGGCATCATACCTCAGGTGTCAGAAAAGAATGGTACCGCAGCACCGAAGATCTCAGCAAACACCAGGTGCGTGATCCCCTGCCCCGTCTTAAACAATTACTGGAGCCGGCAGTGGCGCTGAAAATAGAAGAAGAAGCAAAGCAACGCATAGATGCAGAATTTGAAGCTGCCTGCAATAGTCCGGAACCTGATATTACTACCGTTGCGGATCATGTATTTGCACCCATGCCCATTACAGAAGAATCAGGTGAAAGAGTACCTGCCAATGGAAGCAAGGTAGTAATGGTAGATGCCGCGTTACATGCCATTGAAGAGATCATGCATGCTTATCCGGAAGCGATCCTTTTCGGACAGGATGTAGGCCGCCGTTTAGGAGGTGTATTCAGAGAAGCAGCCACGCTGGCGGAAAAATTCGGAGACCACCGCGTTTACAATACAGCCATACAGGAAGCCTATATTATCGGCAGTACCGCAGGCCTTTCAGCAGTAGGCGTAAAACCCATTGTGGAAGTACAGTTTGCTGATTATATCTATCCCGGTTTTAATCAACTGGTAAGTGAAATATCCAAGAGTTGTTACCTCACTGCAGGTAAGTTTCCGATCCAAACACTCATTCGTGTGCCTATCGGAGCTTATGGAGGAGGAGGCCCTTATCACTCCGGAAGTGTGGAGTCAACTTTGCTGAGCATCAAAGGGATCAAGATCGCTTATCCTTCCAATGCAGCAGACCTGAAAGGTTTGATGAAAGCCGCTTTCCTGGATCCCAACCCCGTTGTGATGCTGGAACATAAAGGACTCTACTGGAGTAAAGTACCCGGTACCCTCGAAGCAATGACTATCGAACCCGCCGCAGATTACATCCTCCCATTGGGGAAAGGCCGTATAGTGCTGGAAGGAGAGGGGATGTGTATCATCACTTACGGGATGGGGGTCTATTGGGCAAAAGCCGCCGCCGCATCTTATCCCGGCAAAGTGGAGATCATTGATCTGCGCACACTATATCCGCTGGATGAAGAACTGATCTTTGCCACCGTGCGTAAACATGGTAAATGTTTGGTGTTAACAGAAGAACAGCTGAATAACTCATTCGCTGAAAGCCTCGCCGGCCGCATTTCCTTAGCATGCTTCCGCTCGCTGGATGCCCCTGTAATGACGATGGGTGCAATGGACCTTCCGGCGGTGCCTTTGAATATGGCACTTGAAAAAGAGATGTTGCCGAATGCAGAAAAAGTGGGAATAAAGATTGAGGAGTTGTTGCGGTATTAGGGTTCAATCTCAATATCATATTTATCCAAAAGCCCGGCTATCCCCATTTGGGAAAAACGGGCTTTCTTTATTTTATTCATCTCCGGATCAATCGAATAATTATAAGCAGTCAGGAAATTAGCCTTTTCAAGGATAACACTTTGAAAAGTAGCCAGCGCCAGATCACAATTATCAAAAGTAGCCTCGCTCAGATCACAGGAAGTAAAGTCCACCTCACGGAGCGTGGAATTTTTAAAGAGAACCTTTTTCAGTTTGGTATTGTAAAAAGAAGAATGATCCAGGATGCAGTTCTCAAATTCAACAGCAAAGCGGAAAGGGTTACAGTTCCCAAATTGCATCCCCAGCATTTTGCTGTCTTTGAATTTGATATCCCTGAAAGCCGTCTTTACAAGATTAGCCATGTTTAAATTACAGCCCGAAAAACTACAATCGGAAAAACTACTACCGGAGAGATCAGCATTGGAAAGATCGCAGTTAATAAAACTGCATTCCTCATATTCACCCCTGGGAAACGGGCTTTGAGAGAAATCGATCTTCTCGAATGTTTTTTCTACTTCGTATACTTCTTCCATATTATAATGATTTAATCTGCTCATACAGCCTTTTAGCCATAATACCCGAACCCTCTTCTTCAGGATGTATCTTATCCGGCATCAGCTGAGGTTTATCCTTCAACAAACTATGCATATCCACAACCTCTTTCCCCGAATTTAACCCCACCTGCCGTATCATTGGAATGATGTCCCTCACGATCACCGGATCCCAGATCCCTGTAGTATCCGTTACAAAAGACACTACAGGCAAGAGTAAAATGATCCTCGGGTGTGAAGAGAATGATTTGATCAATGTATCGTAATCGGAAACAAACTCAGCATAACGTGATCTGTTCACCAATTTACTATCATTTCCGCCAAGGTCGATGATAACAATATCCGGCTTACTTGCCAATGCCTGTTGATATGCCCCGGTTTTATGATAAGGTGCGTTACCATTACGTAGTAATGTAGTACCGCTTACACCAAAGTTGCTCACTTTATAAGCAGCCCCCAGTAAAGTTTGTAATTGCCCCGGGAACGAAAAATGCTCAGGATCTTTGATCCTTGCTCCATAAGTAATACTGGCACCAATACAGGCAACTTTTATCGTATCCTGGCAGAAAGCAGAGAAACAGATAAAACATAAACCAACAATAAGGAATGCTCGCTTCATGGGTACCTAAGGTATATAATAAATTGCTTAAATTTGAAAGGACCCATACCTCAAAAGCATGAAATCCATTTTATTCCTCATTCTGTTATCTCCACTATGCTTAAGGGCGCAGCAGATCATTGTAGACGTGAATGGCACAGGAAATTTCAAAACCATACAGGAAGCCGTGAACTCCATCCGCGACCTTTCACAGCAACAGGTAAAGATCTATATAAAGAAGGGCATCTATCATGAAAAGATAGTGGTCCCTTCCTGGAAAACCAATATTGCATTCATAGGAGAAGATAAAGACAGTACCATTATCACCCATGATGATTTTTCCGGAAAACCAGGGCCGGAAGGGAAGTTTAGCACTTTTACCTCTTACACGGTACTCGTACAGGGAAATGATTTCAGTGCGGAGAATATCACCATTCAAAACACTGCCGGCAGGGTAGGCCAGGGCGTAGCTTTACATGTGGAAGGAGACCGCGCTGTTATAAAGAACTGTAAACTACTGGGCAACCAGGATACTTTGTATGCAGGAAAAGAAAACAGCAGGCAGTATTACCATAACTGCCACATCGAAGGCACCACCGATTTTATTTTTGGTGAAGCAACCGTTGTTTTCCAGGACTGTACCATCAAAAGCATGGTGAATTCCTTTATTACAGCTGCCGCTACCTCACCAAGGCAGCCATTCGGTTTTGTACTAATGAATTGCAAACTGATAGCAGACACTGCCGCAAAAAGAGTTTATTTAGGAAGACCATGGCGCCCCTATGCCCGTACTGTGTTCATTCATTGTGAATTAGGCGCTCATATTGTACCCGCAGGCTGGGATCCCTGGGCTGGTGATGCAAGGTTCCCGGATAAAGAGAAAACAACTTATTATGCAGAATACGGAAATACAGGGCCGGGGGCTTCTGTAAAAGAGCGTGTTCCCTGGTCAAATCAATTGACTGCGGCGGAAGTGAAGAAATACACCGTTAAGAACATCCTGGAGGGTTCCGATAACTGGAACCCTACGATATCTTCAACTTCATCACCTGTGCAATCTTCAGTAAAGTAGCCAGCATCTCCTTAGGGAAGAATGGTTTATTGAGAATATCGAACACCCCCTTCTGCGCAAATTTCCTTCTTACTTCCGGCATAATATCTGCCGTAAAAATAACGATGTGTACATCTTTGTATTCGTTCCGTATGATATCAGCCAGAGCGTAACCGTCCATTTCAGGCATATGGAGGTCCAGCAGGGCAATATCATATTTATTCTTTTGCAAAAGTTCAAGCGCCTCTGTTCCGCTTAATGCGCAATCCGGCTGTATCCCAAAGTATTCCAGCTGCCTTTTTGCCACGAGTATATTAATAGGATTGTCTTCTACAAAGATCAGGCGGATGTCTTTGAATTTCTTTGCATAGCTGGTGATCTCCGGCAGGTCTTCCCGTTTAGCCGGCCTGTTCTTTTTGGTGGGCAGGTCAAAAACGAGGTCGAAGTAGAATTCAGTTCCTACACCCGGTTCACTTTGCAGGAAGATCTGGCTGTTATGTAAGGTGATCAGTTTTTGCGTGATGGCGAGCCCAAGCCCGGTGCCAGCCTGTTTCCTGGCAGTGGACTGTTGTACCTGCCGGAAACTTTCAAACACTGTTTCCAGGTGTTCTTTCGGAATACCGATGCCCGTATCTTTTACAGAGAAACGAACCGTCACTTTTTCCGTTTGCTTTTTTACGAGTTCCAGGCTGATGCTCACCTGTCCTTTTTCCGTATACTTTATAGCATTGCTGAGCAGGTTATTCAAGATCTGGTTCAGGCGTGTAACATCTGCTATGATCTTCCTGGGGATGTTGTCGTCAATAGTGCCTACGAGGGAAAGGCCCTTGATGTCTGCCAGGGATTTGAACTGGTTCTGGATATTCCGGATCTGTTCGTGGAGGTTCACAACGGAATAGTTCAGTTCGAACTGCTCTCTTTCTATTTTATTGAGATCGAGGATATCATTCACCAGTTGTAACAGGTGATCTGCAGAGAAGAGGAGGTTGTGAATGTATTCTTCCTGTTCAGGGATATAGTTTAGCTTGAGGAGATTGGCAATGCCGATGATACCGTTCAGCGGTGTCCTTATCTCATGGCTCATGATAGAAAGGAAATCAGATTTGGCCTTTGCCGCATCTTCTGCGGAGTTCTTGGCATGGATCAATTCCAGCTCACTTTCCTTATCACGGGTGATGTCCATCAACGCACCCCGGAGCATGACCACCTTATTGTAATCTGAAAAAACGGGAGCGCCGATTGCACGGATCCATTTTTTATTATTTTTTGCAGTGATGATCCTCAGTTCAATATCATAAGATCTGCCCTGAAGGATAGCCGCATCAAAATATGTTTTCATTATCTCACGATCTTCATCCGCGAGAAAAGTGTTGGTATTATCGAGGGTAGGAACGAATGTTTCGTCCAGGTCGTAGATGAGGTAGGTATGCTTTGTCCAGAAGATCTCCCCTGTTTGTAAATTGTATTCCCAACCTCCGGTGCTGCTGAGTTCCTGGCTAACATCCAGCAGCTGGTTACTCAGTTCAAGCCTGGCCCTGGTTTCCTGCAGGGATAGTTCGGCTTGCTTTTCAGCAGTAACATCCTGGATGCTCAGCACTAACAGGTATTGCGAAGGATCTGGATCTTTAATGACCGGTTTGATCCTGGCTTTGAACCATTGGTCTTTGGAATCATCCAGGTGTTTATAAGTGATGTCGTTTGCTTCACCCGTTTCCAGTACTTTTTGGAGTGCTTCTGCGAACATTCCCGCCTGGGGACCTAATACGTCCTGTAGCTTTTTACCCAGGAACTCCTTCTTAGGCATGAACAGCACTTTTTCATCGTGTACCCATACGTTCTTGAAGATCATATTGCCGTCTACCTCAAATACAATATCTTCCATGGACATAATGAGTGCCTGCAAATGGGTGCTTAGTTCCATCTGCCTGTTCTCACTGATCTTTTCTTCCGTAATGTCCTGAACATATCCTACGAGGTAGCGGCTATTGTCCTCTTCATCCGTAACAGAGCGAATATTGGCTTTGCAATAGAGCAGGCCTGTTTTGGGATGTTTGACCCGGAAATAAAAAACGAGGGTGGTATGTGGTGTTGTTACAGACTTCCTGATAATATTTTCAACAGTTGGCAGATCTTCCTCCAGGATGATCTTTAACCAGCCGTTGCCTTGAGATTTGCCGGAACTGAGACCTGTCATTTTCTCCCATTCCTCGTTCACAAAGAAACAGTTCCCGTCTACGTCTGTCAGAAAAGCACCAATCGGGGCAAGTTGTAAGGCTTTTTGGATATGGATTTCCTCTCCATAATGTTGGTCCGTTTTCATCGGAAAGGGCGATTTTAAATATGGCTACTAATGTTTTAACTGAATATAGCGCTTTTTGACAGATCATCAGTAATCCTAACTTAAAATATCCTAAATAGGGGACGGGAATACTTGAGATAGGCTTGACATAGGCTCAAGATAGGGTATAGGAATGTGCAAAGCCCCTTGGAAGGGGGCTTTTGCGACAGGAGGAAGATAAAGGATTCGAACCTTTGCCGGTTTTCACCGCCGTCAGTTTTCAAGACTGCGCCATTACCAACTCTGGCAATCTTCCAGATAAGAGATCATGACAGGAATCGAACCTGCGTTAAATTAGTTTTGCAGACTAATCCCGGCATCAACATTGGGTACATGATCGAATGCGGAGGACAATGGAATCGAACCATCACCGGATAGCCGGAACACCTTAGCAGGGTGCCGCAACAAACCAACATTTGCCTATCCTCCAATTGTGGGTGATATAGGATTCGAACCTATGATGTTTCTGATGTATTGGATTTACAGTCCAACGCTACTCCACCATCGTAGCCGATCACCCATATGCCTGAAAACAAAAACGCCTCTCAGTATAAAACCAAGAGGCGTTCGAAATCCTTTATTCAAGTAATCACACGACCTCCCGGTTGCTATAGCAGCAACTCAGCGACAAAAGGCAATATGATATAGTATGTTTCATGATGAGGCAAAGATAAGAGGATTACAACCGAGCATCCAAGCCGGAAATGATGAAACTGTTTGGTCATTTACCAATCAACCACGCCCGATCAGCGGATCACTAAACCCTTCTTCCCCATTTTCCACTCTCCCCGCATAACGTTTCTCAAAAGCGTTAAACCCATTCACCTTTATACTGAAATCATACCAGTTATGGTTCTTCCCCAGCTCCAGGAAAATATCCTTGGAACTGTTCTTCCCAATGATATGCTGCACATCCGCTTGCTTATAACCATTATCCTTCACCGTTAGCTTCAGCGGTTCAGCAGAAGTATTGCGGACCTTAATAACAAGCCCGCCACTCTTGTCTCGAACATACTCACAGCTTACTTCCATAGCAGGATCTTGTGCATTACCGGTGAACTCTCTGTAGAACCCATTAGGCCCATGTAAACGAAGATGGTATTTATTTTCAGCAAATTGTTCAACCGGCCAGCTGTATTCCAGCTTATCACCGGCTTTCACAGCAAAATCCCAGTTCCGGAAACCTTCACCTGCAAATGCAACAGGAGAATACACCCTGAAAGGGGAGCCGGCTGAGGCAGCACCAAAGATCTGGTTACCTGCAGACATAGAAAGATCAAAGCTCTTAGTGGAAGGATTCCATTTACCTTCTGCATACAGTTCATAAGGCAAAGCACAGGATGGCCGAACACCCGGTTCCTGTTTTGCCAGTGGATTGGCGGTAGAAGGTTGTTTGATCATCGCATCGATCTCACGGGAAGAGAATTTCTTAAACCCGGAAGGCTCAGGTTTAAACTGTGCGTTATGAATAGTTTCTATGAACTTTTCTTTCTGAAGGAAAGGAAGGTCTGATTTGGCACCGTCGAACGGTGTGAATGCTGAGGTGAGGTTACCGCAGATCGTACGTCTCCATTGACTGATATTATCGAGGTGGATTTTCTTTGAGAATTTTTTATTCACGAATTCTTCCAGGAACTGTAAGGTAGAGGTGTGATCAAAGATCTGCGAGTTCACTTTACCACCGCGGCTCCAGGGAGATGCAATCATCAGCGGTACCCTGAAACCCAGCCCGATGGGAGCTTCGCGGGCCTGCTTTTTCTCTATGCCCTGTGCCAGTTCGTTCGCTAATCTTACATGTTCTACTTCTGTATCAATGCCGGGAGAAACTTTACCTGTACCAGGTTTGTTCTCGTCAGGGATAGAGAAAGGAACAAAGTGATCGAAGTAACCATCGTTCTCATCGTATGTTACAATGAAAATGGTTTTTTTCCATACTTCAGGATTGCTGGTGAGGATGTCCATGATCTCAGAAACATACAATGCACCATACCATGGAGCGCTGGGGTGATCTGAGAACTTCTGTGGTCCTGCAATCCAGGATACAGTAGGCAATTTATTTTCTTTAGTGTCCTTCCGTAACTGATAGAGCACATCACCTGCAGGCACCGTCATTTCACGTGGTGTTCCGTTATCATCATATTTTAAGTTAGTGATGGAACGGTAACCGGGATCACCGGAATTGATCACGAATGCACTGCGATAAAGTTCTTTTTGTTTAGGCGTTAACTTCTCATAGCTTTCTTTATTCCACTTCGCCATTTCGGCTATGGCATTATCCAGTACTTCCTGCTTTTTGGCGATATCTGTTTTGATCTTTTTGGCAGCTGCTTCTGAAGAAGGAGATGCTTCCTGCAATTTGTTGATCTCATCTGGCAGTGTGTCTATCTGCTTTTGCAGGTTGGTTACATATCTTTCATTAAACTTCACATTATAAGCGGCGAAGAATTCCAGCAGGTTACAACCGAAGTTGGCTAACCAGGAACGTTCGTCTCCTGTATAACCGCCACCCGCGCTAATATCGTTCTGGTAGAATTTCCATTTGATATCGTTCTCGGTGAGCAATTCGGGGAAGGTTTTCCAGCCCAGTTTACCGTAGCTGTAATCCGTATTGCGGATGTTTGCTTTGGTCAGTCCTTCTTCTTTACTGTTGATCTGGCCTGTCCAGAAGAACGAACGGTTCGGTGTGGTGCTGGTCATGGCAGAGCAGAAATTCTGGTCGCATACCGTAAAAGCATCTGCCAGTGCGAAGTTGAACGGAATGTCCTCACGGGTATAATATCCCATGGTTAAGGGGATATGATCAAATTGTTTATTACCTGGTTTTTTGGCGATCAGCCATTTATCATATTTACCACCGTTGTGTGCATCTACCTGGCTGGCCCTGGAATGGGGCAATGCGCCCATCCAGGTTACCTTGGTATCCTTGATGTCCAATCGGAAAGGAGAGTAGGTTTCATCTTTTGCATTGGTCTGCAGCCATACAGGTTTGCCATCCGGTAAGGTCACTGCGCGGGGATCATTAAAACCTCTTACACCCTTTAGGGTACCAAAGCAGTGATCAAAGGAGCGGTTTTCCTGCATGAGGATCACTACATGTTCCGCATCCAGGAAAGTACTACCCGGCCGGGGATCTATTGCCATGGCCCTTTGTATGGAAGCTGGCAAAATAGAAGAAACGCCGGCAGCCCCGGATAATAACATAGATTTCTTTAGAAACTCTCTTCTGTTATCCATTGTAAACGTGATATTTTCTGATAAATGGTTCCGTATCAGGCACTAAATTATAAATTATGTTGGGCTGTGCAACATGATTTTATTGTTAGGGCACATAATTATCCACCGGCTGCACCTCAATCCACGACTGCTCTTTATCCGTGAGGCAGGACGTGAAAAAAGCGGTGACTGCTCCTTTTTCGTTGGTAAATACAAATGGCCGCTCCCTTCTCCGGAAAGTGAAAGAACTGCCATCATCGTAGGTTACTTTTTTGGAATAGACGGATTCCGGGGAAACCAGTTGATAGTGAATGCCATCCTTAGATGCATACTGGGCCCCATCTTTATTAACGCCGGTAGCATCTCCGCGAAAATCGCTCAGGATCACGTTATATTGACCGGATGCCCACCAGATGGTAGGATCTTCCAGTTGGTTAAGGCCAGGCAGTAAATTATTTCCTTGCTGTAAAAGTGAATAAGGCCCTTTGAAAGAAACTGCCGTATAACCCTGTGCTATCCTTATATCACCAATGGCCTTTCTGCCGAATACATAAACGCTGCCGTCCTTTTTCACGAGAGGTGCAGGGTTTGAAAATGGCATGGCCAGGCTATCTATCCTCGTCCAGGGGCCTGTGATCTTACTGGCATAAGCATAACCGGTTTCGTTGGCGGAGGAAATATAATAGAGTACGAAGGTATTTCCAGCTTTAACGATCTTCGGATTATGCGCACGGTCATTATCCCAATGCCCTTCTCTCTTTTGCAGCACTACTTCCCGGAATGTATAAGGGCCGTACAGGTTATTGGAAGTGGCGCGCACTACTTCGGAATATTTTGTCCACCCGGCTAATCCATACTGCTCCGGCCAGCGGGAGGCAAACATATGATAAGTACGGCCTACTTTTATCACGGTAGGGCACCAGAGGATATACCCCGGCATTTTAAATCCGCCATTTTTCACGGCAGGTTTCATAGCTGATCTTAATGTGGGTGGAGGAACTGGTATCAGTTTTACCATTACCACACCGTGTTCTGCCACAGCTGTTTTAAATTCTCCTTCAAAAACACCAAGGTCTTTTTGCCGCCAGAGGTCCCGCACAATGTATTTCCCTTTGATGCCTAGGTCTGCCCATTTGAGAGAGAGCTGTTGTGTACCGCTGTCTGCAAGATTGAACAGGCCGGCAGCTTTGCATCCTTCTTCAATATCTTTTGCCATCACCACCAGGTCTCCCTGTTTGGAAACTACGGTAGCCTGCCTGCCTAAAGGGTCCTGGTTGATAGCGATCACTTCATCATTCGTTAATAGGCCTAAAGTGAAATCATCCAGCTTCGTCATATCACAACCCAGTAATAAGGGAACAGACATTAAACACCATGCGCTCATGTGTGCATATTGTTCATCGGGCGTAAGTTTGGAAGGCCATTTGTCTTTTGCATTCCATCCTACCACACCAACGATCATCATATCAGGATCATTCCAATGCCCCGGCCTTGCAAAAGGTGCCCATTTATCCTGTGTGGGAATGCGGCTTTTCAGGCTTTTCCAGTTATCCTTGATATCACCGCCGGTACGCCATGCATTGGATACAGCAGATAGTTCTGCGATAGTGGCAAATGGTATACTGTTAGAAAGACTGTATACAACATCTCTGCCACTACTTCTCAACGCATCATACATTGTTTTTGTTTCCGGTAATTCTGCAGGGGTCCAGTCGTACTTCATATAATCCACATCCCACAATGCCCACTGTTTTACATCTGCATCCACAAAAGAATAAGTACCGATAGCATAGGGAAGTTGTTTTTTATTCCTTGGTACCTGTTCTTTTGTGCGTTCAAATTTCCCTTCGGGATTCATAGCAGTACCACCTGTACGATGCCCGTAGGATTCAACCCATGGAGTAGAGTAGATGCCGAATTTAAGCCCCAGTGCATGTATATCATCACTTAACTGCTTCATGTCAGAGAAGCGGGAAGTATCAGGTTGAATGGCATGTAAGGGGCCGCGACGTTCACCCTGCCAGCCGTCATCTATATTTATATAGGACCATCCGTGATCAATAAGTCCGCTGGATGCCATGGCTTTAGCTTGTGCCAATACATCTGCCTGCGTAATACGGGTGCCATAGATATTGTAATGGTTCCAACCCATCGGGGGAGTGAGTGCAATATCTTCTCCCACTACTATTTTCAACACTCTTTTTGAGGAACCAGCCTCATTTTTCGCCTGTAATAAAATAATATACTCGCCTGGTCTTTGAATGCTGCCAGTGATCTTGCCATTGCCTGTATCTATTTTTACACCGGCTGGTAAATTGCTTGCGGAAAAGCTCATGGGCCTTTTTCCGGAAGCCGGAATGGTGAAAACGATGGGATGCCCGGGCCTTACGCCAAATACTTTCGCACCATTGATCTTTGGCTCAGGGCCATGCGCAGGCGTAAGTGAAACAGGTTGTGCAACTGCATTTAATGCCAGCAGCACCATCCCTAAAAGGAAAGAGTATTTCATGAAATGTTATTTATTATTTAGTGAGGTCCCAGGCAGTATTATACGACTTGCCTGATTTAGCTGTTACCCATATCAGGCCCAGTTCCTGGTCCGGATGTTGGATCAGGGGAAGGATATCATTTCCCCAATCACGAATAGGATCTTTGAGTTTCCACCATCCTGATTTCTGGCTGCCATTCATTCCATCTTCATCTGCGGGATAACCTAATTGAAATGCACAGGCCGTTGGATAGAAATGATTTGCCCAATCCGCAAACCCTTTGTTCAGGTCTGCAAGGGTACCTTCAGATGCATCGTCAATGAACAGCAGGTCGCCCTTGCCACGATAAGCAGGAGGCATATAAGAAGGGTTATAGTGTCGAAGGAATAAACGGTAACCGGGCCGATGTGATTTTACTTTTTCATCCCATACTTTTGTAAGTGAATCCGTAGCTTTTCCAAAATATTCCAGTTCAACCCCTAAACCTGCAATGCAGCGGTGGTGCCTGAATTTTCCCAGCCATTGATCGATCATGGCCGCAACATTATCTCCTTTAAAAGGAAATACTTCCAGGAACACAGTTACGCCTGCTTTATCCATATGAGATAGATATTGTTCATGCTCTTCAGCAGATAAACCTTTGTGAGCGGGTGTAAGTTTGGAAAGATCACCTACAGCCCAGGTGGCAAGCGGTGCAGAGCCGGGGAATTTTTTGTTCACATGAAAAATAACTTTAGCCAGTGAAGCAGGATCGGGAAGATTGATGAAGGTACCGATCTTAATATCCAGTTTGGTAACCCCATCTCCCGCACTTTTGCGGGTGGGCTGCCATGCGCCGGACCATTTGAACTTAGCAGGGGCCTGTTCTGTAACAAAGCCGTACAGGGCAAGCATGGCAATGCCGGCAAGTAAGGCGCGCTTTACGTGTTTCATTTACATGGAATTTCCAGCTAAAATAGGGAATAATTTACGGCAAAGCAACCCTGTCCCCGTGGGACTTAGGCTCAGAGATCACCAGGAATTGCAGGTTCGCAGCACCACGGTTTTCGATATGATGTTTTACACCTGGCGCAATATGTAAACACTCATTGGCCTGCACTGTTATTTCTTTTTCTTCCACTGTAAAAGTTGCTGTGCCGGATAAGATATAGAACAGTTGCTGTGCGCGTGTATGAAAATGTGGTTGTTCAGCAGTGCCGGGTGGCATGTTTTCCTGGATCACACTGAGGCTATCTGTTTTTAATAAATGCCATCCGTCGCATTGATTACCCCAGGTATAATGTTCAGCAGTATGAATCGAACTTAACATAGCGCTAAGGTACTACTTCCGGCAGAAAGCGTTACTTTTAAGGCATGAAGGTTTTTATCACAAGAGTGATCCCCGAAAAAGGGCTACAACTATTACAGGAAGCGGGTCTTCAGCTTACGCAATGGACGGAGAAAAGAGATCTTACGCCGGCTGAACTGATAGCATATTGTAAGCAACATGATGCATTATTAAGCGTGGGCCCTAATAAGATCAACAGCAGCTTTTTGCAGGAATGCAGCCATCTTAAAGTAATTGCCTTACATGCAGTAGGTTTTGATAATGTGGATGTACCTGCTGCCACAGCCTTAAAGATCCCCATCGGCAATACTCCCGGTGTATTAAGTAATGCCACGGCGGATACGGCTTTTTTACTGATGCTGGCCGTTTCGCGCAAAGCATTTTACATGCATAAACAGATCGGCAAAGGGCAATGGGGCTTCTTTGAACCCACTGCTAACCTGGGAATAGAACTAAGCGGTAAAACATTAGGAATTGCTGGTTTGGGAAAGATAGGTTTTGAAATGGCCAAACGTTGTATCGGTGCTTACGGCATGAAAGTGATCTATCACAACCGGCATACAAACCAGGAAGCGGAAGAAGTGCTGAAAGCTGAAAAAGTATCCTTCGATGAACTGCTTGCGCAAAGTGATGTATTATCCGTGCATACTGCTCTTACGCCGGAAACAAAGGGGATGTTCAATAAAGCCGCTTTTGATAAAATGAAACGCAGCGCCATTTTTATCAATGCTGCGAGAGGAGGGATCCATAACGAAACGGATCTTTTAAATGCCCTCAATGAAAAGGTGATCTGGGGTGCGGGTCTGGATGTAACCAACCCGGAACCTATGGCTGCTGATAATCCATTGCTGGAGATGCCCAATGTGGCCATACTCCCGCATATTGGTTCTGCAACAGTTGAAGCAAGAGATGCCATGGCTATCATGGCAGCAAAGAATATCATGGCCGGTTTAAAAGGAGAACGGTTACCCTTTGTGGTAAATCCTGAGATCTATTAGCGTTTGATCCACATTTTTAACTGCAGGTCCGGAGAAACATCCACTACCTGGTAACTGGTGGGCACCTCGTTTTCCAGGCTATGGAAAGTAACCAGCCGGGTACCACCTGGTTTTTTATCCAGCGCCCTGCAAAGGAAACGCGAATAATAAACATACAGGCTGGCAGAGCATTCTATATCATGATCGATCTTATCTCCTTCATCTATATTCTCAAAGAAGGAGTTGTAGAAATAGAAGTTATCATATGCATCCAGGTCTATCTGCGTGAAATTAGCATGAATGAAATCCACGTTCTGCACATTAGCCGCTTCCCTCGCTTCTAAAGAAAGATGATATAATTCCTCCCTTTGCTCCACGCCGTAAAAATTCACATGCGGGAAGCTGATGCCTCCAAGGATACAAAATTTACCCACGCCGCTGCCAATATCCAACACCTTTTTACCCGGGCCATTGGCCAGGAATTGGGCTGATTTTCTTGCTACGCTCATGGGAGTCCAGTGCCGTTTAGACAATTGTTGGATCCTTTCCGGGTACAACCAGTCAAAGGCAGAGTCGGTTGTATATCTGGCAGGTTTAACTACAAGACTTGAATTTTGCATATGCTGTATCAGGATACTTTAATGCTGCGAATGAGTTTTTGATAGTCTGCGGGTTGCAGTAACTCTTCTTTATCTTTATTCTGGAACTTCATAGGCGTTACAAAGAAGATCCAACCCTGGTCCTGTGGACTTTCCAGTATCAGGTTGAGGTTAGTCTTTAATTTTGCATTAATGCCCAGGAATTTGCAACGCAACGGGGAGTGCAATGGGATAACAGTACTTCCCGAGTGGATATTTGCGATGAGTGTGTTCTTTTCGATGGTGCCTTTATTATTGACCCATTCGATATTGTCTATTTTCTTTATTCCTGCGAGTCTGAACATGGATAAACCTACAAATCCAACGGTTCCATTAAAATCAATCCATTCATGTTCCTGCGTAAAATGGATCCTCGGTCTTGAAATAGTTGAAATATTCATAGTGCAAAATTACCATTATTAACCCAACAATCCTGATAATAGGGTTTTTCAATATGTATAAAAACGTTATAGTGTAAATTAATAGCATGGGTTTGGCTGGTGTGCCTCAAGGCTTCACGTCAATTTTACACTTTAAAAGAAAACGTTAAAATTTGGCCGGCAGCCTTTAAAAACCTTAAAAAAAGGGAATCGGGCTCCTTTGCCCCGATTTAAAATCGCGCAGGAAATAAAAAGTATTTTCTATCTTACTTCTCAATCAACCAGAATTATTCGTTACGATAAGCAAGTATCAACCAAGGAAATAGGATAGAATGAATCATTCTCCAGATACACTTTTGGTGGAACAATTAAAGGAGGGAGACCAAACTGCGTTTGATGCTTTATTTGTAAAGTATTATAAAATGCTTTGCGTGAACGCCTACTGGTTCCTACAGAATGAACAGGAAGCAAAAGACCTGATCCAGACCTTCTTTATGGATATATGGGATAAAAAATTATACCTCCAGTTCGACGGGGATGTAAAAGGATATCTGCATACCGCCGTAAAGAACCGTTGCCTTAATTATATTAAGAAACAAAAGCTCCGTTACGAACACCAGGAAGCATTTTCAAACCTGCAGGATGATACCTGCCAGGCGCAACCCGATGCCGTACCGGACTACTATAAACAATTGCACACTTCCCTGAACGATATCTCCGGCCAGAAGAAAGTGGCCATTCAAATGGTATACATCCAGGGAAAACGTTACCAGGAAGCAGCAGAAGAAATGGGTATCAGCATTAATTCTTTTAAGACGCATCTGAAAAGAGGATTGAAACTATTGCGGTTCGCAGTAAATAGTAAAAAGTATTAACTTGTTCACCCAATTGGAAACACAGGAAAAAATATTTCAGTTATACATTCAAAAACTTTCGGGGCATCTTTCCCCGGAAGAGGAAGCTCATGTAAAGAACATGCTGGCCCAGGACGCCGGTTTCCGGGATACCTGGAATGCATTGGAAGAACAGGACCGTTCCATTCAGGCCACAGACTACCTGCAAGGCCTGGACCCTGCAGCTGCGCTACATCAGCTGAAATCAAAAAGATCAGCACGCACCCGCAGGCTCAGGATGATGTCTGCCGCCGCCGCTGTATTAATATTAGTATCCGCAGGGGCTTATTTTATTTTTCCCGCAAAAGAGAAAGGCACCAGCCTGGCTGAATTGGTAGCAAAGAGCAAGCAAACAGTGAACCTTATTACAGCTAATGGCCAGTCTGTTACCCTCAACCAGGACAGTGCGGCAAAAACCATTCAACTCAACAATGCGGTACTAAATACCGGCAATGGAGCCCTGGCCTACAATTCCCAGGATACTGCGGAGAATACCCTGATGGTTCCTCCCGGCGAAACCTATAAACTCACTTTGTCTGATGGTACAGAGGTACGCCTCAATGCATCCACCCGGTTACGTTTTCCTTTCCGCTTCGGCAAAGCTACCCGGGATGTGTATGTGGATGGAGAAGCTTATTTTAAAGTAACCAAAGATGCGGCTCATCCTTTTGTGGTACATCTGCCACAATCCAGCGTAACAGTACTGGGTACTTCTTTCAATGTGAACACTTACGAAGCCGCAGCGGAAAAAACCTCGTTGGTGGAAGGAAAGGTGCTGTTGCAAAACCAATGGGAACTGAAACCCGGTATGCAGGGTATTGTAGCTGCCGGCAAAACATATTCCACCCGCGAATTTGATGAAGAGGAAGTACTCTCCTGGATGAAAGGCGTGTACTATTTCCATAAAATGCCGCTCGCTGAACTCACTGTGATCGCCTCCCGGTTCTATGGCATAAAATTCATTCCCGATAACGATAAATTTGCCGGCATTGCTGTTACCGGCCTGATGGACAGGGCTAAACTCCCTGAATTCCTGACAGATCTGAAAACCACTGCCAATGCGGATTTTCATTTCGAACAACAGACTATCCTCCTTAAATAGCTTATCCCCCCAAAATTTTTTTATACCACTGTCACCCATTTTGGGAAAGCAGGTGTAGTTAATTTGAATTATTGCTGACACCATCGTATAAACTAATTAAACGATTTTTTCCACATGAGAAAATGTATGCGCGATTGCCGGCAGGCTACGCGAAGGGCATTACAAGCCCTTGTGCTTAGCTGCATCCTTTTTTCCGTATTCCATGTTGCCGAAGCACAGGTAAAGTCGCTTCAATCCCCGGTTACCGTTTCCGGCAACAACATGTCCCTGTTACAGGTTTTCAGGGCCATTAAAAAACAGACCGGCTTTACGCTGGTGTACAACAATCAATTGTTGGACGATGGTGAGAAATTGAACCTCAATTTCAGGAACACTGCTTTGCAGGAAGTGCTGGACTTTGTTTTTAAGAACAAAGGCATCATTTACGAATTACGCAGCAACCGTATTGTGCTGGACAAAAAGGCGCCGGAAGTAACGCCGGCCAGGCCCAACTTAGCACAGGAGGAAAAGAAAACGCAAACAGTTAAAGGCCAGGTAATGGACCCCGAGGGTAATCCCATTCCTGGCGCTACTGTTTCTGTAAATGGCACCAACAGGGGGGTGGTTTCAGATGCCCTGGGGATCTTTACCATCGATGCTGCTCCAAATGAAATATTGCGGGTAGCCATGCTGGGCATGAAACCGGAAGAGTTGAAAATAACCGGCCAGAAAACATTGAAGGTGACGCTCCTTCCCAAAGTAGATGACCTCAATGAACTGGTGGTGGTAGGTTTCGGCCAGCAAAAGAAAGTTACGGTTACGGGATCGGTATCCTCCGTGAATATGGCAGATATGCAAACGCCTGTACGTTCTCTCACCAATGCATTGGCTGGTAAAGTGGCAGGTGTGATCTCGATGCAGAACAGCGGCGGTGAACCAGGATATGATAACCCGCAATTCACCATCCGCGGTATCGGTACTTTTACAGGAAGCACTTCTCCGCTGATCATTGTAGATGGTGTGCAAAGGGAAGATGTAAACAGTACTTATGGCGGTGCTTTTAATAATATTGATCCGGAAGATGTACAAAGCATCACATTGCTGAAAGATGCTTCCGCCACTGCAGTATACGGTGCAAAGGGAGCAAACGGTGTACTGATCATTACCACCAAAAGAGGGGTGGCCGGGAAACCAAAAGTTTCTGCTAAAGTAGAAAGTGGCTTCAATGGTTTAACCCGCATGCCCAAAATGCTGGATGGGGTTACTTATATGAAACTATATAACGAAGCCCGTGAAAATGCCGGTGAAACACCTGTTTATTCGGATGAGCAGATCGCCAAAACAGCCAGTGGCCTTGATCCTTACTTATATCCTAATGTAAACTGGATAGACCGGATCTATAAAGACTGGGCCTCCATGACCAATGCCAACGTGAATGTAAGTGGTGGCGGAGAATCCATGCGCTATTATGTGTCTATGAGCTTTTACAACCAGGACGGGCAATACAAAGTATCAAAGATCAACGATTATAATCCCAACCTCAACTTTAAACGCTACGACTTCAGGAGTAATATAGATCTGAACGTTACCAAAACAACCACCTTATCGCTGAACCTTGCCGCTATGCTGGTGAACAGCCGGTATCCCGGTTCTCCTGCAAGCGCCATCTGGTACAATTCCTATTCCACGAACCCAATCGCATTTCCGGTACAATACCCGGATAAAATGTGGGCTGGTCCCCGTAACAACGGCGGCGCCAATCCCTTCAACCTTGTACAGAACAGGGGCTACAGCACAGAATTCAAACCGTCTGTTCAATCCGTTCTGTCGCTCGTGCAGAACCTGGATGGAATTACTAAAGGCCTGAAAGCTACCGGCCGCTTTTCTTTTGATACTT
The DNA here is from genome assembly GCF_900129465.1 of Chitinophaga niabensis. NCBI lineage: Bacteria > Pseudomonadati > Bacteroidota > Chitinophagia > Chitinophagales > Chitinophagaceae > Chitinophaga > Chitinophaga niabensis. Next base: position 3,980,835 of record NZ_FSRA01000001.1, on the reverse strand, counting down.
ATGGAGAATTCAATACCAGCAGAACAGGTGATAACGATCTCTGGTACGCAGGCTCCCGTGGCTCGGATGGTAAACTAATATTTGAACAGGTAAGAACCGGTTCTTCTTTCCTGGGCTACAGTTCCAATTCACAAGGCGAAAGAGTAATGTACCTGGAAGGGAATATTACGTACGACCGTACTTTTGGAAAACATAATATTGGCGCATTGGTAGTAGGTACCATGCGGAACCGCCTGATCGGCAATGCAGATAATTTGAAAAGAGCTATTCCTTTCCGTAATCAAAGTGCGGCTACCAGGATAACATATGCCTTTATGGATAAATACCTGGCAGAAGTGAATATTGGTGCTACCGGATCAGAGAACTTTGAGAAAGGAAGAAGATGGGGCACTTTTCCGGCGGCGGCTATAGGATGGGTAATCAGCAAAGAAGGTTTTATGGAGGGTGTTTCAAAAACCCTTACCCTGTTGAAGCTTAGAGCATCTATTGGTACTACAGGGAATGATGCTATTGGGGCTAATAATGGCAGCTATGACCGTTTTGGATACCTCACTTATGTGGATGGTGCGAATGGTATTCAATTTGGTTCTTCCCCAAGAAGTTATAATGGAATTGCCGCCAATGTGATCGGTACGGAGAACCTCACATGGGAAACATCCACCAAATCCAATATTGGATTGGATGTAAACCTTTGGAACAAACTAACGCTGAATTTTGATGTATTTAAAGACAAACGGAAGGATATTCTTATTGAACGTCAATCACTCTCTTCCATTGGCGGTTATGGTGGCCAAAGGATTTATGCCAATATGGGCGAAATGGAGAACAAAGGTTTTGATGCAAGCCTGGAATATATTGACCAGATCAGTAATGATGTAAGCCTCCGCCTGTTTGGAAATATTACCTATGCCAGGAATAAAGTGCTCTTCGCAGACAATCCTAAAATGCTCTATGCATATCAACAGTGGGAAGGCCATTCTCAATATGAGTGGTACGGCTATGAAGACCTTGGATTATTCGCTGATCAGAACGATGTAGATAAAAGCCCCCGGCAGTTAAGGCCTCTTTTTCCCGGAGATATTAAATACAGGGACCTGAACGGTGATGGAGAGATCAACAGCAATGACCAGACTTACATGGGCAAAAATTCTTTCCCTACCTGGTCCTACGGAATGGGCTTTAACCTGGGCATAAAGAGATTTGAACTATCCGCCATCTTTGCCGGAATAGAAGACGTATGGATCATGGCAAACGGAGATCTTCATACCCTGAATGATGGTTCCGCCAATGGAGTAGGAGTTGTACCCTTTACCGGTATTGGCCAGTATCCTGCGAACATACTCAGCAATGTAACTGACCGCTGGACAAAAGATAATCCCCGCCAGGATGCTTATTACCCTCGCCTCACGATCACCAATTCCAGTGATAATAACTATCAGCGCAGTACACGCTGGTTAAAGGATGGGAGCTTCATGCGTTTGAAACAAGCTACGCTGAGCTATAACATCATTACACCAGCCATGCGGAATAAAGCAATCAGCAGCCTGCAGGTATATGCAGCAGGTACCAACCTGCTCACCTTTTCCAAGTTTAAATTATGGGATCCTGAGTTAGGCAGCAACGGTGCAAAATATCCATTTGCCAAAACAGTTACCCTGGGATTAAGAGCTAATTTCTAAATAAGAAAAAGATCATCATATGAATAAGCATAAATACCTGTTACTGCTTTGTGCAGGCATCTTGCTCTCCTGTAGTAAATACCTGGATAAAAAGCCAGATAACCTTCTCACAGAAGATCAGATCTGGCAAACAAGGGCAAATGCAGAAGCTTATCTGAATAATATCTATTACACTGTGTATAATGGTATGGATGGCGGAGACTATGCCACCGTAGGGGCATCAGATGAAAGTTCCGTATCTATCTCCACTGTGAACGTAAGGCAAATGGTGAGCGGCAACTGGAGTGTTTCCAGCGGTTACTTTTACAACTGGGGCGCATATTATACCGCGCTGCGGAAGTCTTTCATCTTTGAACAGAATATAGATAAGGTGCCCGCCGTACAATTAAGCAATGACCTGAAGGCACAATACAAAGCAGAGAACCTTTTCCTTCGTGGTTATTTTTACTGGATGCTGCTCAAACAATATGGCCCTTACGTAAAAGTAACCGGCCTCATTGAGCAGGATGCGGATTTTAATAAATATCCACGCGCACCTTTCGATACCTGCGTAACCTATATCAATCAATTGATGGACCAGGCAATGCAGGGGCTTCCGGCAGCATGGTCCAGTTCCAGTAACCTCGGCAGGCCTACCAAAGGTTCCTGCATGGCCATAAAAGTAAAAGCCGCAGTGCTGGCAGCCAGTCCTCTTTGGAACGGCAACCCTTCCTTCGCTAATTTCAAAAATCAGGATGGTACAGCGCTGGCACCTGCCACTGCTGACGTGAACAAATGGAAGATAGCCGCTGATGCCGCAAAAAGACTGATAGACTCCGGACAGTATAAATTATTCACCAACCTGGATAATGGCGGAACAACCTTTAACCCATACGAATCTGTAAGGGATGTACACTTAACCAACTGGAACGATGAGATCATTTTCGCCAATGTAGGCTGGAGCCGCTGGGGCTGGACGAAATGTGCTTCCCCTGGTCCGGGCGCTTACAACATGTACAATGCCACTCAGAACCTGGTTGACGCTTTCTCCATGATCAACGGCCGCACCATCGATGATCCCGCTTCCAATTATGTGGAAACAGGTTTTGCTCCTGCCAACAGCACAGCCACCTGGGGCGGTCATAGAAAAGGAGAGTGGAACATGTATGCCAACCGCGAACCAAGGTTCTATGCCAATATCATGTACAACGCCAGACCGGTAGTGCCGGCACAAACAGTGGATGATAAGAATTATTATTCTTCAGACAATAATATAGATGGTACCGGCCGCGTAGAATTCTATTACAACGGGAAATCCGGTCAGAAATCTTCGGGTAGCAATAATATTACCGGCTACCTGCCTTTAAAAAGGATCAGTCCCAATAGTAATATCCGCCAGGATAATGTAACCTTTCATGGCCCATACATCCTCATCCGCTATGCAGAGATCCTGCTGGACTATGTAGAGGCATTGAATGAATACGATCCTAACAATGCAGACATCGTGAAGTACCTGAACATGATCAGAACACGCGCAGGTATTCCGGGGATTGAAACCGTTTACCCTGATGCAGTAGGTAACACCGCTAAAATGCGGGAGCATATTTTAAGGGAGCGCCAGGTGGAACTTTGTTTTGAAAGCGATCGCTACTCCACACTGGTACGCAGGTTATTACTCGGCTTACCTAAATACACCGCCATCTATGGTATGGATGTAAATGCCAACGATAACGGTACGGGTTTCTCTTTTACCGGTTTCTACAATCGCAAACTCTTCCAGCAAAGGTTCTGGGATAATAAAATGTATCTCTTCCCCATTCAGCTGGGAGATATTGAAAGAGACAGGGCATTGGTGCAGAATCCGGGATGGTAATCAAATTATTGACAATTTAATTTTTGGAAATGATCAAGCCTTTAATAAGATCTATCATATTCTCAGCCGTTTTCATTGCCGGTTGTAAAAAGGACGATAAAAATGTTCATGTGGACGGCGCGCCCATGTCGGTTGAAAGTTTTGTACCCCTGCAAGGTGGCGGCGGAACATCCATCCTCATCAGCGGTGTGAATTTCACCGGGGATACTTCCCAGCTGGAGATCACTATCAATGGCAACAAACTCGCCATCGTTGGTGCCAATACCAAACAGATCATGGCCGTAGTGCCTAAAAAATGCGGATCAGGAAAAGTAACCGTAAAGATCGGGAAAGATGTGGTGAACAGCACCATGGATTTCAATTATGTATTCACCAGAACGGTTAGCACACTCGCGGGGAATGGAAATTCCGGTTATGCCAATGGAAAAGGGGACGAAGTGGAGTTTAATTTCAAAGGAGAACCCTGGTACAGAAGCCAGGGTATAGCAGTGGATAAGGATCTGAACGTGTATGTAGCCGACCCCGGTAATCACTGCATCCGTAAAATAGACAGTACGGGAACAGTGACCCTTTTCTGCGGTAATCCTAACAGCAGCGGTTACGCAGATGGTAAAGGTCTGGATGCCAAATTCATCTATCCTTATGATGTGGCAGTAGATAAGGATGGAAACGTATTCAGTGTTGACCCCATTAACTGGGATATCCGCAAGATCACGCCGGACGGTACAGCCACTACCTGGTTATGGGCTGCGCAGGAGCCATGGATGGTAGCAATTGATAAATCCACCAACCTGCCTTATTATGGTAATCACTCTGGCGCAGGCGGTATTTACAAAATAACGGCACAGTTCGCTGCCGAAAGGATCATTGCAGATATTTCGTGGCCAGCCGGTTTTGATTTTGACAAAGACGGTAACCTTTATCTTTCCGGTAACGGGGATAACACTATTACTAAATACGCCAAAGGAACCTGGGCCCCCACTATCATTGCAGGGCAGAAAGGAGTGGCCGGTTATCAGAATGGCCCCGGCCCTGCAGCTAAGTTCTCCAATCCCTGGGGGCTGGAAGTAGATGCAGCAGGCAATATTTTCGTTGCCGGAAATGGTACCGGTGGAGGAGATGTAAACAGTCCTGATCAAAGTATCCGTTTCATTGCAGCCAATACCTGGACGGTATCAACTTATGCAGGAAGTAGTTCCGCCGGTTATTCGGATGCCATTGGAGAATCTGCTGCATTCAGTGCGCCAGGTGGTGTAGCTATTGATAAGAATGGTACCGTTTACGTGCTTGACAAAAATAATAACAGGGTTAGAAAAATAGTTTCAGAATAGACATGCGAGTATTACTAATGATCATATTACTGGCAGGTGTTACGACCTCTGCCTGTAGCAAAAGGAACAGCCCCTCCGGCACGCAGGAACCTCCCCGCCAGAATACTTTCTATGTGGCACCCACGGGGAATGATGCTAATGCGGGCACTCCCGCTGCTCCTATACGCAGCATCAATACAGCGCTTGGCAAAGCGATCCCCGGAGATACCGTGATCGTAAAAGGAGGCACCTATTACGAAAAAGTAGTGTTCCCTAAATCCGGCAGGCTGGAAAAACTCATCACCTTAAAAGCCTTTCCGGGAGAAAGAGCGATCATCGATGGCACCGGTCTTTCTATCACCGGAAAAGAAGCGCTGGTCTTTATCCGCAATGCCAGTTACGTGGTGTTTGAAGGATTTGAAGTGTGCAACTACAAAAGCAGCACGCCCTGGGTGAATATCAATGGTATCGTGGCAGACCAGGGATCAAGCAATATCATTATCCGGAAGAACAAGATCTATAACATTGAACATAATGTTAATCCGGAGGATGGCAGGAGTGGCCATGCTATTGAGATCATCGGTAATACTGCCATTCCGATGAAAAACATTGTTGTAGAAGAGAATGAGATCCATGACTGCAATACCGGCTACAGCGAGAATCTTACAATCAATGGATACGTGGATGGTTTTGTGATCCGGAAGAATACTATTTACAATGCAGAGAACATTGGTATCGATGCTGCCGGTGGATATGCTGCAAATACGGTTCCGGCTTATAATTATGCCCGCAACGGACTCATTACCGAAAATCATTTATATAATATCAATATGAGAACAGGCCCTATTGGTGGCATTCACAGTTATGGCGCTATTGGTATCTATATTGATGGGGCACGTAATATAATTGTAGAAAGGAACAAGGTGCATGATACAGACCGTGGCATCGGCATCGTCAGTGAAAATGATGCTTTCCCCACCAGCGATTGTATTGTCCGCAACAACTTTGTGTATAATAATTTCCGGGTAGGAATATACCTGGGAGGTTACCTGGGATATACCGGTGGCGGCACCCGCAATTGTTATGTGCTGAACAATACGCTGTATAAGAACAACAGGGTATTAGGGGCATTTGACGAAATAGAAGGAGAACTACGCCTCACAGAAAATTGCTTTGATAATGTGATCCGCAACAATCTTGTGTATGGCGGCCCAGCGGACCTGTTTGTACACAAATACACCAACACCGGCAGCGGTAATATCATTGACAATAACCTGTACTTCACCACCAATACACCCGGTTGGATCTGGAATACCACTAACGGTACCCCTTACACGGATTTTGCCGCATGGAAAGCGGCCACAAATGTAGATGCTAACTCAATATATGGTGCAGATCCTTTGATCACTGACCCTACGCTGCCTGATCTGCGGATACAGATCACATCCCCTGCAAAGAACGCCGGCTTTGTGATCTCCGCAGAGAAGCAGGGAACGTTGGATATAGAAGGAAACCCAAGGATCGCGAACGGTAAGATCAGTATCGGAGCACATCAATAGAAAAGCAAAAGGGCAACCATCGTGGTTGCCCTTTAATATTTTAAGAAATAATACCTTCCCGTTTTTTCACCACATGTGTGATCCCGCTTTGGATCATCTTCTCCAAAAGATCATAGCCCCCATTGGCTTTACTGTGTGCAAACTCCCGCTCTGCTTTTGTAATAGGACTGGCCCAGTATAAGTTCACTTTATCACCTTCCATTTGCGGCAGGTTAATAGCTGGTCCATTATATAAAGCAGAAGAAAGAATGAAGCTCTCGAAAGAAGCAGGTACCACCTGGGAGCTGATGGTATGGCCTTCCCCAAACCAGCTGAGGTTCCGCCAGGGGCTATCTGCTATTCCGGAAAGCCCTTGTGCCATCGCCATGATCTCTCCCTCTGTGAATTCATTTTTATCCACCGCTATACCCAATTCCATCCTTCTGAATCCGGGCGCCTTGTCATTATACAATAATTCCACCCAGGGCATGGGCCGGATACTAATACCTATGGAAATAAAATAAACGATGTTATCTTTTTCAAACCTGGCCAATGCCATAGGCGGCCATTTCTGTTCATCAATTGCGTAGTACTGCAACATCTTATCGAACTGCTCTTCATAAGCGTTCAGAAATTCCTGTTGTATGGGCATCCAGGGATTATTCTCTTCATCTCCCCATTTATCCCAGAAGGCTGCACTGCGTGCTATCCTTTGATGTAATACATTCGATTCCGGATTTCCCAGGGGGAATAAAATACTTTCATCCTCTGCGCCTATGCAATCTACTGCATAACCCACCGGGCGGTCCGAGGATAAACTCCAGCCGGGAATAATACCCAGGGGCTGGCCCTGGTAGAAAACAGCTGCCCCATCATCTTCTTCCGTCCACATAATGGCCAGTTCTTCAGGATCAAGCGGGGCCTTACCTTCCGGGTGGTTGCAAAAACGTGCTTCCAGTAAAGGTGCCATGCCATTCTGCATGCCCAATACATCTTTTGAAGCAGGTGCAGGTATTAAATTACGAAGCCAGCATGGGCGCATATTGTAACGGCCACCTAATATATCAGACGGGTAAAGATAAAAATAGGCTGTTCGGTCATCTTGCTCAACCACAGCCGTGATCGTGCCACGGTTATTGGGCTGTTCTAATAAAACTACAGGTGCATTCGACATAATAGTGGTCTGTTTCTGGCGCCTAAACTACCAAAAAAACATTTATATGTTCAATAATTTAGCGTTAAACAAAGCAATATACCCTTTAATAGGTAGATGGTATTCCCTGCGATTTTTTTATATTTTGTGCCTAAATAATAAGAACTACATGAAAAATTCCACCTTATCTTTTCTGCTATTGATCTTTTGCAGTTTATCCGTATTTGCAGGAGAAAAGCCGCCAGCAAGGGAGTATTATCAGATCAGGATCTACCATCTCAAAACAGACGCACAGGTACAGGTAGTGGAAAACTACCTCAACCAGGCTTTCTTACCTGCACTGCACCGCGCAGGCATTAAACAGGTAGGCGTATTTAAACCCATTGCGCAGGACACGGCCGATCTGCGTATCTATGTATTGATACCCTTTAAAACACTCACCCGTTTTGAAGAGCTGCCAGCCCTGCTGGAAAAGGATGCCGCCCATGCCAGTGCGGGAAAGGATTACCTGGACGCTCCCTATAATAATAAACCTTATGCACGCATAGAAGACATCCTGCTGAAGGCTTTTAAAGATATGCCGGTATTGACACCCTCTGCGGTAACAGGCCCTAAAAGTGAACGTGTATATGAATTACGCAGCTACGAAAGCCCCACGGAAAAGTATGCGGTGAATAAAATAAAAATGTTCAATGACGGAAATGAGTTCGGCATCTTCCGTAAGCTCAATTTCAACACCGTGTTTTGCGGGGAAGTACTGGCAGGCAGCAAAATGCCCAATCTTATGTACATGACGACTTTTAAAGATAAAGCAGACAGGGATGCCCATTGGAAAGCGTTTTCAGCAGACCCCGACTGGAAAACACTTTCTGCCATTGAATCCTATAAGAATAACGTGTCTAAGAACGAACAATTCTTTCTGCGTCCAACGGAGTATTCTGACCTGTAATGCTTATTTTGCCCATTCATTTTAACCTGTTTATACTATTACCATGAAACAAAAACCGTCTATTGCGTTTGTTGCAGCTTCCTGGGTTGCTTTATTTACAGGCATGCTGGGGTTTATTATCGGATTGTGGAACGCCACTATGCAGTTGAATGAAAAAGGTTATTACTTCACCATCCTGATGTATGGCCTCTTTGCTGCTGTTTCAGTGCAGAAATGTGTGCGGGACAGGCTGGAAGGGATTCCTGTAACAGATATTTATTATGGTATCAGCTGGGTATCTATGTTACTGACACTGATCCTGTTGATCGTAGGTTTATGGAATGCCACCCTGCTGCCCAGCGAAAAAGGATTTTATGCCTTTGCTTTCCTGCTGAGCATCTTTGGAGCCATCGCCGTGCAAAAGAATACCCGCGATGCGCAGGCTGCCGGGAAAGAACCTGAAAACATCAGGGAAGAAAAATAATATTCCTGTAATAAGATAGAAAAGACTGTTTCCGGACAGTCTTTTTTTGTTAATATTATATTATTTTGGGGTAAAATACGCATAGTATTATTTGCGTAAATAGATAGTTTTACCTGTAATAATACAGTGAACAATAATAGACTGGCCACGTTTTCAGACTACCCATTAGAAGCCTATTAAAACCAAGATCCACATATGCAGCAGGACCCGCAGCGCGAAGACATGGACCCCCTGGACACAGCGCAGATATTTCATAAATATTATGTAGCGCTGGTAGGTTATGCCTGTAAGTTTGTAGATCTGCAAACCGCAGAAGACCTTGTACAGGATGTATTTATCCAAACGTATGACAAAATACCGGAGAATGCCCGCAGCTACCTGTTCCGTAGTGTCCATAATAAATGCCAGGACCATTTCAAACACCAGGAAGTACACCGCAGATATGTGAATGAAGCCAGGATACTCCAGGACGAGTTAACATACTTCCACCCTGATACCGGAAATAAAAGCCTGCTGGAAGAAGAAAGCAATGTTTGGAATGCCATAGAGCAATTACCTCCTAAATGCCGGGAGATCGTTAAACTCCGTTACCAAAGGGGGCTCAAGACAATTGAAATCTCCGATGCCATGGGAATCTCCTCCCGTACTGTGGAAACACAGTTATATAAAGGTATCAAGCAACTCCGCAGCATGATCAAAAAGCTCAATTACCTGCTTAGCACCCTGTTTTAATTTTTTTTTGAATTCCCGTACGTAGAAAATAATCACTGATCGTCTATATATCGAAATGATGCAAGAAATAGATTATAACCTCCTGGTAAATGTTATTGATGGCAATGCCACACCGGAAGAAATGACCCTGGTTGAAACCTGGTTATCAGCTTCCGAAGAAAACAGGGAACTCTATTTCAGGGTCAAGGACATCCTTGATCAGCAAAAGGCACATACATTAAATATTGATACTGCGGCTGCATGGGAAGATGTAACACGCCAACTGAAAGAGCGCACCAGGGTAAAACGGATGAAATGGCTGAAATACGCAGCCATGATTGCCGTATTGATCCTGGCAGGTGGTCTTGCCACCTATTTTAATTCCGGCAGGCGTTCTCCTGCCCCTGAAATGCAGCTGGTTCAAACAACTACCCTGCAATCAAAGGTTTTACCCGATGGTACCAAAGTATGGCTGAAAGCCGGGGGAACTTTATCCTATCGTTCCTCATTCGGTAAAGGAGACAGGGACATCTGGGTTACCGGTACCGCTTTCTTTGATGTGGCAAAAGAAGAAACGCCTTTTAATATACATGCCGCCAATATGGAAATTGCAGTACTGGGTACTTCATTTACCATACATGAAAAAGCCATTATCGTAAACAGCGGAAAAGTGAAAGCAACGGCGCAAGGCCAGGAAATGCTGGTACTGCCGAATGAAAGGGTTCAGATAACTACAGCCGGTTTACAGAAAGATAAAGTGAACGCACAAATATATGGCGCCTGGAAAGATGGAGATTATCAGTTTGACAATACAACCATTGATGAGTTGAAAGACATGATCAATAGTAATTATGGACTAGATGTGACCGTAATAAGTCCCTCCGAATTTAAAGGAAGCGCTATTAGCGGATATATGAAAATCGCAGATGAAGCCTCTTTAGTAAAGATACTGTCAGCCATGTTAAATGCCAGTATAATAAGGAAGGGAGATATTTTAACTATTCAACCAAAGTAACCGAAAGAAAACCGGAATTCATTTCTTTATAGTTCCTCAAATCTAACCAAAATTTAAACGTTATGAAATTTGGATCTCTAAGGCTATGCCTGAGAGTGGCCGGCCTGTGCCTGTTCATGCAGGTAGCCATTGCCGATCTGCAAGCCCAGCAATCATTTGCCAGTATAGTGCCCGGGGTGTTCCAGGACACCCGTAAAACAGGGCGGATGATCCCACTCAAGAGCGTACTGGAAACAGTATACCGCAAATACAAACTGAGGATCGTACACAATGAGAAATACACGAAAGATGTGTTATTACCGGAACAGCTATTGCAGGAAGATAATGAAAAGGTCATTGCATCTATCCAGGTTGCCCTGAAACCTTATCATCTTGTTGTGAGCAAGATCAGTGATCAGCAATATATCATATCGCCGGATACCGAAAAAAAACCAACGGCAGAAGTAAAGAAGGAATTGGTTAAAATGAAGGTGTCAGGCACCGTCAGGGATAAGATAGGAGGTATCATTATCGGCGTGAACATCAGGGTGCCCGGTACCCAGACAGGAACTACCACCAACGCGGAAGGCTTTTACAGTATTGATGTAGAGCCAACAGATACACTTGAGTTTTCATTTATAGGTTATGAATCCCAGCGTATCAGCGTGCGGAACCGAATGGACCTGAATGTAATACTGGAACCTAAAGAGGGTGGCCTGAATGAAGTAGTGGTAGTAGGTTTCGGTATACAAAAGAAAGTAAGCCTGGTTGGTGCACAATCCACCATCAGACCTTCCGAACTGAAACTGCCTGCCCGTAGCTTAACGAATGCACTCGGAGGCCGCCTCGCCGGAATAGTTTCCGTGCAGAAAAGCGGTGAGCCGGGATATGATGGAGCAGACATTTATATCCGCGGTATTTCCACTTACAGTTCAAGCCCTCAAGGTCCCCTGGTGATTGTGGATGGCGTACCCGGCCGTAGTATCACAGATATCGATCCCGAGGATATTGAAACGTTTACCATCCTCAAAGATGCTTCTGCCACTGCTGTATATGGTACCCGTGGTGCTAACGGCGTAATTATCGTAAATACAAAAGCAGGTAAGATAGGGAAGCCGAATATCAATGTTGAGTTGAACCAGGCCATTACCCGTTTCACACAGTTGCCGAAGTTTGTAAATGCTCCTGAGTTTATGCACATGTACAACGAAGGCCTGGAGATGCGTGGCCGTACACCATTGTATACAGAAGAGAGGATCAGGAAACATGAAACAGGAGAAGACCCGGACCTGTATCCCAATGTGAACTGGTTCGATGTACTGTTCAACAAATGGGCCACTAACAGAAAAGCATTATTGAATGTAAGAGGAGGATCTGAATTTGCCACTTATTATATCGGCGCAGGTTATTACTCTGAAACAGGCATGCTGAAAAGGGATAAGATCCAATCCTATAATTCTTCTATCAAACTGGACCGTTTTAATTTCACCACAAACGTAGATGTCAATGTAACTAAAACTACTAAAATAGAATTAGGTGTAAACGGATTTATTATCAATAGTAACTACCCTGGTATCGGAACCAATACACTCTTCAACCTCGCTGCACAGGTGCCGCCACATATGATCCCTCCCCGGTATTCAAATGGCTTATGGCCGAAGATACCTAATGGTGGTTTCTACAGCCCATATCGTGATATGACCCAGAGTGGTTACGCTACGGAATACCGTAATACTGTCCGCTCTAATATCCGTTTGAAACAGAACCTGGATTTCCTGGTGAAAGGGCTCAGCTTCACCACCATGTTTGCTTTCGATAGCTATAGCTGGAATAACCTGAACAGGAAGAGAAATGTACAGACCTATTTTGCCGAAGGCAGGAACCCGGACTCTTCTCTTAAAATGATGCTCGTGGAACCAGGTTCCAACGTATTGGGATATGAAGGTTCAAGAGGTGGAAACAGGAACTTCTATACAGAAACAGCACTTAATTATTCCCAAAATTTTGGTAAACACGAAGTTTCCGCATTAGCATTGTTTAACCAGTCTGATTATATCAACGGGGATGCTGCCGACCTGGTAGCGTCTATCCCTTTCCGGATCAGGGGTTTTAGCGGAAGGGTTACCTATGGCTATAGCAACCGCTATTTCGTGGAAGGTAATTTCGGATATAATGGAGCGGAGAACTTTACACCTAAAAAACGTTTCGGTTTCTTCCCGTCTTTTGGTGCAGGTTGGGTAGCGTCTAATGAAGCATTTTTCGAACCGCTTAAAAACACCATTTCTTACCTGAAATTCCGTTACACTTACGGATTAACGGGTAACAGTAACACAGGTAACCGTTTCCTGTTCCTGACAAGGATCAACACAGCGGGTGGATTTACATTCGGCATACCCGGCAGCCAGGTATCCTACAATGGATATGAAGAAGGATTGGCAGGCTCTGATGTAAGCTGGGAAACTGGTAAACGCCAGAACCTTGGTATTGAAATAAAAGTATTGCGGGACAGGTTATCGCTCATCGTAGACCTGTTCAAAGAACACCGTACCGGGATCCTTACCCGTCAGCTGGATGTGCCCTATTCTTCTGGTTACACCGCTGCTAACCTGCCTTACGGTAACGTAGGTATTACCTCCAATAAAGGCATAGATGTTACGCTCGAATATAACCATGAATTCAACAGGGATTACCGGATCAATTTCCGCGGTAATTTCAACTTTAACAAGAACCTGGCAATAGCAGACGGATTGCCACCATGGCAATACCCCTGGCTGAACCGCACCGGCCATTCCATCAGTCAGCGTTTCGGATATGTGGCACTGGGGCTGTTTGCTGATTCAGCAGAGATCCTGCGTTCTCCGAAACAGGCAGGTGATGTTCGCCCCGGCGATATCAAATATGAGGACCTCAACGGAGATGGCCAGATCAACAGCTTTGATACCAAAGCGATCGGTTACGGAGAAGTACCACGGATCTTATATGGCCTCAACCTGAGCGCTACCGTTAAACGTTTTGACCTCTTCATGTTCTGGCAGGGTGCCGCACTCGTAGATTTTATGTATGCTTCCGGGCATAGCACCAATCCATTCTACGAAGGCCCCACTATTGGTAACCTGTATACGCAGGCGCTGAACAGATGGACGCCGGATAATCCAAATCCCCGTCCGTTCTACCCACGCATGTCTACCCGCCAGGATATCACCACCAACTATTATGAAAGTACCTGGTGGATAAAGAGAGCTGATTACATCCGTCTCAAGGAAGTGATGATCGGATACAACTTCAGCGTGAAAAGCCTGCAACGTTTCGGTGTGAAGAACCTAAGGGCATACCTGCAGGCCACTAACCTGGTCACTTTCTCTCCGTGGAAAATATGGGATCCTGAATTAACAGAAGGCAGAGGTTACCGCTATCCGCAGCTCTCCGCTTTCAATTTTGGAATTCGTGTAAACTTCCTTTAAAACTGCGTACAATGAACTACAAAAATAAAATCACGATACTCATGCTGAGCCTGCTGTTGGTTGCAGGTTGCAGAAAGGGCTTCCTGGATACGGTGCCGGACAATATCACCACCATGAAAGATATTTTCACCAACAGAAGCATGACGGAACAATGGCTGGCCCGTTGCTATAATTCTATGCCGGATATGTGGGACCAGCCATATGCCAATGGCTGGAGCGGGCAATGTGACGAAGCGGATTACGCATGGGTACAACCTGGAATGAACTCAGGTGCCATTACGCCGGATAATGCCAGTCCTAATAACTGGAACCCCTACTACCAGACCATTCGCCTCTGTGGTATCTTCCTCCGGAATGCAGATCAGAACAAAGAGATCCAGGAACAGCCTAATGGCGTGCAGTTATTAAAACAGTATAAAGCAGAAGCCCGTTTTTTAAGAGCCTACTATTACTGGCTGATGATGAAACAATATGGCCCCGTAGTGTTAATGGGAGAGGAGCCTGCAGAAGCCAGTGCAAATTTTCAGATCCCAAGAAGCACCTGGGACCAATGTGTGGCATATGTATTGGAAGAAATGAACAAAGCCAATGAAGATGTACCGGTACAACACATGAATCCGGGCAACCCTTCAGAAGTGGATAATACACAGACCGGCCGTATCAATAAAGCCGTGATCGCTGCCGTGAAGTCGCAGATCCTGTTATTTCACGCCAGTCCCTTATTTAATGGCAACACAGCTTTGGCCAACTTCAAAAATGCGGATGGTACCGTGCTGTTCAATCAAACGTATGATAAGGAGCGCTGGAAGGCTGCGGCTGACGCAGCTTTAGCTGTGATCCAGATCAACCGTTTCCAGTTGTTTAAAGTAACAGATCCCAATCCTTTCATGGCAGGATTCCTTTCTTACCGTAATCTCTTCTTCGACGGCTACTCAAAAGAAGGCATCTGGATCAGGTCTAATACAGCAAACGGGCAATGGGAACGCCACTGCTCTCCCCGTGCTTCCAATGGAAACGCATGGAATGGTATTGCCGTTCCGCAGGAAAGTGTGGATGTTTTCCGCATGGCAGATGGAAAGGCCATTACAGATCCAACCAGCAGTTATACAGAAACCGGTTATACAACAACTGGTAATATCCACTATGTGGCAGGTACCAACAATATGTATGTTGGCCGTGAACCGAGGTTCTACGTAAGTGTAACCTTTAACGGTTCTACCATCCCTGTAATAGCAACCTCCGGTCAAACAAGGGTAGAGTTCTATTTCACAGGTAACAGTGGTAAGCAGGGTTCTGCAAGAGACTGGCCCAGCACAGGTTATACTGCCAGAAAAAATATTCATCCCAATACAGATTTCAGGAATAATAAATCCACGGCACGCCCTGCTATGATGATCCGCCTTGCGGAGATCTATCTGAACTATGCAGAAGCATTGAATGAATACAATCCCGCTGATCCCAATATCCTTACTTATCTCAATCTCGTACGTCAGCGTTCCGGCCTTCCGGCATTAACAGGAGGTACGCAGGAAGAAATGAGGAAGCACATCCGCCAGGAAAGGCAGATAGAGCTTATGTTTGAAGGTCATCGTTACTGGGATGTCCGCCGCTGGAAAATAACAGACGACGCGGCCTCTCACCAGGGTGGCCAATTCCATGGCATGAACATAGAAGGAGGAACAACCCTCTCAGATCCTGCGTTCCATAAAAGAACGGTGGTGTTCACCAGGGCAGCCTGGAATAATAAATATTATTTCTACCCCATCCCTCAAAGTGAGATCGACCGGAATAAAAAGCTGGTCCAATTTCCCGGTTACTAATGTTGAAACCCTGCTTAATGAAAGCCGCCCTCTCTATAGGGCGGCTTTTTTTATGCCCCTGAGTAACGGATGGCAATTATTTGTTTGTCTAACAATATAATACGTTATGAACCCTTAAGCTTTAACTCATGGCTGTACTGGCGGTTGACCTTGGAGGAACAAAATTAGCGCTGGCTGTTTTTTCTGATGATGGCGAAATGCTGCATAGAACTTCCTATCCCCTGGATAAACGTGCGGGCAAGGCTGTGGGGGCATTGATCACAGATGCGGTGCAGCAGATACCCATACAAGTGAATGCAATAGGTATTGCCGTTCCCGGTATCTGCAGGCATCAGCGTGGTACCGTATGGGCACCTAATATTCCCGGCTGGGAAGATTATCCTTTATTAGCGGAAATGAAAACTATCGCAGGAAATACGCCTGTTTTCATTGAAAGCGACCGTTCCTGCTATATACTGGGAGAGATCTGGCAGGGCAATGCGCAGGGTTGCAAAGATGCTATATTCCTTGCAGTAGGAACAGGAATAGGGGCAGGGATCCTTATTAATGGAGAGGTATTGCAGGGATCAAAAGGAATAGCCGGGGCTATAGGCTGGATGGCACTGGACCGGCCTTTTCAAAATACCTATACGGACTGTGGTTGTTTTGAAAGCATGGCTTCCGGGGAAGGGATCGTTAAAGTTGCACTTCAGCTGATCCTGAAAGATCCTGCCTATAATGGCATCCTCCGTAAAGATGCATTGAGCGCACAGGATGTGTTTGCAGCCTACCGGAAAAATGATCATATCGCTGTGGAAGTTATCCTGCAAAGTATATCGCTGTGGGCCATGGCTACAGCAAACCTGGTCAGCTTATTCAACCCGGAGAAGATAATCTTTGGTGGTGGCGTATTTGGCCCGGCAGCAGAATTCCTTCCCGTGATTGCCGCTGAAGCAGCCAGGTGGGCACAACCCATCAGCATGAAGCAGGTAAGACTGGAAGTCTCAGGTTTGGGCACTGATGCGGGATTATACGGAGCAGCATATAGGGCATTACATGATTAACCAGCAAGAAAGTATGTACAATAAACACCTCGTATTCTGGGCGGCCTGTTTGGGTTTGTTGTTATTCGGCGTAACGCTGATCACATTAGGGACCGTAGTGCTGGACCTCCGGTTGAAATTTGGGCTGGATGGCGTTGAAGCAGGAACACTTTTCTCCATCATGCCCATCGGTATCCTCACCGGTTCATTGTTGTTTGGCCCTATCAGTGACAGGTATGGTTATAAGCTGATGTTGATCCTGGCCTGTGTGGGTTTGTGTGCCGGTTTTCAGGGCATTGCATATGCGTCAGGAATTGACCAGTTAAAAGGTTGCATCTTTATTTTCGGATTATCCGGAGGCGTGATCAATGGTGCTACCAATGCGGTGGTAGCGGATATCAGTACACGCGGAAAAGGAGCTTCGCTGAGCCTCTTAGGCGTATCATTTGGTATCGGTGCATTAGGTATGCCGCAGGTACTGGGTGCTTTAAAAGATCACTATGCATGGAATGAAATAGTTTCTGCAATAGGATGGCTGACGCTGGTGATGGCAGTTCTCTACACCTGCATCAATTTTCCGCCTGCTAAACAACAAAAGGGTTTTCCTTTAGCTAATAGCGGAAAAATGTTTGCCGATCTCACCCTGGTACTGATCGGTTTCTTTCTCTTTTGCCAGAGCAGCTTTGAAGCCATCATCAATAACTGGACCACTACCTATTTAACCGCCGGGGACCACATGGAGGAAAGCAGTGCTTTATATGCCCTTTCTCTCTACGTAGCCGGAATGACTGTTATGCGGTTACTCACCGGTAGTATTTTCCGTACCGTTTCCCCACAGCATATGTTACTCATTTCATTACTACTTATGCCTGTGGGCATCCTGTTGTTACGTTCAGGTACCACTTTCCCTGTGTCCGCAGCAGGGCTGATATTGCTGGGAGCAGGACTGGCAGGAGGATTCCCCATCATGCTTGGTTTTGTGGGAGAGCGTTACAGCACACAATCTGCTACTGCTTTCAGTTTTGTGCTGGTTATTGCGCTAACCGGCAATATGCTGGTGAACTATATGATGGGGCTGGTCGTACAGCATTACGGCGTACAGCACCTGATAACGGTGGCATTTGCAGAGTGGCTGGTGATGATGCTGATCTGCAGCAGTATCGTACGAAGATTAAAATAAAACATCAACATATGCTTGCAAAACAATGGCTCACCAATGCCCGGGAAGTAATGACCCGGATAGAAGAAACGCAGATGGATAATATCCGGAAAGCTGCGGAAACAATGGCGGATAGCATCGCATGCGGCCGTTGGGTACATACTTTTGGCTGCGGGCATGCCACCATTCCCATTGAAGAAATGTATCCCCGCATTGGTGGTTTTGTTGGTTTCCATCCCATGATAGAACTGCCCCTCACTTTTTTTACCCGTATCACGGGAGAAATGGGTGTACATCAGTTCGTGTTCCTGGAAAGGGTGGAAGGATATGGAATAGAGATCATGAAAGGTTACAATTTTGACACAAGGGATACCATGTGGTTATTCTCCCATTCGGGTATTAATAATGTGAATATAGACATAGCACTGGATGCCAAAAAACGAGGTATGAAAGTGATTGCCTTTGGATCTGCCGCAGAGGCGAAGGGAAAACAGACCCGCCATTCCAGTGGTAAAACAATTTTCGATGTGGCAGATATTGTGGTAGATTCCTGCGCACCGATAGGAGATGCTTCCGTACCCTTAAAAGGGCATCAGGATAAAATAGGCCCTGTTTCCACCATGGCATTTATAACCTGTGTTTGGATGACGGTATGCACCATTGCAGAGATATTGGCAGAGCGGGGAGTTAAACTGCATATTCATCCCTCTCATAATGTGCCTGGGGATAATACCGCCAGGGAAAGATTGGAAGATGCCCTGGCTACTTACAAAGAAAGGATCGCTGGTGTGTAATACAAATTAAAGGCCCGTGGTATGAAATGCCCCAAAAAGTGTTTAACTTTTTGGGGCATTTTTTATCATTTAAAGAGCAATCAGGGATCAACAATTTTTTTCCTTCGGGTTTACTTTCTCGCGTATTCCTTCAGGTAGGTAGTCGCCAAAAAATTTGGAACGTAGTTGGGTCTCTTCTTCCTTTTTCTTCTTGATATCTTTATCTGCCGGCTTTAGTGCAGGAGGAGCTTTCTTGGTGCGGGGCTGATCTCCGCTGGCAGAAAGTTTGGTTTCTGCCAGGACAAATAGTTTCTTTTTTTCCGTTTGCCTTTCGGGTGGAAGTTCTGTCCATTTTTTCTTCAGGAACAGGCTGCTTTCTGCTGGTTTAGCAGATTTTTTTGGTACCGGCTTTTTAAACAGAACAGTATCTGTAGTGGTAAACCTTTTCTTTTTAGGAATGGGTTGGTTAAAGTATACGGTATCCGTAGAGGCCAGCTTCTTTTTGAGTACCGGTTTGCTGAACCGTACTGTATCTGTTACGTATTTATCCCTGGATTTAAAGGTAACCAACCGTACTGTATCTGTTGCATATTTATCCTTGTATTTAAGGGTAGCAAACCGTACTGTATCCGTTACATATTTATCCTTCCATACAGGTTTTTTGAACAGGACGGTATCTGTGGATGTAAGCCTTTTCTTAGGAGCCGGTTTGGAAACCCATTTGTCTTTTTTAGGCTTCGGCGTATCGGCGGCCTGTACAGGGGTGGGTACATAATAAACCAGTGACCCTGCAGAATGTGGACTAACCGGAGCAGCTTTAGCCAGTTCTTTCTCCGGCATGAAGCTAAAGGCGGTTATAGCGATCAGGCCAAAGATCAGTGAGATTCTTTCCATGATAGTTAACTTTTTGTTTTCGCGTGTAAGCATACGTTTCACGCGTTGTAGTAAATGATCTTTTGTATTGCCAAGCCTTAGCTGCAGGGAAGTTCCTGCGACGGCCTGCTCTTCAAATGCTACAAGGGCATGCAGATAGGTGGCTTTGTGCGGGGTATGCTCCACAACAATATCATCACAACATGCTTCCCTTTCTTCCCGCAGGCGTGCAGAGATCCAAAGGAACGCAGGGTTGAAGAAGAAGATGGTTTCCGTGAAGCTGTGCAGGATATTTACCAGGTAATCTTTCCTGCGGATATGTGCCAGTTCATGCAGCAGGATAGTTTCTACCTGGTCCGCCGGTAACTGGGCTAACAGTCCAAGAGGGAGGAAGATAACAGGTTTAAAGAATCCAATGGTAACGGGGGTTTTTACAATACCGGATTCTAATAAACGAACTGCTTTCTGAATACCGAGCGAGTGAGATAACTTTATCAACGTTTCTTCCCAGTGTGCCGGAACCGGCCCGGTGTTAATCCTTCTGATCCGGTGTATGTAATAGAAGCCAGTAGTTAACCGGATGCATTTTACCAGGAAAATAAGCGCCCAGGCCATCATGAACCAGGGAGTATGCTCGTTCATGTATTGGATGATCATCTGCCCGGGATGCAGTGGCAGTACAGCTGTTGTGGCATCTATATCAGTTCCGGGCGTATTTGCAATGGCGGCTGCAGTATTGCCCAGTTCAGTATATAAAGTGATGCCGGATGTAAGGAAGCTCAACAATAGAAGGAGGCCCAGCAGATTGTAACGTGTACGGGCAGAAGAATGACGGGTACCCCAGAGGATGATCCCTGCGAGAGCAGCAGCGATCATGCCCTGCCAGATAGAATGGAGGAAGGTACGGCAGATAGCCTGTAGTGTTTCATTCGTCAGGAACATAAAGAATTAGTTTAAGACATGATCACTTGTCCATTTTCTTCAGCAACTCCCGGATAACATCCAGTTCTTTTTTAGAAGTTTTCTTATTACCCAGTAATTGCATCATCAGGCTGCTGGCAGAGCCGTTGTACATCGTATCCACAAACCTGTCCAACAAATGACCTTTGGTGGATTGTTCTTCCACAGCCGCGCTGTAAACATGTTTCATCTGGCTTTCATCCCTGCTGAGCAATTCTTTTTCCACCATGATCTGCATGAGCTTAAGGGTAGAAGTGTATTGCACTTCCCGCTTTTGTTCATTCAGGATATCATTTACAGCCCTTACTGTAGATGGGCCATGTTGCCATAATACCTGCAGGATCTCCAGCTCGGATTTTGTTGGCTCCGGGTTGTTTTCTTTTTTGATCGTCTTCATATTCTAAAGGTAGGAAATATTTCGTACGAAACAAATATTACCTTACTTTTAGCCGAAATATTTACCTCATGAAAAGAATCCACTTCCTCCTTTCATTACCTTTCGTATTGATCTTCAACCCCCTAAAAGCACAGGAGATCAAACACCGCCTGGACTCCTTTTTAACCGTAGCAGCCAATAACGACTATTTCAACGGCTGTGTAATGGTGAGCGAAAAGGGAAAGATCATTTATAGTTATGCTGCAGGTTATGCAGATGAAGAGCGAAAGATCCCCAATTCCATTACTTCCTGCTTCAACCTGGCATCTGTTACTAAGCCCATGACGGCAGTAGCCGTATTACAACAGGTGCAACGCGGCAAATGCAAACTCACAGATCCGGTAATGAAATATCTTCCTGACTTTCCTTATCCTGCCATTACCATTCGCCATTTACTGTCACATACCGGAGGTTTGCCACAGCTGGAACGGTTCATGGACAGTATTATTCCAAAGAACAAAGGCAGGATATTCACGAATGCAGATGTATATGGATATCTGCTGGCACTGAAAGGCCAAACGAAATTCCCTGCCGGAGACAAATGGGATTACAGTAACATGGGTTATATCACCCTGGCATTACTGGTGGAAAAGCTAAGCGGATCATCTTTTGGAGAATACATGAAGAAGTATGTATTTCTCCCTGCAGGTATGAAATCTTCATTTGTTGGGAATAAAGAAGCGGAGGATTGCGTAGTAAGGTATATCATCCCCAACATGTATGATACTGCATACAGATCTATCTCCTCCTTAAACAAGATCAATTTATTTGAGTACGAGAGTCTGAGAGGCACGCAGGGCAGCGGAAATATCTTTAGCACCCTGGAAGATATGCTGCGCTTTGACAATGCACTCAGTGCCGGAAAATTATTGGACACCGCATTACTGAGCTTAGCACAAACACCTATACAGATGAACGATGGCAAAAGCCGCTCGTATGGATTTGGATGGAATATTGTATATAATCAGTTTGGAGATACAATAGTATATCACGATGGTCATGAGTCGGGGATAGTGACTATGATGATGAAGACTAAAAGAAAAGATCAGACCATCTTCTTTTACGATAACCATTCTTCAGAAGCGTTCTTTCAGAAGATCAATAGCATCTATCATTACCTGAATGGAAGGGGAGGGAAGCCATTCCGGCTTACCAAATCTCTCGTGAGGGTTTATGCCCGTGCTCTCGTAGAAAAAGGGCCGGATCATGCTGCTGTTGTTTTTAATAACCTGAAAGGTGATACGGCGAATTATTATATGGATGAGTTAGAAATGAATAGCCTCGGCTATAACCTCCTATATAATGCCGAATTTGAAGGCCGTTATCAACTGGCCTGTGAAGTGCTTAAGTTGAATACGATGTTATATCCTAAAAGTGCCAATGCCTATGATAGTTATGGTCTGGCACTAAGGTTAGCAAACAAGAAAGAAGAAGCCATCCTGATGTACCAGAAATCACTATTAATGAACCCGAACAATGAGCAGGGAAGGAAAGCCCTCGCAAAACTAATGTCCCAATAACTACTTGTACAGATGTTGGTCTTTCAGGTAATCAATGCCATTATCCTTTAGATACCTGATACCCCACTGGCTGAGGAATGCTGTAACAGGTGAAAGGGATTGCCCCAGTGGGGTAAGGGTATACTCCACCCTGTATGGTTTGGCAGACAATACATGTTTTACGATCAGCTGATCTTTCTCCAGGTCCTTCAGCTGCTGTGTGAGCATTTTCTCAGAGATACCGGGCATCTGTTCCCGCAGGTTGCTAAAGCTGCTTTGGTGAAAGCGATGGAGGTGACCAAGGATCAATACTTTCCATTTCCCGTTGATGAAGGAAAGCGATACATCTATCGGGCAGGTGAACGTTTTTTCGTGTAAGGTGATCATATGGAAGCGGGCTTACCTTTTGGTAAGCTATTTTTTGAAAAAGTGAATTCCTGTAACATTGCGTTTCACAAATTTACACAAAATGAAAATGATCACCCTGTGGTGCATGTTGCTCTTTGGAAGTAGCAGCTTACCCGAAAAGTACGTAGTTGAGATCATCCGCTACAAGGTCCCTGCAGATCAGCAGAAGGATTTCGAAGCCGCTTATGCGGAAGGAGGGAAGTCGCTGAAAGCATCTCCGTATTGCCTCCATTACGAAGTGATCCATGGAATAGAAGAACCGGAAAAGTACATAGTAAGGATCCACTGGACATCCAAAGAAGACCATGAAAAACTTTTCCGCCAGAGCGCGGCGTTCAGGAGCTTTTTTAAGGAGGTGAGGCCTTTTTTCGATAATATTGAGGAAATGAAACATTACGATCAAACCTCCATTTCCTGGACTAAGTGATAATTGCATGAAAGAAATACCAAGTCTTTACACCTGGGCAGGCGGGCAACCTGCCCTTGAAAAGCTTACCGCTGTTTTTTACGCCAAAGTGGGGAAGGATGAACTCCTGGAACCTGTATTTCGCCATATGAGCCCGGAGCATAGTAAACATGTGGCCCATTTTATTGGCCAGGTGTTTGGTGGCTCGCCGGTTTATACTGCTGAGGACCAGGGCAGCCATGCCAGGATGGTACAGCATCATATCGGGAAATCCCTCACAGAAACCCAACGCCGCCGGTGGATCAGTCTTTTGCTGGACAGTGCAGACGAAATAGGCCTGGCAGATGACCCGGAATTTCGTTCTGCCCTGGTGGGGTACCTGGAATGGGGGAGCCGCCTGGCGGTTATTAATTCCAATACAACGGAGAACCCGATCAACGAAAATGAGCCTATGCCCAAGTGGGGCTGGGGGGAAACCGGAGGGCCATATCAGCCCTGATTCCGCTGAAACCTGCTACAGGAGGGGGCTAAATTTTTTCTTCTGAACTTTTGACTTTTAAAGGTTTAGCCTGTATCTTTGCACTCCAAATTTGAAATATCAGTTTGGATATGGCGAGGTAGCTCAGGTGGTTAGAGCGTTGGATTCATAACCCAAAGGTCTCGGGTTCAACTCCCGATCTCGCTACAGAAAGGGACTTTTCAGGATTTTCTTGAAAAGTCCCTTTTTCTTTTTCCCCTAAAATCCTTGCCAGTTCAACTTCTACACGGACGAACTAATTTATTTTCGTGATTAGACACTGATCATTTTCCGCATCATAATAAATTCCTTCCGGGAACAGTGTTTTTTGTATTCTTCTTTTATTGTCTAAATCGCTGGAAGCCCATGTCTGACTGATGTTTGCCAGCTTTTCCCCGTGATTGAGAAAGCAGTTTTTCGAGGTTAGACACTTTGGGCGCCAGGGTATTCAATTCTTTGTGTGCAATCCGTATCAGCTAAGACAGGTATTAAGAGAATATTTAACTTCAGATGAAGTGCAGAAGCTGGAACCCTTTAATTTAAACAGTAATAAACGACTGAATGAAATGAGAGATGTATTTCTCTTTTGCTGCTACACTGGATTATCTTATACAGGCGTGGAAAAACTTAACTTCAATCACATTTCTGTGGATACAGCAGGTAGAGATTCGCAAAATGGAGAGATATCCGCTGTAGAATCTTCCGTAATCGGGCCGGCTCTGCGAACCATTTTTGGGCAAACGGGATAAATGTTAATCATGACAGTCATCTACCTATACACAACTATATGTCAAAGACCTTGGTTTATTTGTTACACAAAGTTGCCTGCATCGCTCAAAGGTTATGAACTTGAAATTTTCTTGTATGCAGTAATAATGTCCTGGTGTCAGGGCTGCCGCTATTTAAAATGCAACACGCTGTCCTTATCTATATAAGAATCGATGCCGGAAATGGCTTTCAGGTCATTTAAAAAGACCTGGATGGGTTGACTTCTGTCCAACGCACCTACGAATTCCCGGTTGAGGATGTTGGGGTTGTCAATAACAGTGGTTATACCGAACCAGCGCGGCACTATTTTATTGATCTCAATAAGCGTAGCGCCATTAAAGTAAAACAGTCCTTCCCGCCAGCTTAACGCCAACCTGGGATCAAAGGACTGCTGCTGTATAGAATTTCCAACATGGTAGATAGCTTCTTTGCCGGGAGAAAGAATGCTTTCACCGGCAGGAGCCTTCAGTTTCACCGCTCCATTGACCAGGGCGACCTTCACCACACCTGAATCATAGGTATTCACATTAAACTCCGTCCCTAGTACCTGTACAGTGCTGTGTGGTAGGTGTACGACAAAAGGTTTGGCGGCATGCTTTGCCACTTTCAGGTAGGCTTCGCCATTGATGGTGATTTCACGGGTACTGCCGGTGAAAGCGAAGGGAAACTCCAACTCCGTAGCTGCATTCAGCCACACCTCTGTGCCATCGCTCAAGGCAATCTTATAATCCATGCCGACGGGAACCGTTAAACGGTTGATCTCTTTCCGGCTGGCCCCTTCATCTGCCAAAGCATAGGTAAGAGTCTTATTATTATTTGTCAGCTGAACATCATCGGTTTGAATGGCGCCTTCCTCCGTAGACAGATTGATGTGTTGCCCATTTGCCAGCGTTAACCGGATACCACTCTTTTTTGTATGGATGGATGCTGCAGGCTGATCAGAGGTAATGGCATTATAGGAATAAAACAGCCATCCGCCGATAGACAGGAGTAAGATAACGCAGGCGGCCGCCAATGATCTATATAGGAGCCGGCGGGTTTTCGGCACCGGTGCATCTGCTTTATACAGGGTCGCAAGATCTTTCCACATGGCGTTCTGTTTGATCCGTTGAAAAGAATTGGCCACCTCATCGGTGGGCAGTGCCTGGATCATATCATCGTACGCCTGTTGCGCAGCAGGATTTTCCTTTAATAAGGTTTCCCAGGCTTTTTCTTCCGCTTCATTTAGCAAACCGCCGATCTTACCTAATAATAGATATTCTTGTTCTTCGGTTAAATGTGTCATAATACTAATAGACATTTTTTTTGGCAACCCTCACCGGTCGGAAATTAATTTTTTATTTTCTTTAAATCTTCCCTTAACTGCTTCAGCGCCCGGTCAATATGGCCGCTGACAGTGTGCTTGCTGATCTGTAATTGTTCAGCAATGGCAGCATGACTCAGTTTTTCAATATAATGTAAATGAAAAACCTTGGCCGCCATCGGTGGGAGTTTCGAAATAGCCCGTTCAAGGTCTTGCCCCAATGCTGCAAGCTCCAGCTTTTCCAATGGGGAAGTGTCGTATTGTTCGATACGCAGGTATTCGCGGCTTAAACGTGCCTGGGTTCCTTGTTTGTCAAGATAATTGTAGGCCTTGTTACGGACTGAACGGATCAGGTAGGCCTTCAGCGAGGTTTGAATATTCAGGTAGATACGGCGCTCCCATAACTCCATAAATAATTCTTGTACCAAGTCCTGGGCTGCCGCTGAATCCTGTATAATGGCGTTCGCAAGGATATACAACCGCCCCCTCGCCAGTTTATACAGACGGGTAAACGCTTCCAGGTCGTGCATTTTCAACCGGGAAAGTAATGCATCAATATCTGTAAAGTCCTCCTGCATAAAGGCGATGATCTATTAAAATTGGGATAAAATTACTGATAATCATATACTCGTTTTTCTGATTCGCAGATCTGATTTAATCACCTGCTGGTTAATACCGTCTATGTATATTCAGACAGCCTGGTATAAATGGATGATGTTACAGATGATGGGGAATATAAAAAAACTTAAAAAATGACCAGTGAGAAAAGAATAAAATTCTGTCTCTATGGAGAGTAAAGCCATTTTTCAACCGAATCTTAAAGACATGAGTGAATAGTCCAAGGCGATTAACAAATAAAACCCCTCCGCCGTAGGAAGCTTTGAGGGGTTTAGTCGAAACGCAATTTAAACATTTCAACAACCACAATCTATGCAAAAAAACGGTACTTTTTGTACGGGAGATTTATTGCGAAAAATTTTCACCAGTAAACCACTGGTATTTATGGCAAGAACGAACTCTTTCATCTTGATGGCGGTGATCTTCGCCATGCAAATATTATCGGCTGCACCGGGATTTAGTCAGGATAACGAAAAAAAGTTGATTTCCCTGAGCTATACCAATACATCTATTGAAAAAATATTTAGCGCCATTGAGAAGAAAGCCGGTGTCATTATTATGTATGAAAAGACTGCGGCGATTAAGAATGAAAAAGTAAATATCTCCGTTACCAATAAGCCAGTGGCGGAGGTAATGGACATCTTGCTTAAAGATCTATCCATGCGATGGAGTATCCGGGGTAAGTTTATCCGGATCGAAAACACTGAGAACTTAACCACCGCGTTTAAACCGATGGTGGCCTCTTCTTATGCTGAAGATACCTCCGTTACTGTAACAGGCCGGGTCTTATCAGGCAGGGATGGTGCAGCTTTGCCGGGGGCAACGGTCAGGATCGGTACGACCGACCAGATGACCCGTACTGATGGCAACGGTTCTTTCAAGGTAAGGATGCCCTCCCGATCTTTCTTAAACATCACTTACGTGGGTTTCTATCCACGCGAGGTAAGGCTGCCGGAAGCATATAATGGTGGCCTTTTTACCGTGCATTTGGAGGAACAGCCAACGGCGCTGGATAGGGTAGAAATTGTTTCTTCCGGCTACCAGCAGATTTCAAAAGAGCGTGCCACCGGCTCGTTTACTCATATCGGGGAGGAAATGATCAATCGCAGGGTTTCTACGGATATCCTCAGCCGCCTGAATGGTATTGCGGGCGGCTTATACTTTTTACCGGGCGAGGAGTCGGGTATCAGGGTCAGGGGCGAAAGCACCTTGCATAGCTCAATAAACCGCAAGCCACTGATCGTGCTGGACAATTTCCCGTATGAAGGTAACATCAGCAACATCAACCCGAACGATGTGGAATCCATTACTATCCTGAAAGACGCCGCGGCAGCCAGTATCTGGGGCGCGCAAAGCGGGAACGGCGTGATTGTTATCACTACAAAGAAAGGAAAGCTGAACCAGCCCCTCAAAATGGAACTGAATGCAAACCTGACCATTGGCAATAAACCCGACCTGTTCTATATACGGAACGTGATGTCTGCCTCTGATTATATTGATGTGGAACAACTGCTCTTCAATGAGAACTTCTTTGATGCTGATATCAGCAATACGGCCAACAGACCCGTTCTTACGCCGGTGATTGACATATTGGCAAAGCAGCGGGAGGGGCTCATCTCCGCGGCAGAAGCAGAAGCGCAGATCAATGCATTCAGAAAGCTGGATGTGCGGAATGATTTCTCTAAATACACATTGCGAAAATCGGTGAATCAGCAATATTCCATTGGGCTGCGCGGTGGCGGCAATAAAATTGCCTATGCCTTCTCTGCCGGGTATGATCATAACCTGAAGAGCGCTGTCAGGACCAGCGATCAAAGATTTACGATCAACTCATCAGCTGCCTATACACCGGTTAAGAACCTGGAGATCACCACCAGCCTGAACTATGCCAATACCTACGCCAGCAATAACAATCCGGCTGCTTACGGCCTTGTATATACGGCGTATTTCGGCTACAGCGACAAATATAGCAGCCTCTTTCCATATGCGCAGCTGGCGGATGACAAGGGCAATGCCCTGCCGACCACCAGGGATTACCGTGCCGCGTACCTGGATAGTGTGGAGGCGCTCGGCTTCAGGGACTGGCGCTATCGCGCGCTGGATGAGATCAGGCTGGCGGACAGGACCAGCGAGATCAATAATCTGTTACTGAATGTGGCGGTAAAATACAGGATCGCGCCTTTTCTGCATGCATCGCTGCAATACCAGAATGAAAGACAGATTATAACCGACCGCGAGGTGAGAGATCAGCAAAGTTATGCCATGCGCAATCTCTTCAACATGTTTACGCAGTATGATCCGGTCACTCAGAAATTCACGTACAATGCGCCAAACGGTGGTATCCTCATTTTAAATAACAGTGTACTGCATAGCGGCGATCTGCGTGGACAGTTGTCCTTCAATCATACCGTTCAAAACGATCATGAAATAACCGCCATTGCGGGAGCAGAAGTGAAGGAATTGCGGAACAGCGGCATGCGCAACGTGCTGGCCGGTTATAACAAGGATAACGGTATCGTTAACATGAACCTGAATTTCAATACTGTTTATCCCACTACTCCCGCCGGTTCATCCACCTTAGGTTATACTGACCTGGCGCCCGACGGAATGGAAAGGAAAAGCATCTACCGTTATATTTCCTATTATGCCAATGCTGCATATACCTATAAAAAACGCTACACTTTCACCATCAGCGGCAGAAAGGACGGCGCCAATATCTTCGGTGTCCGGACCAATCAGAAAGTAACGCCGCTATGGTCTGCCGGGCTTGGCTGGGACATCAGCCGGGAAACATTTTATCATTCTGGCTGGTTCCCTTACCTGAAGCTGAGGTCTTCTTATGGTTTCAATGGCAACGTTTACAACGGCTCCGCTTATTCCACCGGCATCTATCACACCAGCTCGCTGACCGGTGAAACCACCATTCAGAATATCATCCCCGGCAACCCGGAACTTAAGTGGGAGAGAATAAGAATTGTCAATATGAGCATCGATTTCAAAACGACCAGGGATATCCTGTCCGGTACACTGGAAGTATACAGGAAAGAGGGGCTCGACCTGTTGCAGACAGTTACGCGACCTCCGCAAACCGGCTCCGGCAGCATCCTGCAAAACTCTGCCAGCAGCCGCACGCATGGTATTGAATTGTCCGTCAACAGTAACAACATCAACCGGGAATTCAAATGGCAAACCGGGTTTATCATGAATTATATAAAAGATAAAGTCACCAGCTATAACGTTCCCGCCAACTCTTCCAGCATGCAGTACTATCCTTCAGGGATAGCGCTCGAGGGAAAACCGCTATACAGTCTGTTCAGTTACAAATGGGCCGGTCTTGATCCGGTGAACGGCGATCCCCAAGGTATTCTGAATGGCAGAACAAGTAAGGATTATACAGGTATCATTGCCAATTATGATCCGGACAGCCTGGTATATAAAGGCCCAACAAGGCCCGTGCTGTGGGGAGCTGTGCGGAACGATCTTTCTTTTAAAGGCTTTTCGGTTTCCGTGAACATCGTATATGAAGGAGGCCATTATTTCCGTCGCCGCTCCACGGGGCTGAATTACAGCGAGCTCCTCCTATCCACGCTGAATCAGAACGTTGATTATGCCAACCGCTGGCAGAAGCCAGGTGATGAGCTTGTTACTAACGTGCCGTCAATGAGCTATCCCTCCAATAGCAACAGGAATATCTTTTACCAGTATTCCGAAATGCTGGTCGAAAAAGGCGATCACATCCGTTTAAAAGACATCCGGGTAGGGTACGATTTTACCGGTCTTAAAAAACATGGCCTTCCGTTTGAAAGGCTCCAGTTATACGGATATGCCAATAATATCGGCATCTTATGGAGGGAGAATGATCATGGCATAGATCCATACAATTACGATTATAATTCCATTCCGGCTCCATTCACCGTCTCATTCGGCGTTAAAGCAAATTTCTGACACCAACACCTCATCAAGTATGAAACTGCAACACTTGTTCCAACTATATATACTCTGCCAGCTAATCCTCCTGCAGGCCGCCTGCAAAAAACAGGACGAATGGCTGGATATCAAGCGTCAGAATACCGACGTAACGCCCAGGACACTAAACGACTTTGACGACATGCTGCATAATACCAATATATTCAACCAGGGCTACGGTATTTACGGGCTGACAGGTACGGATAATCTCATTGTCACCAGCCAGAGCTTTAGCGCCTTGTCGGAAACAGACAGGAATCTCTACATCTGGGATAAGGCGATTTACCCGAATGACCGCATCAGCCTTGATTACGGCCCATTATATCAAAAAATACTTTATTCTAATCTCATACTGGAAGGATTAGCCAAAGCAGAAGGCTTTGAAAATTCCGACCAATACCGGTTATTACATGCCGAGGCTCTCTTCTTCCGCTCCATCAGCTACTACAATCTTTCGCAAACCTATTGTAAAACTTACGCCGAAGCATCGGCCGCAACAGACGCTGGTCTTGTGTTGCGATCCACTACGGACCCCAATGTCATCAACACGCGTTCCAGCATGAAGGCCACTTATGACCAGATGCTGAACGATCTGAAAACAGCCGCCACTGCTTTGCCTGTAAACGCTATCTATACAACCAAGCCCAATAAAGCAGCTGCTTACGGCTTTCTGGCAAAAATATATTTAAGCATGGAAGCATATGACAGCGCTTTATCGTATGCCAACAAAGCACTTATGGCATATGATGTTCTGCTGGATTATAACAACCGCACGATCATCAATCCCAACAGTAATTTCCGCTTCCCGGCGTTTACACTGGTGCCGGGCATGGCCAACCCGGAAATCATATTCTATGCATTCACAGCAGGCACCTCTGTTACATGGGCCCTTTCAGGTATACAGTTTGCCGACTCCCTGCTTTATCGCTCCTATGACCAGGACGATCTGCGGAAAACGCTCATCTACAAAGACAATGGAAATGGAAAAGTACAGTTCTGGGGAAGTTATGCAGGCAATCGCTATAATTTTGCAGGCATTGCCACCAACGAACTGCACCTCATCAGGGCTGAATGCAATGCGCGGAAGGGAAATACAATTCCTGCCATGAACGACCTGAATAAACTGCTACAAAACCGGTATGTTGCCGGTACTTTTACAGGTCTTCATGCCAACAACGCCGGTGAAGCGCTGCGGTTCATTATCCGCGAACGCCGCAAGGAGCTGCCGTTTACCGGCCAGCTCCGCTGGGAAGATCTGCGCAGGCTGAACAAGGACCCTCAATTTGCTGTAACCGTTACCCGGTTTGCAAATGGCATTACTTACACATTGCAGCCTAATGACAAAAGGTATACACTTCCCATCCCACCGGCAGATGTCCTTTCCGGTGTTGAGCAAAATGAACGTTAAAAAAAGCTTTATGAAACTACTTTTCAGCTCTATGCTATTGATGTGCATGCTCTTTCACATGAACAGTCATGCCAGGCCTGTAAAATATACTTTTACGATCACGGTTGTAACCCGGCTTCCTGTAGAAGACGATTCTTTGTTCCTCACACTAAATCCTTCTTTCTTTAAAGAAAATGACGGAGAGGAAAAGATCTATGCTGCGTGTGGCACCAGGGGCGGCCGCTACGTGTTCCGGATAAATGCTGCGGCTCCGTACGGATATTTTTCAATCAAACAGAAGCCTCCTGCAGGCGACCCGTTCCATGGCCGGCAGCCTCTCATTCCTTTCATTCCTTTCATTTCTAATTATTTTTGGGAAACAGGTGACGATGTTACTATCACCGTTACCGCCCCACTCCCCGAAAGCATTATGATGGCGGGAAATTACGATTACCAGTGTTCATATGCCGGTGCAGGCTTTTCAAAATATGAAGTCAAAGATAAACTGGATTCCACCAGGAGTATAAGCCCCGATTATCACCTGGCTTACTGGACGGATACCTCCAATTCAAGCTTTCATGATCCTTATTCTTTCCAGATCAATGCTTCACTGCAGGTGCTGGACGCGGCGCGAGCAAGCATTCCTGATTTTTATTACCAGCTTTGCAAAGCGGATGTAATTACCGCCAGTTACGGTATCAGCTCCTATTTCTTTCGCCTGAAACTCGGATATGACCAGTTGCCGGATAAGCCAATGGCGAAGCAGCATTTCATCGAAGCCTATAACAGAAGCATGATAAACCGCCTTGCCATCCCTGTTTCGCAGGATGTACTGCCCGAATCAGCCAGATACATCGAGTTTATATGTAAAAAAGTAAATTTCGATAACTACATCAAATATGGTTACGAAAATCCCGATGCAAATTTTAAGGCCATTACTGCAAATTTCACCGGCAAACTCCGGGACAGGGCACTTGTAAAAACACTGATGATCGCTCAGGGCAGTAAGCATATAGATACGCTTTATCAATACGCCGCCACGCTCATCCATGATTCCGTAAGCCAGCGCATGATGGGCCGCCTGCGCAGCAAAATGCCCGGTTTGGCGGCCTATGATTTCAGGTTGCAGGACACCAAAGGAAAGTATCACAAGCTGAGCGATTACAAGGGGAAAACTGTTTTTATCGATATGTGGTTTACGGGCTGCAGCGCCTGCGCTGCCATCTTCACAGACGCCATAAAGCAGGCGGAAGAACAGCTGGGAAACGAGTCCGGTATTCAGTTCATCAGTATTTGCGTGGATACCGATAAAAATACCTGGATGGAAAGCATAGGTTCCGGTAAGTATACCTCCGGCAACGCCGTCAACCTGTACACGAACGGCGAAGGCTTTCGCAATGAAATGATGCGATATTATGGTATTAACGCCCTGCCTTCGCTTATGATCGTAAGGCCAGATGGAAAGATCCACAGATTTTATTATAACCGCCTGGCGAAAGACCTGGAATCGGCAGCTGCGCTGGTGAAAACATTGAAAGCCGTAGGAGGAATGTAAAGATCTTTTAGATCTACATGAACGTACTCCCGAACATCAAATAAGCCATGGCCAGCGCAATCTGTTAGATTACATGGCTACGGCCAGATATTATCACATTTCCGGCCAAGAAATGTCATATTCTAATGCTGAAGCGACTCGTTCGGGAATATCATTTTCCACCACCTCATTTTCTACAATGTAAAATCTCCAGGATCATCCTTCCCTAAAAATTCATGCACCACTATTAGGGGCATGGGCGATAAAAGGTCCTCCCGGCGGCTACGTATTTTGCTTCCAGCTTTGCCGGTTCAGCGTGATCGCGGAGGTCACTTCCCGTGGAAAAAAATGTTATGCAAAGAAGGAGGAATTTGCTCCGGCTTGCCCGGCACCTATTTGTCTTGAACAGTCTCATTTACCTCGACTTATAATTTTCTACTCTTTAACCTCAAAAGGAACTCCGCCACCTTCACCATCGGTTCAAACGGAGTCCCATTCTCGCTACACGGCTCATATTTAATTGATTTTCAATTAGATATGGGCTTTTAGTTTGAAGGAAAAGAACCATCTCTTATACCTCGTAATATTGTACTTTCACCGGATCATACTTTACTTCCTTTATACATTATGGAGAAGCAACTCGAACAATTTCTTCAACGGTGGGAACAAGCTTTCAACGAACTGCAAACACTTTCCCTTTATAAAAATCAGGTAAAAACAACCCAATATTCTGATGGTTTACGATATAACCTTAAGAAGTTCGACGGAGAGACCTTTCCTAGCGATGGCCTGATGACAAAGAATAAGCACGATCTGGATACAAACTCTTTATACGAATATGGATTCAATGCTGAAGGTCTTCCCTGCTATGTGAAATACCACCACAATTACAATCACGCAACCTGGGAAGGTTTTTATAACTATTGTGATGACTTTGTAGAATACGTCGAATTCTATGTGCATACTGGGGTGCCTTCATCGATTGTACGTATTGAATTCCGAGATAAGAGAAAAATTAGCCTGCAAAATCTGGTGATCAATGGGAGAGGAGGTAGTGCCGCATCTCCACAGATGTCAAGAGAAGAAATCATCAGCAGTATACGAAATGACGAAAGCGCTTTTATTCTAACAGCGACACGTTATGAGTACGGGCTAAAAGACAGGATTGAAAAGGCTTCCAACATTCATATTATTCCTGGTATGGGAAAATTTACCTCCTATGACGAATATGGTTATGATCAAAATGAAACCCTCGATACAATCCGGAGATTTTTTGAACAGGGACACAATCAACTGATATATTGCAAACTCTCGGAAAATATGACTTCGGAAACACTTGTTGAAAGTCTTTCGGAAGCATTGGCCAGATCTATCGCTGAAACGCTTACCAGACAGGTCAAAGAATTGCCAGTTGCGTTGTTGGAATTGAGTTACCATTATGGAGATAACTATATTCCGTATTTGGTATGCCAATCTGCACAGGAAGTAGCAACGAAACTTGCCAATGGGAATAGCGTTTTTATTGGTGACTATCAGGATGCGCTGGATCTGGAAATTGAGTCTTTAGAAAAACTCTACGCCCAGCTTGAACAAATGATGGAGGATATGGGAACGGGTGAGCTTGGGAGGAAAATGCTAATAAAGGCGGCCCGCCATTTGACTCGTAGTAAACTCTTTGGCAAATTGCAGGTTACTGAAGATTTTGCCGCTTATGCCATTGATTGGACAATTGATGGGTATGGTGATGGTGAATTTGAGAAGATTCTTTTGGAATGCGGTGTGGAGCCAACCATAATAAAATTATGGAAGCACACGGGGATGCTTTTGTGAGCAACTTAGTTGTTCTTTCTGATTCTCGCAATGCCCTTTTCCCAAATCATTAAATCCAATAAGTCCTTAAGCCATTGGTTAGATAATTCTCCCATTCCCGCTACAAGGAACCTTACAAAGAAAAAGCTACCATAAAAATGATAGCTTTTTCTTTACTACGTGTTGATAGTTAGCACTTCCGTATAAAAATTTTTCTAAGTTGATTAAATTTTCCCCTAATGTGCTTAAAATTTCAAGCATGCATCATTCATTAATTAGAACGATATAAGGGTTCCAACTCCCATTCAGGATTGTTAACATTTTTAGATTCGTTTAGTAAATTTCAGTAGAATGAATCAATCTTGTAAATGCTTTATTGTTTGGTTTTCAGGTATACCCGAATTCTTCAATTTCCCGTAACGAGTAAAAAGCGAGATATATTTTGAATTATTTCATCAAATTTTAGTAATCTTAGTGTTAGGAAATCGTTAGGTTAACATCTCCTCTCTTGAGTATTTCATATGAATTTAAACGCAACCACATCGCTAAGCCCTGGCCATAAGCAGCAAGTTTGCAGGGCCTCGCGTAAACAATAAAAAGAAATGAAAACGATTAATAACGACATTTTTGATATTGCAACCCAAGCCAGCTTAAAAATTACAGTCGACAATAATAACGTGGACATAAAACACAAACTTCGTTTGGGGGACAAATCAATTTGGGGAGTGCTGTTCTTTTTCTTCGGGGGGTGTTTATTAAGTGTTGCCCCTTTTATCAAAACATCAGATACGATATCTAAAATATTAGGAGTTACAATAGGACTTCTATTTTTGATAGTATCAATTTTGTCACTTATTCGACAAGTTGCTGACAGAATAATAATTACAAACACAGAAATCACATTCCGATATAATCTACGCCGAACGGCAATACCGCTTAGCAGACATATGACGGTAGAAATGAAAACAGAAATAATGAAGATTAGAAGAGCTGGGACATTTGGGTCGGACTTCATTGTTGTTTCTCATTATCTGCAAGACTTGAACAATGAAATCCCTATTCTGAAATTTCAAATGGACAACTTTTATGCAGACAAAGCAAGAAAATTGGGAAACGGAATAACTCAAATAATTAATGACAAAATTCGACAAATAACCTGACAAGAAAACCAGTCGCGAACTCGGGTTTTGCGTCAAACCCTTCAAACACAATAATGGATAACATTTTCAAAATTATAGTAAAGGCCCCGGAACAACAGGTATAACCTGGACCTGTATAGAAGTCAATACGTCATGCTGGCAAATTATCAAAAATCAATAAATCTGATAATAATTAGTTGGAGAATTCTCCCGAGTGGAATTTCCAGGTTTCCTGAAAATTCCCATTTTCTTTCCCCCTATGCAGTTAGCGGCTACAATAGTCAGCCCATTAGTTTCCTTGGTTAAGTATTGGCGATTCTTCGCATGACAATAGCGCACTGTAATGAATTCCGTCCGGAAACAGCGTTTTCGCTATTCCAATTTTGTGTTCAAATCGCCCGCTGGAAGGTGGAACGATTTCATCAGGCAGGGCTGGCTATTTTATCGGCAGATACCTATTATTCCTTTATTCTCTTGTTTTTCTCCCCAAATTGCTACTTTTGATACATATCAATCAAAATTAAAAACTTGTCATCCCATTCTGCCGATATTGAAAAAAGCCTCTTGTCGCAGATCGCCGAGGGAAACGAACCTGCGTTCAGGCAACTTTATGACCTTTACTGGGCAAAGTTGTACAATTACCTGATCCGGATCATCAAGTCCCCGGAGATTACGGAAGAGATCGTGATAGATATTTTCCTGAAATTATGGACTGGCCGGGAGCTGCTGCACAATATTCAGCATCTGGATAGTTTCCTGCGTAAGGTTGCCTATAACAAAGCCATGGATTTTTTCAAGATAGCCAGTCGCGATGAGCAGCTGAAGAAGATTGTTGCCCGGGAAATGGAAACGGAAGAAACCTGTGGCGCCGATCACCGGCTGCTTGATGGCGAATCGAGAAGCATACTCCAGCAGGCCATTCTTCAGTTATCTCCCCAACGCCGCCTTATTTTCACGCTTAGCAGGGAGGAAGGATTAACGCATGAACAGATCGCCAGGCAACTGAATTTATCCCGTAATACCGTCCGGAATAGCATGGCGGAAGCCCTGAAATCTATTCGTCATTACCTCAAAAGTAAAGATATTGAACCGCTGATAGCGCTTGGCGTGTTCTTTTCCTCCTGATCCACATTCTCTCCTGAAAAAAATCCGGCCAACGGATAGTACTACCTGCATTTTTTTACTGTCTTATATTTATGTCATCCAATCCAATCAGGTTAAAATATCTGTTCGAAAAGTATTTGCAGAACAATTGCAGCAAAAGCGAATTGGACGAATTTTGGCAATTGATGTCTCAGCTTTCAGAGAATGACCTGGTCAGCGAAGAAATGACGGCGTTATGGGATAAGATACCACCGGAACATCAACCATCCGGAAAAGCAGATAAAGAAAAGATCTATGCAAGCATCCAGGAAAGGGCGGTTGCGCAGCAGTTAGACTATAACAGGCTTCATCACAAAAAGCTTAATAAGCCGCTGATACGAATTTTAAAAATAGCGGCGGTATTATTTGCCTGCCTGGCATTGGCCTGGTGGCAATGGGGAAGGAAAGAGCAATATGCCGCACCACCGCTCGCAGCAGATCATGCTCCTTCGCCGGTACGCCAGGTGATCAGTTTGCCGGATGGTACCACCGCGATACTGAATAGTAACAGCCGGCTGGATTATCCACCCGTATTTTCCGGAAGCAGCCGCGACGTGTACCTTACAGGAGAAGCCTACTTTGATGTGCAGCAGCAGCCCGGGCAGCCTTTTGTAGTGCATACCGGGCAGTTCGCCACCACGGTATTAGGCACCCGGTTCAATATCCGGAACTATCCCGGAGAGCAGGATGTGGTGGTAACCGTTGCCAGCGGCAAGGTGAAAGTGTCGGGAAAGGAAAAGATGCTGGGCATACTTACCCGCAACGGCCAGATCGTTGCGAACAAAACTTCGGGAACGGCCTTGCGGCGGGAAGTAGATGTGCGGCAGGTAATGGCATGGAAACGGCAGAACCTTTTCTTCAAGAACATGACGCTGGGAGAGGCTGTTGCTGTTCTTAACGATCACTATGATGTGACCATTCGGTTCCGTAACAATGAACTGCGTCATTGCAGGTTTACAGGCACGTTTTTAAGTGATAACAAACTGGAGCAGGTGCTGGATGTGATCACTGTTGTAACGGATATCAGGTGGCAAAAGGAAAAAGATACCATCTGGCTGGATGGCAACGGATGTACAGGAAAAGAATAAATACATATACCGAAAAAAGGGCTACACTGACTTGGGATCAGCGCAGCCCGGCGTTTTAAGTGTTTCGAGTACTTGAAAACTTCTCCAAGTTATGAAATTATTCATTATGGAGTTGTATGGCGATGCCGTGCTCCGCCAGGATGTCTCCTGAAAATGTGTATCTAATGCGCCTCGGTCCTCTATTACCTGTATTACTCTTTTTTTTCGTCAGTTTATTACTGGCGATGCCTGCGAATGGTCAAAATATAAAAAGTACAATGGTTATGATCAGCTTAAAGAACGAGCCGCTGGTAGCAGGTTTTCAGAAGATAGAACAGCAGACCGGTTTCAGGTTTGCATATGTGGACGCGCTTGTGAGCCCATACCAGCACTGGAACCTGCCCGCGGGAACGCGCTCCGTGGAGGAAACGCTCGACCTGCTGCTCAACAATACCCCGCTCGTTTACAAAGTGAACCAGAACAGTATTGCCATACTACAGAGAAAAAAAGAAACGGACAGCGGTTACACGATACGCGGCGGGATTTTTAATAAAGAGGGAACGCCGCTACCTGGTGCAACTATCATTGTAAAGAACAGCGGCCGCGGCGCCACAACGGATACAGCCGGATCGTTCGTACTGGAACAGGTAACGCTGCCTGCCCGGTTGCAGGTGCGCATGATAGGCTACGTTGCGCAGGAATTGGAGGTAAGGGAAAAAAGTCTGGCTCCTCTTTACATCTCGCTGGAAAACGATACAAGATCTCTGGACCAGGTAGTGGTGGTGGGTTATAATACGCAGAAGAAAAGGAACATTATCAGCGCTATTGCTATTGTGCCGGGCACTGAAATACAGAAAGCACCAACATTAAACATTTCCAATTCCTTTGTGGGAAGAGTGCCGGGAGTACTTGCTACCACTACAAGCGGCCGGCCGGGCATTGGCGCATATTTCAGGATCAGGGGAAAGGTATCGCTCAATGAGCCGGGTCCGTTGGTGGTAATAGACGGGATTGTACGAAACGATGAGTATGGCAACATCAATCCGTATGAGGTGGAAACAATTTCTGTACTGAAAGATGCGGCCGCTGCAGCAGTATATGGCGCCAGGGCGGCGGGAGGTGTAGTGCTGATCACTACAAAACGGGGAACGGCGGGTAAGCTTACAGTTGCCTGGAACGGCTCCACCGGCACCGAGAGCCCCACGCGGTATCCACGCCTGATGAATGCATATGAGTATGCAGCTTTGTGGAACCAGGCCAACCTGAATGCCGGCTACGATCCCGGTAATCCTGTTCATGCCAGCAGGTTCTACTCCGCGCTGCAGCTGGAGGATTTTAAATCTGGCAAAGTGGGTACGGACTGGTGGAAGACCGTTTTTTCAGAGAAAGGCGCTTTATCACAGCAGAGTATTTCCATCAGGGGCGGCTCTGAAAATATCCGGTATTTTGGTATGCTGGGAACTGCGTACCAACAGGGATTATGGGATTCCTACAATTTCAGGCGCATCAACCTGCGATCTAATATAGACACACGCATCAATGCAACGCTCACCGCAGGGCTCAACCTGGAAGCAAGGCGTAGCATTACCCGCGCCGCTGGTCTGGATGCCTATAATATTTTTGAACATACCGTTCAATCGCCGCCTACCATTCCCGCCTATACGGCCGGCGGAAGATTTTATGACGCCATGGTCCCTCATCCTCTTGCGGATATCAAAGAAAGCGGAAGGAACATGCAGCGTGATGAAGTATTTCAGGGAACGATATTCTTTGAGCAGCAACTGCCTTTCATTACAAAGGGCTTATCAGTAAAAGGCACCGCAGCCGTGGTAAGACGGCAGTATTTTCAGAAGTGGTGGAGAACGCCTTACCTGTTGTACCGCGAGGACAGCCAGGGGAATGTCACCAGCGTACGATCCATAGGCATAGGGGACCAGGTGAATACCTCTTTATTCGAGGAGTCGCGGCAGTTTACCAATAATACATACAACATATCACTGAATTATGTGAAGGCTGCCGGGAAAAGCGAGATCAGCGGGCTTGCCTTATATGAGCAGATCGGGCAGAACAGTGATTACTTTAACGCCAGCCGGCGGCAGTTCCCTACCAACTGGCAGGATTATTTTTTTGCCAGCGGGCCAGATCAGCAAGCCATAGACGGAAGATCGGCCATCGATGATGCAAGGCGCTCTCTGGTAGGCATCCTGAATTTCACGTATAACAACCGGTACCTGGCAAATGCCACTGTACGTTACGATGGTTCTTACCGTTTCCCTCCCGGGAAAAGATGGGGACTTTTTCCTTCGGTTTCGGCGGGATGGCGATTGTCCGAGGAGCCATTTTTACGCGATGCCGTTTTTTTCAGTGATCTGAAATTGAGAGCCTCCGTGGGCATCACCGGTAACGATAATGTTGGTGCGTTCCAGTACCTCGATGAATATTTTTTTTCACAGGGACAGGTACCAGGAAGTTTCCCGCCGTTCTACGCACCAGTGCTGGATAATGAACCCGCCATTGTATTATACAACGGTGTATACGCCAACCGGAATATCACCTGGGAAAAGCTGCGCACGGCAAATATCGGAGTAGACGCCACGGTACTGAAGGGCAGGCTGGAGTTGAATTTCGATTATTATTTCCGCACAACCACCAATATGCTGTGGGACAGGGCACGTTCCATTCCGGCAACATTTGGCAGAAGGCTGCCCAAAGAAAATTATGCGGAGATGAAAAGCAACGGATGGGAGCTGGTACTGCATTATAATGGCCAGGAGCGGGCGTTGCAATACAACATAAGCGTACAGGGTACTTTTGCCGCAAATGAAATTACAAGAATTGACGATCCGGTGAATGGCCATTCATGGGAAAAGCGGCAGGGCAGGCCTATCGGCTTTCAAATTGGATACCGGGCCGCAGGTATTTTCCGGTCGGAGGCGGAGGTAGAAAAATGGTATGGCGGAATGCAATTCGGCCAGAAGCAGGCGCCTGGAGATATCAGGTATGAGGATGTGAACGGCGACGGTCAGATCACGGATCAGGACCAGGATGTGATCAGCCCGTACGATGCGCTGCCTCAGCTTACTTACGGTATTTCCGGTGGCCTGCGATGGAAAAATTTTGACATGGATTTTTTATTCCAGGGTGCGGCCAGGCGGTCATTGATGCTGAGCATGGAAGCGATCACGCTTTTCCGGGGCGGCAAATACAATTCATTTGCGTATCTGATGGACGCATGGTCGCCCGGAAACCAGGATGCGAAGTATCCGCGTGCCACTATAGACGCCAGTTTTAACAATAACCGGTATTCCACGTTCTGGCTAAGGGACGCATCGTACCTGAGATTGAAAACGATCAATGTTGGCTATACATTCAATTGGACCTGGTTAAGAAAGAATAACTGCAAGCTGCGTGCATACGTTGCCGGGGCAAACCTCTTTACCTGGAGCCCTTTGAAGGAGTTTGATCCGGAAGCGGAGAACGGCATGGGATACTATTATCCGCAAATGAAAAATTTCACGGTGGGCGCAGGGCTTTCATTTTAGGCAGCGCAGAAACACAGGCAACAATACACTAAAATTCAAGGTCACTTTACCAGTGCAGATCATCATGCGATCTGCGCCTGGAAATCTATTGCGCGTACTTTTTTAATCAGACCATGTTAAACAACCAAATATTAATTCGTACCAGTTATGAAAAAGAAATTGTTCTACGCACCAGGGATCATCCTGTGTTCCCTTTTAGCCAACTCATTGTGCGCGCAGGTAACAGATATTACCAGCAAAGGCGGTATTAAAAAAGCCCAGTTTGTTCCGGAAAAAACGGAAGAAGATGTAGACAAGCTGTTCGACAATAACAAGAACACCAAGTATTGCTATGCCTTTTCCAGCAATCTGTGGATGCAGTACCAGTTGCCCGAACCGGTCATCGTAAACCAGTACGCTTTGTCGTCCGCAAACGATGTACCCGGGAGAGATCCCAGGAACTGGAAGCTGCTTGGGTCCCTGGATGGTAAAAAGTGGGTGAAGCTGGATAGCCAGGCCAAAGAAAGCTTCGAAGAAAGAATGCAGACAAAAGTATACTCGTTTGAGAACACAACGCCGTATGCTTACTACCGGCTTCATATTACATCCAATAATGGTGACCAGGCCACGCAGTTGTCTGAATGGCGGCTGTTTTACAAAAAAAAATAAACGGTGACCGATCACCACTTACCTAAATAACGACAGTATGAAAAAGACCTTTACTGCAATTTCGCTGATCTTGCTTGTCACGGGAATATTGGAATCCTGCACCAGGGGAATAGATGTTTCCCCTTTTACACGGGTGGTTGCCGTTGCGGATTTTACGGCTACCATTCAGGCTCCTGACAACCTCACGGTGAAGCTGGCAAACAAATCGAAGAACGCTAAAAGCATCACCTGGGATTTTGGCGATGGCAGCCCCGTTTCCAACGAGGCGGAACCAACGTATACTTATGCAGCCCCCGGTGATTATAAGATTACGTTGAAGATAACCAGCGTTACGGGCATTGAGTCCACCAAAGAACAGACCGTAACTACCAAGCCGGTAGACATTATTCCGCAGATCAACTTCTCCTATGCGGAAGACCCGGCAAACCCTCTGAAAATAAAGTTCACCAATCAATCCGTGAACGGCATATCCTTCACCTGGGATTTTGGAGACGGAAGTCCTGTTTCCACGGAGGGATCGCCGGAGCATCTGTATGCGGCGAATGGCAGGTATAACGTGGTGCTGACAGCTAAAAGCGTTACGGGTAACGAGAGCACAAGAACGATCAGCATCAGGGCCCCCAAACTAACGGCGCCGGAAAAGATCACGATCGCTAATCCGGGTTTTGAAATGGATCCTAAGGACAGCTATGTGGTCACAGGCTGGGAACCAGTGAAGATAAGTTATCCCGGTAGCCCGGGATGGGGCGGTTTTTTTATCGCGGAAAGCCCGAAGTCAGGCACCCGTTGCCTGCTTTTCTGGACGCCGTCTGTAGACCCGGGGAACGGGCACAAGTATGAGTTGGCTTATGTAGGCTCCGTTACCCAGCAGATCACAGGGCTG
This sequence comes from Chitinophaga niabensis, assembly GCF_900129465.1. Taxonomy (NCBI): domain Bacteria; kingdom Pseudomonadati; phylum Bacteroidota; class Chitinophagia; order Chitinophagales; family Chitinophagaceae; genus Chitinophaga; species Chitinophaga niabensis. The sequence goes on along the minus strand of NZ_FSRA01000001.1, from coordinate 3,937,045 downwards.
GAAGACGGCAAATACACTTTTAAAGTATGGATCAGCTCTGCCGATATGGAAGGTATGTACCTGATCGCCAACGGTGGCGGAGCAGAGGTAAAGAAGGCCGTAGGCAGCAATAACGGGTATACCCAGCTGAGCATTGACTTTAACGTAGTTGGCGGAACGGCCAGGATCGGTTTTATGATGAACAGGCCAAATGATGTAGGAGATAACTGGAGCCCGAATTTCCAGGCAGATGATGCAGAACTCTGGATCAATCCGTAACCGACCCGGTAAAACAATTTTTCGCATTCATCAAAAAACAATTATGAAAAACAGATTAGCTGCATTTATATTTTCCCTTCTTGTTATGACTGGCTATAGCCAGGCGCTTGCGGGTGCAAGGGAAGCGCTTCCGGCAACTGCCACGCCCGTGGCAGACATTGCAGTAAAAGGGACGGTTTCCGATAGATCAGGGAAGGTGCCGGGCGTTACAGTGTTGATCGAAGGTTCCAATAAACATACTATTACTGATGAAAACGGGAACTATGTCATTACTGTTCCCGCCAACGGCGTATTGGTGTTTTCCATTGTGGGTTATAAAACCCAACGGATACCTGTAAATAGCCGGGAAAGAGTAGATATTACCATGATCGAAGAGGTCCGTGGGCTGGACGAAGTGGTCATCAAAGGATATACTTCGCAAACAAGAGCGAACCTTACCAGCGCTATTTCTACCGTTTCGGGAGAGGAGCTGAAGCAGACCGCTACCTCCAATATAACGAACGCATTGGCAGGGCGCGTTACCGGCGTGCTTGCCACCACACAATCCGGCCGGCCGGGTATCGGCGCCTGGATACAGATACGGGGCAGAAGCTCCGTGAATGAGCCCGGGCCATTAATTCTTGTCGACGGTGTGGTAAGAGAAGATTTTGGTAATATAGACGCGAACGATGTAGCCAGCATTTCCATTCTGAAAGACGCATCGGCTACAGCCGTATACGGGGCCAGGGCCGTTGGTGGTGTGATACTGATAACCACCAAACGTGGGCAGATCGGTAAACCGTCTATCACCTACAGCGCTTCTACCGGTATTGAGAGACCCACCAAATACCCGGATATGATGAATGCATACGAGTATGGTGTTACGCGCAATCAAGCGCAGCTGAACGGAGGGTTTGACCCCACCAATCCATCACAGGCAAGCAAATTTTTTACGGCGGAGCAACTGGAAAGCTTTAGAACAATGAGCACGGATTGGTTCAAAGAAACCTTCAAAGGCAACAGCACATTGAGCCAGCACAACATATCTGTAAACGGCGGCACAGAAGCAGTGAGCTACTTTGCATCTGTAGGTTATACAAACCAGAAAGGCATGTGGGACCAGTATAATTATCAAAGATTTAACCTCCGAAGCAATGTAGACGCTCGAATCAGTAACACGCTGAAAGTAGGGCTAAGCATAGATGCGAACAGGGCCAATACCAACGCCGCAGGCCTGGATGCTTACCCCATCTTTATGCACGCCATACAAGCTGCACCGATCTACAGACCGTACAACGCTTCCGGGCAGTTTAACTATATCAACGGCCAGCCCAACCCTGTGGCTGAAACCAGCGAGACGGGCTACGACAGGAACCGCATCGAAACATTCGGCGCTACGCTCAACGCCGAACAGAAGCTGGACGTTCTCACAACTGGCCTCAGCCTGAAAGGCACAGTTTCCGTTATCAGGAATTCCGGCTTGCATAAAGTTTTCAATACGCCTTACATGGTGTATAAAGACAATGGCGAAGCAAGCCTGATCAATGTCAACAACCTGAATAAAACACAGCTCGATCAGAATGTGAGCGAAGCTAACCAGCTTACTTTAAATGCTTCGCTGAACTACGTACGGCAATTCGGCAAACATAACGTTTCGGCAATTGCATTATACGAGCAACTTGAAAATAAAGGCTTTATGATGGGTGGGCTGAAGCGTGATTTCGTATCGTCCATAAAAGATGAATTGAATGCCAGCGGCCCGCTGGAACAGTCGCTTTCCGGCACTTCCACCATTGGCGATGCCCGGAGGTCTTTTGTAGGGATACTGAACTATGGCTATGATAACAGGTATCTGCTGGAGGCATCCGCCAGGAGAGACGGTTCTTACCGGTTCGCCAAATCCCAAAGATGGGGGCTGTTCCCCGCAGTATCAGCAGGTTGGAGAATATCGGAAGAATCTTTTTTTAAGGAAACAAAAGCCTTCGATTTTATTGACAACCTGAAGATCCGCGCTTCCGTAGGTGAAACGGGGAACGACAAGATATCTTCATTCCAGTTTATGGATTCCTATAACTATATGCAGGGGAAATATCCTAACATCTGGCCGGATTTCTTTCCGCCGGTGATAGAGAACGAATCGCAGATCAACCTCGTTTCCGGCGTTTTTCCCAATTATAATCTTACCTGGGAAAAACTGGTCTCAAAAAATATTGGTCTGGATGCAACCCTCTTTAATAACCACCTGGGTATTGAGGCGGATTATTTTTTTCGGACCACCAGGGATATGCTTCGGCCGCGCATCTTGTCAACCCCAGCTACATTCGGCCGCAGGCTGCCGGATGAGAACTATGCCGAAATGAAAAGCAAAGGTGTGGAAGTAACGCTTTCGTACCGTGGAAATATCAATTCCTTTGGGTATAATTTCCGGTTCAATTTTTCATATGCTACCAACAAGCTCACCAAACTCGACGTTCCGGAAGGCATTGCCGATTACCAAAACAGCTTGGGTCGTCCGCTGAATGCCATGGTGGGATATGTAGACATGGGCCTGTTCCAGAACCAGAAAGAAGTAGATGACTGGGTAAAACAGTTTGGTTCCAAACCCAGTGTAGGCGATATCAGATATGCGGATATCAGCGGAGACGGCGAAGTGACCGAAGCTGACCAGATGCAGATCAGCGATAATTCCGGCGCGCCGCTGATGGTGTTCGGATTTTCTTCAGAGCTGCGCTGGAAAAACTTTGACGCTAACATCTTTTTGCAGGGAGCGGGCAAACGTACCATTATGCTGGGTGAGGAAGCAATGGTGTTTTTCAGAGCGGAAATAAACAATAGCTTTGCTTATCTTAAAGATTACTGGACGCCGGAAAACCCAGATGCAAAATATCCCAGGCCAACGATAGATTACAGCAACAACAACTCGCGCAGCTCTACTTTCTGGATGAGGGACGCCGCATACCTGAGGCTTAAATCGTTGAACATCGGCTACTCTTTAAGCACGCTTTCGTGGATGAGAAAGCGTGGCATGAAACTTAGGGTTTATGCTGCAGGTACCAACCTGCTTACCTGGAGCCCATTTAAAGAGTTTGATCCTGAGCTGGGCGATGGCACGGGCAGATCTTATCCGCAGCAGCGCAATCTTTCATTGGGCCTTAAATTTTCATTCTAAAGACCGTTTTTATGAAACATATATCACTGAATATATTGCTCCTGGCCTGTGCATCTATGCTTTTCAGCGCATGCGACAAGAATCTGCTGGACCAGAACAATCCGGATGCCATCACGTCGATAGACCTGTGGAAAGACCCCAAGCTCATTGGTTTGTACCTTAATACGATCTATGGCGACCGGCCAGGCTGGAATTACAACTTTTACGACAACATAGCCGACGATTCCCGTAGTAACTGGACCGGCAATGAGCCCAATAATCATATTTACGACCAGTGGATGGATGGAGATGTAGGCGGTTACACCGCCTACTGGAAGTATGAGGAAGTGGTAAGGATCAACGACTTCCTGGCCAACATTGATGCCGCGCAGATGGACGATGCCACTAAAATCCGCTATAAAGGGGAGGCCCGGTTCATGAGAGCCTTTCTTTATTTCGAAATGGTACAACGTTATGGCGGCGTGCCGGTCATTACCAAAGTACAGCATATTACAGACGACTTAAGTGTTCCACGGAACAGCCTGAACGATTGTTTTAAGTTCATCATTGCTGAGTTGGACCAGGCTGCCACTGAGCTGTCGCCTGATGCGCCACGCGGAAGGGCAAGCAAAGGCGCAGCAATGGCTTTGAAAGGAAGAGTGACATTGTATTGGGCAAGCCCGCAATATCTTACCACGGATAATAGCGCCCTGCACAAAGATATTGAGACCATCAATTCCAATACGCAGGCTGCCGGAGCAGCCGAACGCTGGAAAGCCGCTGCAGATGCCAACCAGGCGGTAATAGCGTTGGGGAAATATGACCTGAATCCCGATCTGAAAGCACTCTGGCTGGACAAATCCGCCAATAACAAAGAGCCCATATTTGAAGTGCAGTACAAAAAAGGATTCAAATCCCACGGCCTGGATGCACTGGTGAAACCGCCTTACCTCGGCGCCGGCGACGGCGGGCAACGTTTCCCATTGCAGGAGCTGGTAAATGCTTTTCCCATGAAAAATGGAAGGCTGATCGGAGAATCCGGCTCCGGCTACGTTTCAAGCGATCCCTACACGGGCCGGGATGATCGTTTTTATGCCGCCATCGGTTATAACGGTGCCAAAACCTGGGGAAACAAAGGAGGCGCTCTTACCCAGATCACACTTGAAACCTTCGAGGGTGGCCGCGATTACGGGAATATGGATGCAGGTAATACCCTTACAGGATATTATACATTAAAGGCGCTCGATACCCAAAACATCAATTACTCTTACCGCGCCGGCTCAGACCAGGCATGGCTTGAAATAAGATATGCGGAGGTGCTGCTCAATTACGCGGAAGCTGCCAATGAATACATGTCCGCGCCGGATCAATCGGTGTATGATGCCGTAAACAAGGTAAGGGCCAGGGCAGGTATCACTACAGTGTTAACGACAGGTAGTCTTACAAAGGACCAGATGCGGAGCCTGATCAGGAACGAGCGTTATGTAGAGTTCTGCCTCGTTGAGCAAAAGCGGTACTGGGATCTCAAACGATGGGGAGTGGCGCACGAAAAGCTGAACAATGTAAAGTATCATAGCGTATACATCACAAAAACAGGCAATACCTTTACTTATGATTATCCGGAGCGCGATCCGCGCCCGCTTAAGTTTGATAAAAGGATGTACTGGTTCCCTATCCCGGGTTCTGAGCTTACCAAAAATCTTAAACTGATGCAAAACCAAGGCTGGCCGCTACCTCCCGGCCGGTAATACATTCCTGTTAAATATCCCCGTGCGTTATGCCGGGGATATTCATTTAAACTATTTCAATTACAAAAAGTACAAGAGAACACTTTTGGGACGAATAAAATATTACACATACATTCCTCGTAAAGCCTTTTTTTGCACGTATATTTTGAACCGCGTCATTCTTTTCCCTTCTAATGCTTGAATCCATACTAAGGAGAGAAATCATAGAAAAGATCATTTACTCCTGAAAGCCTGGTCAGCCTACTTCCCCTACGATAGGATGGGAAATCCTATACCTATAATATAAAATTTAGAAAGATGAGTTAAATTTCCTGTTTATTTGTTTTCGGATTAGTTGCTAAAATTGACAGATAAAACAATACAATATGACGAGGCAGCCCTCATTGCAGGGTTGCACAGGGGCAGTGAGCAAGCCTTTGAAATGTTATGGCAACATTTTTACAAGCGTGTGTTGTATTTCTCCCGGCGTTTTGTACCGGAAACGGATGCCCAGGATATTACAACAGAGGTATTCGTACAGCTCTGGAACAAACGGGCGGATTTTCACACCATCGGCAAGGTTGCTAATTTCTTGTTCATCGCTGTCCGTAACCGCTGCTATAATCTGGTGCGCGACCGCCAGATACATGATGGGCATATTGCAGAGCTGGCGGAATTGATGGAGAACGACAGGGGAGACCTGTTGCTGGAGCAGGTAAGGGTAGAGCTTGTTAAACTTATTAGTGAGCAGGTACGGCAGCTCCCCGAAAAGACCCGCAGGGTATTCCTGCTGTCCTTTGAAGAAGGACTAAAGCCATCCCAGATTGCCGAAAGGCTGGGAGTGAGTGTTAAGACAGTTAAAAATCAAAAACTTTCCGCCATTAAATTACTGAAATCTGCCCTGCAGCAGCATCCGCTGGAATCTGTTCTCCTTTTCCTCCTGGAGATCGAATATTTTTTTTCCGGGCAATAGGACTTTTTCCCAATTCGCGTGTTCCTTTACTATAAACCTTTATGGCACCAGCACCTCAATATATAGCTCAATTATTGCATAAGTACCTGGATGGAACGCTTAGTGAACAGGAGCAGGCTGAACTGAAGGAGTGGCTTTCTGTTTCCCATGAACACCGCCGCTTTGTTGAAACACTAGGCGATGACGTGATGCTCGGGAAACTGGTGGCGAAGGAATTCTCCGATGAACAGGAGGGGGTTGAAGCCATGCTGTTGCAGCGCACCAAATCTCAATTAGAATTCTCCCAACCTGTTATTCAACGCATGCATTTCCTGCGCCGCTGGTGGGCTGCTGCTTCTATTATCATACTACTGGGGGGCAGCGCTTACTTCTGGATAGCCAGCCAAAAAAATACACACCCTGCCAATGTTACGGCCCAAACGGATATAGTTCCTGGTAAGAAAGGCGCCGTGCTTACCCTGGCAGATGGCTCGCAGTTGGTGTTAGATAGTCTTGGTAATGGAGTAATTGCCATGCAGGGCGGCACTGCAGCCAGGATCATAAATGGTTCTCTGGTTTATGACGGCAAAGAGGATGCGGCCGTGTATTACAATACCATATCAACACCCAAAGGACGGCAGTTTCAGCTAACCTTGCCGGACGGCACCATGGTATGGTTGAACGCAGCAAGCTCGCTGCGCTACCCGACGTTTTTTACAGGAAAAGATCGCAAAGTGGAAATGACCGGGGAGGCCTATTTTGAAGTAGCGAAAAATAAAGAAATGCCTTTCAGGGTGCAGCTGAATAACAAAGCCGAAGTGAAAGTATTGGGGACACACTTTGACATCAATGCATATGCCAACGAGACCAGTATCAATACCACCTTGATAGAGGGAAGCGTACAGGTATCGGCCACTTCATCCGGAAACTATGTAACCCTTAAACCCGGCCAGCAGGCACAGATTACGCAGGCAGGGGGCCCGGAGATCGAAGTGGTTGATAATCCTGATATCGGAAAGGTCGTGGCCTGGAAGAACGGCTTGTTCAATTTCAGCGACGCATCCCTGGAAGAGGTTATGCGGCAGCTGGAACGCTGGTACGATATTGAAGTAGTATACGAAAAGGATATACCACAGAAAACTTTCTATGGAAAATTGACCAGGGATATTTCTCTCCAGGGTTTATTAAGGATATTGGAAAGGACAGGCGTACGTTTTCGCGTAGAAGACAGGAAGCTGATCGTGCTGCCAACGGGAACGGAATAAGGATAATTTTGTTCGGGAATAAAATATTAGACATGAAGAGATCAGGATGTTGCGTCTGCTGACCGGCATACCTGAAAATATTGGACCAGCCATTGAATAAAAAACCGTCACGGGTCTGAACCGTGACGGTAACGAATTCGGTTGGTTCAAAAAACGGCCTTGCAAACCACCTTTTATTAACAACCAAATCTGTTGCAATTTATGCAAAAAAAATGCTATTGCCTATCCGTCACCCAGGTTGCGTTTCCTGACGGGGCTGCCGGAGGCCGGGTTCTCACCAGGTCTGTCTTTGACGAATTCAGCGGGTCCCTAAAGAGAAACAAAGGGACCCGGGCTAAAATCTTAAAGGTTATGAAATTAACCGCTTTTTTGCTGACTGTCCTTTTTATGCATGCCTATGCTTCCGGCTCAGCACAAAACATTACAATTTCCGGCAGAGACCTTACTTTAAAGCAGGTCTTCTCCATCATTGAACAGCAAACAGGGTTTGTTGTTTTTTCAGATGGGCGGGCCATTACCGAAACATCGCCTGTTTCTCTTAACATGCAAAATGTGCCGTTGCGGAACCTGCTGGATGTTGTACTGAAAGATCAGCCGCTGAATTATACGATAGAGGGAAAGACCATCATCCTTTCCAGGAAATCTCCTGTTGCGGTTTTTCCCACTGATGGGCAACAGGTGAAGCCGGATGATGTGATCCGCATAAAGGTGGTGGACTCTTTGGGGAATCCGCTGCCAGGTGCCTCTGTGGGTATAAAGAACAGTAAGCGGTCAGGCATTGCCAATACTGAAGGCATAGTTAGTCTGAATGCGAAAATTGCGGATGTTATTCTCATCTCGTTCCTGGGCTTCGAGCCTCACAGCATTACCGTTACATCTTCCCTGCTCTCCTCCGCCGGTCAAATTATTGTACATCTCAAATCTGCTGTTTCAGAAATGAAGGCGATAACGGTCAGCTTTTCTACCGGTTATCAGCAGATCGCTCCCGAAAGGGCAACAGGCTCTTTTAGTTATATAGATTCTGCACTGCTCAACCGGAGTGTGTCCAGGAATATTCTTGACAGGATCAAGGGCGTGGCCAGCGGTGTGTTATTCGATAATTCTACAGGTACCGGAACAGGCTTCAATATTCGCGGCCGCAATACCATTTTTGCCAATGCAGATCCATTGATCGTTGTCGATAACTTTCCGTATGACGGATCGCTCGCCAATATCAATCCTAATGATGTGCTGGATATCACCGTTCTCAAAGACGCTGCTGCAGCATCTATCTGGGGTGTCCGTGCTTCCAATGGCGTTGTGGTGATCACTACCAAAGCCGGTAAGTACGGCAAACCTGTAACAGTGAATTTCAATAGCAATATCACGATAGGTGAAAACCCCCGCTTGTTCACTGCACCACAATTAAATCCTGATGAGGTAATAGCACTCGAAGAGCATTTGTATAATAAAGGGTATTATAGCAGGCCTTTAGGTGCTGCATCGGACTTTATTTCGCCGGTTGTGCAGATCCTGTATAACAAAAGCAGAAACCTGATCACCGAAGCCGAAGCGCAGCAACAGATCAATGCTCTGAAGGGAAATGATTACAGGAACGAGCTTCTCGAACATTATTACAGGCCAACGGTCAACCAGCAATATTTTGCCAGCGTTAGCGGTGGCGGAAGTCAGAATACCTATTACCTGTCCGTTGGCTACGACCGTGGCCTGGGAGATGTGAAGCACAATACTAACAACCGCATCAGCCTGAACGCACAGAATAAATACCGGCTGCTGAGGAACAAGCTGGAAATAACTACAGGCATCACGTTTACTTCCGATAATACCCGGTCCCTCAACGGCACGGTACTCAATGGAACATACACGCGCCCCTATACGAAACTGACAGACGGGAATGGTAATCCCGCTGCTGTACTTACTTATAAACGTGCCTGGCTCGATACTGCCGGGATGGGGAAGTTGCTTAACTGGAACTGGCGCCCGCTGGAAGAAATGACCAGCGCAGATAATAGAAGAGTGCTGAATAACTACCTGGTGACTGCCGGGATCAAATACAATATTTCACGCTCCCTGACTTTTAGCGCCAACTATCAATTCAGCAGGGGCATATCCCAGTCCAATAACATCGCTACCGAAAAATCCTATTACGTACGTAACCTTGTCAATACCTACTCCAGTGTGAACTATACTACCGGTGCAGTTACGAGGCCGATACCTGAAGGCGCCATCCTGCAACGCTTCATCTCGCAGTATACTTCCCACCAGGCACGGGCGCAGTTGAACTATCAGAAGAAATGGCAGCTGCATGAGCTATCGCTTATTGCCGGTAGCGATGTGAAAGATTACGATCAACTGACCGATTTTAGTGCTTTGTATGGTTACAATAAAGAACTGGCGTCTTCAAAAGATGTGAACTATGCAGATAATTTCCGTTCACTCGTTACCGGTTTTCAGGTACCCATCCCCAACAAGCCCTACCAGAATGGAGTGGCAGACAGATACGTATCTATGTTCGCCAACGGAATATACACCTATAAAGAACGATACACTGCTTCTGCCAGTTTTCGCCGCGATGAATCGAACCTGTTCGGCGTAAAGGCTAACCAGAAGGGCGTTCCGCTCTGGTCTGCCGGCCTGGGCTGGACGATCAGCAAGGAGCCTTTTTATAAAGTGTCCTGGATGGACCTGCTGAAAGTACGTGTGAGCAACGGGTATAATGGAAATGTGCATAAAGGGTTATCCGCCTATGTAACTACACAGGTATTACCTGGAGCAAACGGACTGAACCGTTTCGGGAACCAGTATGCCGCACTCGTAAATCCGCCTAATCCTTCCCTGCGTTGGGAAAAGATAAATATTACCAACCTCGGTGTTGATTTCTCGATGTTGGATCAGCGTATCAGCGGAAGCCTGGAATATTTCTATAAAACCGGAAAGGATATCATAGGAAGCAGCCCGCTCGCCCCTTCTTCCGGTGTTGTTTCATTCATGGGCAATTCGGCTGATATTTCAGTGAAGGGGATGGACGTGGTGATCAATTCTATTAATATCCGGTCACGCAATTTCTCCTGGGGAACCAACCTCCTGTTAAGCAAAGCGATCGACAAGATAAAGGCCTATAAGGTCAATCCTTCTCCGCTCGGATTTCGTGTGGATTACCCATATAATGCGCTCTTCAGCTACCGCTGGGCCGGCCTGGACCCGGAGAACGGAGATCCGCTTGGCTATTATGATGGGAAAGTCAGTAACGACTGGACTGGTATCATAAACGTTGATAGCCTGGGAATGAACACCATGTATAGCGGTACCGCTATGCCCGTTTATTTCGGTAGCCTGAGAAATACGCTTAACTATAAGAAGATCTCCCTGTCATTCAATCTTGTTTACAAGCTGGGACATGTTTTCAGGATGCCTTCTGTGGGCTATAGCAGCCTGTTCAATCTGAATAACCTTCATCCTGATTACCGCCTGCGCTGGCAGCAGAAAGGAGATGAGCTTATTACCACTGTACCTTCTGAAATGTATCCCAACGATCTGTCGAGAGATGATTTCTACGGAAGTTCACAAATACTGATCGCATCAGGAAGCCATGTACGGTTACAGGATATCCAGGTTGATTATAGCTTCATTCTCAGAGATGCAGGTGCCCGTTCCTATAACTGCAGCATATATGTATATGCAAGTAATCTTGGTGTTGTATGGCGTTCCAATAAAAAGGACCTGGACCCGGATAATCTTTCCATTGCTGCGCAACGGCTCTTTTCATTCGGGTTCAAAACAAATTTTTAATTGATCTTAAAAGTAAAATATATGAGATCGTGGATATTTTTTACAGGAATATTACTGCTGCTCCTTTCCTGCAACAAGGCTGAGTTTCTGGATAAAAAGCCCCAAACTTCCCTACTTGTTCCCACTCAGCTCAAAGATTTTGAAAAGCTGCTGGATGGAAATGATATGAGCGTATCGGGAATATTGGGAGAGATATCCGCCGGTGATTTCTATTTTCCCGACGATGAGTCCTGGGAAGCCATCCCCAACCAGGAAGAAAGAAATGCTTACATATGGGCAAAGCGGATTTATGCAGGGCAGGAGTCGCTGACGGACTGGAGCACTTTATACAAACAGGTATTGTACGCCAACATCACGCTGGAAGGTTTGGATAAATTGAAGCCTTCTGCGGACGAGCAGTATGATTTTGACCGGATTAAAGGATGGGCGCTTTTTATAAGGGGGCATGCTTTCTATAATCTCGCACAAACATATGCTCCTGTTTACGACAAGGATAAGGCGGCATTGCAGTCCGGGATCCCGCTCCGCCTCGAGTCCGATGTTACAGTCAGATCTACCCGCGCCTCCGTGCAGGCAACTTACAAACAACTCCTGGCAGATCTTGAGCAGGCCACAACATTGCTGCCGGAGAAAATTCCCGGGACAGACAGGAACAGGCCTTACAAAGCCGCCGCTAAAGCGTTGCTGGCAAGGGTGTACCTGAACATGAGGGAATATGACAAGGCCTATGAATATGCGGAGGACGTTCTGAAAACGCAGCATACATTACTGGACTATGCAACAATCAGCACGGCTTCATTCACCCCTTTCAATATTAATACGAATACAGAAGTACTTTATTCCTGCAAGCACTACGTTTCTGCTTCCCTGAGCATCTATTCGCTGCTTTTAGCTTCCAACACACTGGTGGATTCTACATTATACAAAATGTACGGTACAAATGACCTGAGAAAAAGCATTCTCTTCGGGCTTTCCTTTGTACATGAGAAACCCGGCATTAAGGGCAGCTACGAAGGAAACCTGCAGCCATTTACCGGGCTGGCCATTGATGAAACGATCCTGATCAAAGCGGAGTGCCAGATCAGAAGCGGCAATTATGGCGATGGAATTACTACGCTGAATGATCTGCTGAAGACCAGGTGGAAGAAAGATACGTATGTTCCTTACACCGCAAACAATCAGGATGAGGCGCTTCGCATTGTGCTGGACGAGCGCAGAAAGGAATTACCCTTCCGTGGTATTCGCTGGCAGGACCTGAGAAGGTTGAATGCCGGTGGCGCAAACATCACCTTAAAGCGATTGGTGAAAGGCGTGGAATATGAACTGACGCCTAACAGTCCACGCTACACTATGCCCATTCCTGATACCGAGATCCTGCTCAGCGGGCTGGAACAGAATGCCCGGTAATATTTTAATTCTTCTGACCATTTTAAAAAGCAATTATGATTCGTTTTTTTTTCATTGCAATACTATTCATCATTTTTTCCGGGGAGGCCCGTTCCCAGGAGGCGGTAACTGTCATAAGCGGTACCGTGTCCGGTACGGATAAAGGGGATGTCATCTTTTTTTCAACCCATAACAGAAGAGACAGTGCTGTGGTGGAAGATGGCAGGTACACTGCTTCCATACCTTTTTCGGCACCGGGCCTTGTTTATATGTCGCATAAAATGATGCTTGGCGCCAATGCGATACACATGACCCCGGTTTACATAGAAGCGCCAGGCGCCATTGAAATGGATATCGATTTCAGCAAGGGCAGGCCGGTCAATGGTATGACGATATCTTCCCCTTCCTTGTCCATGGCGTATCTGGCATATATAAAGAAATCACTTAAAGACGAATATCTGGCAGAACAATATCTCCGGTTGAAATATGGTAAAAGTTTCCTGACTGCTACTGAACCCAATTATGATGCTTATCAGCAGGACATGAAATTCTTCCAGCAAAAAGAATTGATAAACCGGCTGGAAGACATCGTTAAGGCTCATTCTTCCACCCATTTAAGTACTTTCTTAATTGATGAGAACATTCAAACACTTCCTGAAGACGATGTGAAGAGGTTGTACAATCACCTGTCCAAAAAACAACGGCAATCGAAAACGGGCAGGTCAATTGCAGAAAAGTTGCACTCCGGATCTTATTCATTTGCCATGAAGGAGGAAGAGATGCCTCCGGTAAACATGCCATCTGAAGATGAGATCCGTTCCGGTAAACTGAAATTTGCTGTTTTCGGGCAAATCAATCCTCTAAGTGAGGCAGCCAAAGTAGTGTTTCATTATTTTACCGAAGCGGGTGGCAGGCAGATAGAAATGGCCGACACTGTTGCGGTATCTGACGGGAAATTTACTTACAATGGAAGCACAGCTTTTCCCGGCCCCTGCAATCTGATCCTGATCAAAAAAGGTGATTCTCCATCCGATCCGTATTATCTCAGGCCGGAGGTATTGACTTTCTTCCTGGATGCCGGCAACATCTACGTGAAAGGAGAAACGCTGAGGAGAGCTACAGTAGAAGGCTCTATGGCACAGAAACTGCATGAGGAGCTGAGATCGTTACAATTTCCGGTTTCACAGAAAACAGGGTCTTTGTACCGGAAACTTGTTGCATCCAGAGAAAATGAAGCAAACAAGAATATACTGGTAAGCCAGATGGAGGTTACATGGGATATCCTCGATTCCGTAAATACCGGGTTTATCCGTAAACATCCTGATTCTTATGTAAGCTGGCAATTGTTCAAAGATATATGGGAAACGCAGTTGGGAAGGAACCTGCTTACTTCAAAGCATACTTATCTGAATATGCTCTACAATACAATGTCACCTGGAGTTACCGGTAGTTATGAGGCAAAGAAATACCTGAAGGAACTGAGCAAGCTGGCTACGCTGAAACCAGGTACTGCCGCGCCGGATTTCACAATGAACAATATGGCAGGAAAACCAGTTTCGCTGCATGCTTTACGCGGTAAATATGTTTTACTGGATTTCTGGGCATCCTGGTGTGTACCTTGCCGCAGAGAGAACCCTAATGTAAAAAATGCATATGCTGCCTATAAGGATAAAGGGCTGGAAGTATTGGCCGTTACGCTGGACAAAGATAGCGCTGCGTGGATGGAAGCTGTGAAAAAGGATGATCTTCCCTGGTTACATGTGGGCGATATGAAAGGATGGGATACTTATGCTGCAGTGGTGTATAATGTAAAAGCTGTTCCTTCCAACTGGTTGATTGACCCTGATGGGATTGTTGTAGCCGTTAACCTGACGGGGGAGGCGCTACAAAAACGACTGGGAGAATTACTGGGAAATAAATAATAGGATTCACTATCTGCATAATATTTTTCAGCCGGTTTACTTTTTGCAATCATCGTGTAAGTCAGCAAGCGAATTCCTGCGACCGCTTTATATTATCTTAAAATAAATTCAGCCATTTTAACACCGGTTTCGCGCTACGATAGCAAAAAGGCTTCACTTTTGTGAAGCCTTTTTGTTGCCCTTCAAACATGTTTTTCCAGGAAAAACGGAATACCCTTCACTTTCAATAGATTTTAAATTAACGAATCATTGATGTAGAAAAACATAAAAAGCATCTAATGTTCTTGAATGATTTTGTTGAATGAAACTACCGAACCTGAAAATGTTCTTGCCAGTAAAGAATTAGCGAGCGTAGATATTCCTTTTAGAATTGACGAAGACCTGTTCTACTTAAGAAAGTGGCTTTTTTATAAAGAGGGCAAAGAATTTGCAACAAGCAATGATTTCAAGAACCATTTTCTTCATTTTTTGTTGGTAAAACCGATCTTCAAACATCGACAAGGATCACAAAGGAATATTTTGAGGAATTAGAAGCACCTGAGAAGGATTTGTTTTTATTTGAAAATTCAGGGCATCAAATTCAGCAGGATGAACCTGAAAAGTTTCAAAATACAATAATCAAAACATTAGCTTCACACCTTTAAGGCTTTTGGCATTTACAGCATTATCATATCCTTGGAAGCCACATGCCCAGGATAGCCCCCACCGTCCCTGCGGCAATACCAATAGTTATAGCAAAAAGCAATAGTGAAAATGCCAGTTTTTTATTGGCAGAACCTGAGAATCTGGCTTTAAAATACAAAGCTACCACAGCTTGGGGAAGGATGTAAACAAATACTGCCAGTGCGTTTAAAAAAGGCCCGGTAAATGTTTCAGGATCAAAACCAACAGGAGCTCTGTGAACCAACATCCAGAGCATGAAAAATACCCGGAATAACCATACACCACTCATTGCCAGTAACAGGTGCACAGCCCATTGATTATGTAACTTTGTATTCCTTTGTATGGCATACCTGATGGTAAAAAAGGCAGACACAATAATGATCAGCGCATTAATACTTATGCCGATAGCACTAAATAGCCCACCAACGGAGCCTCTTACCCAGGTGAGGTATAAGCCTGCAGCGCTAATAAGGAACGCCGAAAAGATGTATATCCTGCCGCAGATCCTGTGGACCTTTGGCACCTTGTTCCTGATCATACTTATTAATTGTAAAGGCCCAAGAATGGTTATTACAGCGGCCAATGCAACGTGAAAGCCAAAGATCAGGTTTCCGGCAACGTCTCCTTTGATATAGAAATGGGGATTAGCGGTATTCCACTTTTCGAAGTCGCCAAGAGCAGTGGATTTATAGTAGAGCATTAGTATATAGTATGCAAAGATCAACTGCCCTAAAAAGGTTACTACAAACCAAAAACGGGTAACATTCCTGAAGAGGGGCAGAGCTAGCGTTTGGATTACTTGTTTCATGTCGCTGAAGTGATTGGTTAAAGGTAACTTCAGCCTGATGATTTTCTACTTAACAATTGTTAAGAAATGATCTCCCGCCTTATCCTGCTGAGACTTTCAGGTTTTATTCCGAGATAGGAGGCAATATATTTCAGGGGTACATTCTTTATTATATTCGGACAATCCTTTATCAGCTTTACATACCGTTGCTCGGCAGTAAGCGTGGCCAGATCATTCATTCGTTGCCTGTCTTCTTCCTGTATTTGCTGGAATAGCCTGATTGTATAGTCCTTTTGTGTAATGCTGGTTTGTGAAGAACTGTCTGCATCGGCCTTGGTGATCCTCAGCAACTCACAATCAGTAATGCATTGGAGGTATTCATTGGAGATGCTCTGATTTACAAAAGGGAAATAGGAGGTAAAGAACCGTGAGCTATTGTTTAAGTCAACGGTTACTTCCTCCCCTTTATCATTGATATAGAACTTTCGCATAAAACCTGATACAATGAAATTATGGTGCACCGGAACTTCCCCGGCTACCTCTAACATAGTATCCCTGGCTACCCGCAAGGGCTTAAAAGTATTGCGGCATTGCGCCCTGTCATGCTCTGGAATATCGATTATCAGGGAGATATACGCAAAAAGGGTATCATAATAATGTTCCATCACCCGGGTTTACTATAAATATACGGATATCGGGTGAATTCGATGGAGATCCTACTTTCGTTGTATTACCGTTTTCGGCAACAAAAAAAGCCTCACAACGGTACTGTTGTGAGGCTGCAATTACTTCTCTAAAAGCGCTACAGAAAAGGTGCATTCAGAAAATCCTTGAGAGGCTTCAGGGATCTATAAACCTCCGCAAACTTTTTCGGAGCATCCTTTTCCAAAAGTTCTTTGTCGGCAACAGGCCTAACTGCCACAAAACGTTTAAGTTTCAAATATTCAGCCATCGGATCTTCTTTTTCAAAACCTGCAGGAACACGTTTTAGTTTCCCCTCTTCGCTTAAACCTCCGAAATAACCACAAAAACCTTCTTCCTCCACAATCTTTTGAAACGCTCCGGCATTATTGGAGATCTCTTTCCGCAACGCTTTCAGCTTGTCATTTTCAAGCATATAGATACCTCCCGCCAAGAAAGACTGATTGGGCTGGATATGGAGATAGTATCCCGCATTTTTAGATCCAATATTTGCGCCGAAATTGATCTTGTAAGGGTCCTTGTTATGGGAAAACCTCGTGTCGCGATATATCCTGAAAAGTGATTTTTTCGGATCTGCTTTCCCTGTTTCCTTATCAAATCTGGCAATTTCCCTTATCAGTTCTTCAACAAACGAAGTTACATCCTCACTGGCAACAGTGAATAGTTTTTTATGCGCATTAAACCATTCACGGTTATTGTTCTGGTCTAACTTTTTCAGAAAGTTGAGCGTGGATATATTCATCTGCTTTAGTTGAGGGAATGAAGGGCCATTTTATTTCCTTCAGTGTCGATAAACATGGCGATGTATCCAACTTCAGGGCTGATATGGGTTTTGGGGACAATTACTTTTCCGTTGTTACTTTCCACTTTATCCAATACGTTCTGTAGGTCGTTACCACCATTTAGGTAAACAATAACGCCGTCTGTTGAGGGTTTGTAATCTTTGCCTTGAACAATTGCTCCAGATACATTTGTTCCGTCAGAAGGGAAGAAGGCCATTTTGGTACCAAACATATCTGTTTCGTTTATTTCCAGACCTAAAATGGCTTTGTAAAAAGATACAGCCCTGCTGAAATCCGTTGCAGGAATGTCGAAAAAAGTGATTACGTTCTCCATTGTCAAATTATTAGACAGCAAAGTTGCAAAGACTTTAGGCCCTAAAATTGTAAAAATGGGACAAGGTTAATCCCCGCTGTCAAAGATCAGAGACATCTTCAGATGATCTCCATAAAATTCTTTAGGGGTCAGCCCGGTAAATTCTTTGAAATCTTTAATAAAATGGGCCTGGTCGTAATATTCGCTTTCGTAAGCCAGGTCTGTAAGGCTGGTGATTTTCCTGTTCAGCAGCATTTTGAGGGTTGCCTGCAGCCTTATGGTCTTTGAAAGTTGTTTCGGGCTTAGGCCAATGGAGGATGAGAATTTACGCACCAGTTGTCTTCGGTTGGTATTGTTTTTCCTGGAGAGTTCATCAACGGAGAGTTGCCCGTTTGCTGTTAAAATGGTTTCAATGGCTGATTGTACAATGTGATCAATGGTTTCAGTATCAGTTAACCGGTTGAATAAAAATTTTTCGATCAGCTGTATCCTTTCTGAAGTTGTGCCGGCATGAAGGATCTTTTCTTCTATTTCCTGCCCGTCTTTTCCAAACAATTTCTCCAAAGGAACGGCTGTGTTTTCCATTTCTTTGATGGGAAAGGTGGCAAAGGGCAAAAATCCGTGTGGATGAAAGCAGACAAAGAAAATGCCTGTTTCTCCTGTAGGCTCTACTTCATATGGCCCGGTGAGTTGACCGATAACAAAACATCGTGGTAAGAGAACGCTGTTCCCGGTTTCTGTGTAGTGTTTGTACGGATCTCCGTGATGAAAGATCATTTTCATACACCCATCAGGAACAATGGTGTTCTTTTCAGGTGTTTTCTCTTTCAGGCTTTCCAATGTCCAATAACATTTGACGAATGCCGCTAAGTCGCTGTTCGGTTCAAATATCTGGTGAATCATTGGTTCTATTTAACATAATATGAAATCATTCCTTGGTTATCAATGCATTAGGAAAATGAATTGGCTGAAACCCGCTATGGTGGCTTTATTCAGGCTTAACCCTTGCTTTATCCTTGCTTCATCCTTGCTCTAAACCGCTCCAGGAGCTAACATGAAGCAAGGATGAAGCCAGGGTAGCACTATCCTTGGATTCGTGCTTACAGCCAATCCAGGTCTTCCAGCTCAAAAAGTTCATCAGCTGTACAATTTAGTATTTTGGCAATTTTAAAGGCTAAGATCGTAGAAGGGAGGAATTTACCCGCTTCAATTGCAATAATAGTTTGCCTGGCTACTTTCACTTTTTCAGCTAATTCCGCTTGTGTTAAATTTTGCCTCGCGCGCTCCACCTTAATAAGATTTTTCATTCCCCTTCATTTAAAGTCATCTGATACTTCAGGTAATAAAAGTAAGCAGTAGCGGTCATTAATGTGAAGGCTAAGAACTGATAAGCTGAGATGGAAAGAATTACATCCCTCCCGCGCTCAAAATGCCAGTTAAGGAAGAAGTAATTGTAAAGATGGGTAATTGAAAATGAGGCAATCAATGCTGTTGCCAATGCTTTGAATTTTAGACTTCTTACCATTTCATCATCCGTCTTTTCCTTAGAAAAGAAAATAAAGACAAATCCCCAGCTTAATCCAACAGCTAATTCATTGAAATCATAAACGCCCTTTTTATGGTATTGCTGGAAAAAACTAAAAATACCGGCAATGATGATCAGTACCCCCAATATTTTAGCCCAATAGGAATAAGGGAAAGAATTTCGGCGCATAATGTAATGTTTACAGTACTAAATGTAATGTATAGATTACATACCCCCAAATTTATTTTCATTCTAAGGTCTGTAAATAATGATGGTAAAAAGTACTTTGAAATACAAAGTATGTGTATATTTGTTTCGAACAACCAATGATTGGTTTATGAAAATAGACATCATCATAGCATACGTACAACGATACGAATTCGGGCATGAACGGGATTTTGTACCACCCGTCACTGGCATTCACCTGGCTGCCATTACTCCTGCCGAACATACGGTAAGTGTGTTTCACCAGCAGATCGACAGGATTAACCTCGACACTGATGCAGATCTCATCGCCATTTCTTTTTTCAGCGGATTCGCCATGGCAGCCTACAACCTGGCTGTTGAATTTAGGAAAAGAGGGAAGGTGGTGGTGGCAGGAGGCCCGCATGTTACGTATTGCCAGGCAGAAGCGCTCGCCTACTTTGATGCTATTGTTACCGGGGAGGCGGAGAATGTTTGGCCTGGGCTGTTAAAGGATTTCGGTCTTGACCAGTTAAAACGGGTATATACGGGAAGCCCCTGCGATATGAAAGACCTTCCTACTCCGCGGTATGACCTGTTGCCGGGCCGGTTCTTTATTAAAAAGGTGATACAGGCAACGAGGGGCTGCCCTTTCTCCTGCTCTTTTTGTACAGTGCCTTCACTGAATCCCGGCTTTCGGTTACGCCCGGTGGAGGATGTGATACGCGACGCATCTTATGATAAGTTCAACCACTGGTGGCAGAAAAAGATCGTTTGGTTTTGGGACGACAATCTCACCATCAAACGCCCCTACATCAGGGAGCTTCTGCGGAAAATGATCCCGCTGAAAAAGTGGTGGCTCACGCAGGCGAGCATGGATATCGCCAAAGATCCGGAGTTGCTGGACCTGATGAAGGCCTCAGGCTGTATAGGTGTATTCCTGGGGATCGAGTCCTTCGGAGTGGATTCGCTTGCTGATGCTAATAAGCGGCAGAACAAGATCGGCAACTACAGTGCTGCAGTAAAGGAGATCAGAAAAAGAGGTATCGCGGTAATGGCCGGTTTTATCGCAGGATTTGATCACGACGATGAAGAAAGCATCATCAATATGGCAGATCAATTGATGAAGATCGGTATCGATGTACCTTTTCTTAGTATCATGACGCCATTCAGGGGAACACCTATTTATACCACATTAAATAGGGAAGGGCGGATCCTGGAGGAGAGGAACTGGCACTTTTACAATGGTTATAACGTTGCATTTGTGCCCAAAAAAATAAGTGAGGACCAACTACTGCAGGCACACAGGACCTTATGGAAGAAATCATTTTCACCCTTGTATGCTTTCAGGCGAATTCTGCGGGGAGTATTCACCTTAAGAAGAGGGGCATTTCTGTTGTCCCTGTTCATGAATTCATTTTATAGCTATAAAAGGTCAAAAAGGAATTATCCCATTGATATGAGCAAACGAAAAGATGTGATCAATGCTGTGGCCCCGATCCGGTATCATGAGCACACAGTGGCAGCTGCGGGTCTATAAACGCTCCTTTGTCACCCATTTCCCAACCTCAGGTGCTTTATAGGCAAACATCTTGTTCAGCAGGTCTTCAATATTATCGCTTACTAAAAGCATCTCCTGGTTGAGCTGTTTCAAAAACCCGCTATCAACCATGGTTTTTGTCAATATGTTTAAACAGTCGTAATACCCGTTTATATTTAAAAGGCCTATTGGTTTTTTATGCAGCCCAAGTTGCGCCCAGGTGAGCATTTCAAAAAGTTCTTCTAATGTACCATAACCACCTGGCAAAGCAATTACGCCTTCGCACAGGTCGTTCATTTTAATTTTTCGTTCGTGCATGCTTTCTACAAGGATCAGTTCTGTCAGATGGTTGTGGGCGATTTCCTTTTCCTGTAAGAACCTGGGTAATACGCCAGTCACTTCTCCACCTGCATTTAGAGCTCCATCTGCAACGGCACCCATTAAGCCGACATTTGCCCCGCCATAGATCAACCGGATCCTTTTCTCTGCTAATGTCTGCCCAAGCAGGGTTGCCTGGGTTTTATAAATTTCGTCATGGCCGAAACTGGATCCGCAGAAAACAGTAATACTTTTCATACCCCAATTTACCCATATATTTGATTTTATGAAGCGATATGAATTTTTTAAACAATTCTACGACATCAGCATAGGGGACTATCATTTGCTGACTGGATGAATCGATGCCTGCATCTATTAATGCGATGGTCCCGGGTTTTCCTGAGCCTAAATAAACGTAGTAAGTCTTATCTTTCATCGGTTGTAAACTAATTCAAAATGAAATTTACCAGACTCGTTCCCAATGTATTTTACACAGATATTCAGGTGGGCCTCAAACTTTTTGTGGAGTGCCTTGAATTCAGGATTGGTTATGATGAATTGAAGACAGAGCATCCTTTTTGCGTGATTGAAAAAGACGAGTTACGGGTAAACCTTTTTCAGAATAAAGAATACGCTGAAAAAGACAGGCCTGAAATAAGACTTGTAACAAACAATATTGCAGAGGTCTATGAGAAAGTAGCTTCAACGCACCCTGAATTACTACATCCTAATCTCAGGAAAGTTACGCTCCGGCCATGGGGTGCGAAGGAATTCGCATTGAAGGATGAGTCCGATGTTTGTATTATCATTCAACAATGGTAAAAAAGAAAGGGAACACATCGCCTGATGTGTTCCCTTTCCCTATTATAAGTTTAGCTAAGATCTTTGACGTGCAGACCGGCCATGTTCACCACCCCTTTGTGGTGCTGATTGCCCTCCCTGTGGCCTGGAGATCGAGTGTGAGCTGCGATCGAAGGAACGTTGCGGTCTGTCAACTGAACGCGGGCTGCGATCGAAGGAGCGCTGTGGCCCCGGGTTATATTGACGTTGAGGAGCAGCGTTACGATTGTATTCGCGCCGTGGACTGGTAACATTCTCAGGGCTACGGTCTACTCGTCTCTCCGGTCTGGTGATCGGGGTAGAACGGTCAAACTCCCTTGATGGTGTACTCCTGTTCACGTCGGGGCTGCGATCAAATTGTCTCGAAGGTGTACTCCTGTTTATATCAGGGCTGCGATCAAATTGTCTCGAAGGTGTACTCCTGTCTATATCAGGGTTGCGATCAAACTGTCTCGAAGGTGTACTCCTGTTTATATCAGGACTGCGATCAAATTGTCTCGAAGGGGTACTCCTGTCTGCTACAGCAGGACTACGATCAAATTGTCTCGATGGCGCACTTCTGTTCACCCCGTTACGGTCAAACTGTCTTGATGGCACATTCCTGTCCATACCATTAGCACGAGACGGTGCACTCCGGTAATTATTGCGGTAGTTAGTTACCACTACCCGATTCCTGTCATAAACACTCCTCGAATAAACACGCATCGGGCGATAGATATAAGGTGCACGTACAATACGATGTGTATGCACTATCACATACCTGGGCCTGTAGCGGTAGCAGATAGGCTCATAGATATCCCAGGCCAGCGGCCTCCAGGGACGCCACCATGTTGGATAGTGATACCACCTCCAGGGAGATACCCAGATAGCATAATGTGGTGCGAACACAAAACGAACGGAAGGCCAGAACCACACATTCACCACCAGCCCGGATGGAGCAAAAGCTGCATTCGGCCCATGCGGCCTGTCTGATAATGTTTCATCAAAAGCAGTCACCTGGTCATCATCGGAAGGTTCCACCAACTTTGATACGCCATAGATGTCTTCATCTCCCACGATCTGTATCACGGCATGGTCGTCTGCGGTTTTCTCGAGCTCTATCACGGCAACGTCCTGACTTTCTGAAGGCGACACTAATGCCTGCAACACGAAGAGTTGTATATCCCCGTCTTTTTTATTGACAACGCGGATATAATCGATATCCCCGTCTTGGTTCAGATCCAGGTTATTTACACCATTCTCTTTAGTATTCAGCATTTTCTCAAATTCTCCGGGATTTTGAGCCTTTTTGAACATCTCCAGTGCGCCTTCAAGGCTGAAGTTGTCTCCAGGTAAACCCGTTTCGTCCTGTGCCTGTACGCCGGTAGTCAGCATTAAGCTGACCAGAACGGCAGGCAATGAATGTATAATTCTCATGCGATACGCTGTTGTTACATATATAAGACGACAAAAACAGGGAAAAGTTATACGAGAATCGTACCAGAAATGTTAAAATTTCAGCCCCCGTAACCTGGTAGATCAGCTTGATTAATAAGTGGCTGATAATCAGTATAATCGTACCGCTATTCATTAAGTGATGAAAAGTTTTCATGTCTGAAATCCTTTCAGACGGCTGATGCAAAACCTGTAGTTTTGAACTTAAATGGCTTCGCATCATGACGGATAAATTTTCAACGAATGTGCTCATACATGCAACCCGGGAACAGGTCTGGAATATACTCACAACTCCTGAGATAATGGCGGACTGGATGGGGGGTGATGAATTGCAGATAAAAGTAATTACCACCTGGGAGATCAATTCCCCGATCCTTATCCAGGGGTTTCATCATATGAAATTTGAGAATAGCGGATGGGTGCTGCAGTACGAAAAAGAGAGCAGGCTAAGCTACAGCCACCTGAGCAATATTTCCCGGCTGCCTGATAAACCGGAAAACTATACGGTTATGGAGTTTGTATTAACGCCTGCTGAAGAAGGAACCTTGTTAACACTTAATATCGAAAACTTCCCCACAGAAGTGATCCTTAAACATCTGGCGTTTTATTGGAGAACGACTATATTTAAAATTAAAAAAGTGGCAGAGGAAAAACTGACACAAGTAAGCTGAATGAAATCAAACTATTTCTCCAGGACCATCCTGTTTCCAGGGCTGGCATTGTTCATTGCCGCCATTATTACGGCCGTCCGTAGTTTCTGAACTTTTCGATGAATATGGTAAACCCGATCCCAAGCGTATAAGCAATTATATCTACCCAGGTGAAATAATTGCCGATAACGATATTGGCTATCCGCGAATGTTCAAGCCCAAGAAGCTTTACCAGGTTAAAGTACTGCAAGGTTTCCACGAGATAGGAGAATGCCAGCACAGCCAGCGCCACTGGTACAACAGGTGCCTGAACAAAGCTGCGCACAAAACAGTAGATCAGGATAACCACCAGGAAATCTCCCGCATAGGGCCGGATAAATCCATCATGGAGATAGGCTGCGATCAGGACTTCAATAACAAATATCAGAACGGCGAGGCTGAAATATAGAGGACTAAAACGTAGTTTCATAGTATTAACTCAATGTAATACTTTAATTTTCAAATATAAAAGTGACAACTTGTATTACTTTTACTATATTAACATAGCCCCTTTTATCAAAATATAGACTAACTCAATTAAAATCGTACGTATGAAAAGGAAGAACAGTATTGTACTTATGGCAACGGTATTGCTTTCAGTTACACTTTGCTCACTTTCGCTGCCACAGCAGCAGGAGCATGAGAGAGCCAAAAATCTGAAAGTGCTCCCTAAGAACACCAGCCACGAAGAATTGGAAAAGGTAATGAAGGAATTTAAGGATGCACTGGGTGTAAAATGTAATTTTTGCCACGCACCCCGCAAAGATGACCCTAAAAAACTGGACTTTGCCAGCGATGAGAATGATCACAAAAAGATAGCGCGTGATATGATGCGTATGACTGCACGCCTGAATAAAAAATATTTCAAAGGTCATCAAACAATGGCGGTTACATGTTATACCTGCCATAGAGGTCATGATGAGCCGCTTACGAGCCCGGAAGCAGCAAAATGATCTTATGTAAAAGCCCGTCAAACGATGGGCTTTTACACTTTTATTGCTGCCTGGTAGTATCTACCGGCCGCGTGAGGGTAGTATCAACGGGTACGGTTTGTGTGCTATCTATATGAGTGGTATCTCTTGTTTTACCAGTCAGTATACTGTCAGCCTGCATCGCTGTAATTCGTACATGAGGTGCAGAACGTTCCTGTTGTTTGGAGTTCATACCAAACCCCATCTTCTCCATATCTTTCCTTTCTTTTTTGCTGAACAGGTTCTGCGGATTCTTTTGTCTGCGAAGGCCGTCCTCAAAGCGGTATTCAGCACCCAGTCTTGGAGGCTGATATACACGTTCCTTCCGCTGAAATACTCCCCTGACACTGGAACAGCTATACAGCAGTAGTGTGATAAACAATACGGTTACTATCTGCAGTGGAAAACGCATGGTAAATGACTCTGTGGGTTAAACGTACCACCAGCGTAGTTTATTGCCTCTTTTTTATTATATTATGTCCATGTTGTTCCCATCACACACGGTCTTTCGTGATATAAATTCGGATCAAACGATCCGGTTCTTTCCGGGCACGGAAGGCTACAAATTTATATGGCAGTCTCCCAACACCGATAAACATGGCACATACCGGTTTTTAAATGGCCAGCTGGAGATCTCATTCAACTATGCGAGGGAAGAATCATATGGCTTTACTATCCTTGAAAGGGAAGGGGATGTGGTCATCTCCTTCCGATTAAGGGATCGCTTGGGAAGGGAAATGGATTTTAGAAAAGTGTAGGTACTTTTACAGCATGAGAATATTCCAGCAGGCATTACGGCTGAAACAAAGAAGCAGGGGCTTTCACCTGATCACTGCAGAAGTGGCCAGGGCCTTACCACAGATCGGCGAGCTGAAAGCAGGAATGTGCCAGGTATTTATCAGGCATACCTCAGCATCACTTACCATCAATGAGAATGCGGACCCAACAGTGAGAATGGATTTTGAAACGTACTTCAATAAGGTGGCGCCGGAGGATGATCCGGACTACCTGCATAACTATGAAGGGTCAGACGATATGCCTGCGCATCTTAAAGCTTCCCTGCTGGGCAGTTCTGTTCTTATCCCTATTTATAATGGAAAGCTGGCCCTGGGTACCTGGCAGGGCATTTACCTTTGCGAACACAGGGATGCAGGAGGGGAAAGAGAATTAGTGATCACTGCATGGGGAGCATGAAACAGGTATTTGATTAACGGCGAAAATTGCATATTTTTCTACGATATGCATTCCCACGTTAAACAAATACAGTAATGGAACGTCGCTCTTTTATAAAAAATACGGGATTATTGACTATAGGCGCAGGTATTGCCGGTACTACAGCCTTCGCAGCAGAACTTCCTGCCAATAAGCTGCCTAATTGGAGGGGCTTTAACCTCCTGGACTTCTTTTCTCCCAAACCTTCCGCCACAGGCCGTAAAACAACAGAAGACCATTTCCGCTGGATGCGGGACTGGGGCTTTGATTTTGTGCGCATCCCCATAGCATATCCTTATTACCTGGCTTTTGATCATAATAAACAGATCACTCCGGAAGAAGTATATAAAATAGATGAGGCGCGGGTAGAAGAAATTGAAAAACTCGTGGCGATGGCGCATCGTTACAATATACATGTAAGCCTGAACCTGCATCGTGCTCCGGGTTATTGTATCAATGCCGGTTTCCATGAACCGTACAATTTATGGAAGGATGAAGAAGCGCTGAAGGCATTTTGCTACCACTGGAGTTTCTGGGCAAAGCGGTTTAAGCATGTATCCGAAAAGAAGATCAGTTTCGACCTGCTGAATGAACCTGCTATGCGGGAAGATATGAATGATCAGCATTCCAGGATAACAGCTGTACCCGGGCAGGTTTATCGTAAGGTAGCGCAGGCGGCGGCAACTGCTATCCGCACAGAAAATCCTTCCCGCCTGATCATTGCAGATGGAAATAATGTAGGTACATCAGTGATCCCCGAGATCATAGACCTGGATATTGCACAAAGTTGCCGTGGATACTATCCGGGAAAGATCTCTCATTACAAAGCTCCCTGGGCCAATAAAGATCCGGAGAACCTGCCTGAGCCAAAGTGGCCGGGCCAGGTGGGCAATGAATACCTGGGCAGGGAAATGCTGGAAAAGCATTACCAGCCATGGATCGATCTGGTAAAAAAAGGAGTAGGGGTACATTGTGGTGAATGTGGTTGCTGGAACAAAACGCCGCATGCTGTTTTCCTCGCATGGTTCGGCGATGTGCTGGATATCCTGCAAAGCAATAAGATCGGTTTTGGACTATGGGAGTTCAGCGGGGATTTTGGCGTACTCAATTCCAGAAGGGCTGACGTTGAATACGAAGATTGGTATGGTCAGAAGCTGGACAGGAAATTGCTGACACTGTTACAGCGGACGCATTGATACCTGCTTAAAGAATTCATGCATCGCCCACCACAAAAGATCAACAACAGTATGCATAAAATAGTAAGTATTTGATGCTTAAATGCATATTTTGGGTAATAATCTATGGCGCATACAAACGGAAAGCTTGCAGGGCTGGATCATTTAAGAGCATTGGCTATTATCACTGTGTTGTTTTATCATTACAGGATGTTCAAACATCCGGAGTGGATAGACGATGTAATGGGTTTTGGCTGGACGGGGGTAGACCTCTTTTTTGTATTAAGCGGCTACCTGATCTCCTCGCAATTGTTCGCCAGCATAGCAGTAGCGAAACCCATTTCTTTACCTGAGTTTTTCATTAAACGTTTCTTCAGGATCATTCCTGCTTACCTGGTAGTCCTGGCCATTTATTTCTTAGTCCCTGCATTCCATGAAAAGGAGGCCTTACCTCCGCTTTGGAAGTTCCTCACCTTCACGCAGAACTTTGACTTTGATATTAAGCATTTTGGCACCTTTTCACATGTTTGGTCACTGTGCGTAGAAGAGCATTTTTATTTGCTCTTCCCATTGGCGCTGATAACAATAGTATATTTCAATGCTACAAAGAGGGGAGGGGCGTTCTTATCAGGTTTGCTACTTTTTGGATTTGCGGCAAGGCTATTTACCTGGTATACGTTGGTTGCGCCGGATGCAGGAAATGATACTTTTGGAATTACCTGGTACAAACAGATCTATTACCCTACCTACAACAGGCTGGATGGCTTGCTGGCAGGTGTTTCCATTGCTGCATTATTTACATTTAAACCATCTGCTAAAGAATGGATCACAAAGTATGGGAATGTTACCCTGGTGCTGGGCTTTATCGTGTTAACAGGTGCCTGGTTCCTGTGTGAGGATCAGAAAAGCTTTTATGCATCTATATTCGGTTTCCCGCTAGTGGCTGCTGGTTATGGATTGCTGGTAGTGGCTGCACTAAGTCCCAATTGTGTATTATATAAATACAATAGCCGCTTTACTGCATGGATTGCAAAATTATCCTTTGGGCTTTATCTTATACATAAGGGAGTTATGCACGTAATACAGCCATTGTTGGCAAAAATGAATATTGAACCTAAAGGAAATCTGATGTTCCTGTTATGCCTGGCAGGAACTATTCTGGCTGCGTTGGTATTATACAAAACGGTGGAAGAGCCTTTTTTGCGGCTTAGGCAAAGGATATTAGCATCTAAATTTCCAGCAATTCACAAGGGCCAACTTTCAAAAACTCTGCAATAGCAAACAGCTCATCGAGACGTGGCTGACGGGAATTCGTAGCCCAGCTGGATACAGTCTGTGGATTGATCTGTAAATGTTCGGCCAACTCTTTACTGGTCTTATGTTTCAAAGCCAGCATTGCCTTGATACGATTATATGTGCGCTTGCTTTCAGGCATAATGGCGCAAATATAAAACGGCATAAATTATCACTATTGTTGGTGAAAAACACAATATTTCGATTAGATAGTATTATTTATGTATAAATATTAATATTGGTGGATTTTAACCCAAATGTTGTAATTTTATATCTGTGCAAAAAAGCACAAATAACGAAGTTAATATACACATATTGCGATTTTTAAACTCCAAACGATATGTCTTTATCCATAAAAGAAAAGGAGCAATGCCTAAAAACAGCCAGCAGTTTCCATGCATTATTTAAAGAACCTGGAGAACTCGTACAGGCACTATGGCCTCTCATTGTTGCAGCAGCAGAAAGTGAGTATTTTGAAGATATGGATGCGTCTGAAAAACAAAAGATCTTCATAGCATTCGGTGAAACCCTCAGATTCACAGAAGCAGCCTGCCAGCTATTACAGGATGATATCATAACCTATCGCCAACTATTTAAACAGTAATCCTCCAAAATTTCCTCCAACTCCCCATTTTCCTATAAATAATTCAATTTTATGTCTATTTTCGGGTACGTTACCGAAATCTTCATTCCAACTATCATTTTATCAGCATATGGCAGATCAGAAACAATCAAATGTCCTCTCCTGGCTCAAAGGCCTCGGCCCGGGATTAATCATTGCCGCCCTCGTCTTCGGCCCCAGTAAAATGACCATCACCTCTAAGTTGGGTGCCAACTACGGTTTTGATTTATTATGGATCATCGCCGTAGCCATCTTCTTTATGGTCATCTTCACCAACATGGCTGCCCGTATTGGATACGCTACGCAGCAATCATTGCTTAGTTCCATTAAAGCTCGTTGGGGCAAAGGTGTAGGCATCATTATCGGCATTGGGGTGTTCCTGGTCTGTACATCTTTCCAGGCAGGTAATTCAGTAGGAGTAGGAGTGGCCCTGGCGGAATTAACGCACACTTCTACCACACCATGGATCATTGCCTTTAATATTATAAGTATTGCACTCCTTTTTTTCAGGGCCTTCTATAAAGTATTGGAATGGCTGATGATTGCCTTGATAGGATTGATGTTATTATCTTTTATTGTAACTGTTTTCCTGGTCAACCCTGATCTGAAGCAAACGGCTGCTGGTTTCATTCCTTCCGTATCGGAAGGCTCTCAGGGTTTGGTGATTGCTTTTATGGCTTCCTGTTTTTCTATTGTAGGGGCATTCTATCAATCCTACCTGGTACAGGAAAGAAGAAGGATCCGCCAGCTGCAGCCAAACCAACCGGAACCAAAGAGAAGGAGCGATAGTGTTACGGGTATCATCATCCTGGGTTTCATGAGCGCCATTGTTTTGATCTGTGCCGCTGCTATCCTGCATCCCAGGAATATCACGGTGAATACGGCATCAGATATGTCCCTGGCCCTGGAACCACTTTTCGGTAGCTACGCCTCCGGTTTATTCCTCATTGGTTTATTTGGTGCCTCTTTCTCTTCTATTATTGGAAATGCAGGAGTGGGCGGACTTTTATTAGGGGATGCCTTAGGTTATGGCAATAATTTCAGTGCAAAGAGCATCCGCTTCTTCATTGCGCTGGTAATGCTGGCCGGGGCCATCATTGCAATAGCCTTTGGAAGGCTGCCGCTGGAACTGATCGTATTCGCACAAAGCGTCACCATCTTCGTTGTGCCGGTGGTAGGAATTGCTATGTACCTCATCGCCAACGATGAAAAGCTTATGGGGAAGGACAAGAACAGCACCTTCGTAAAAGTAGCTGGTGCATTAGGTTTGCTGGTTATCCTCGCACTGGCGGTCATTAATTTTAAAGACATTTTTTTGAAATAAAACATTATTGATGGAACAGATTTATCAGGCCATGTTAGCGCCTTCGGAAGCATTGGTGAACGATATCGCCAGAATAGAAGGAGATATCATTTTGTTGGGCGTTGGCGGCAAAATGGGCCCCGCTATGGCAAGGCTGGCAAAAGCGGCTGTGAATAAAGCCGGTATTAATAAAAGGATCATCGGCATCTCACGGTTTTCTGAAACAGGGCTAGAAGCAGAACTAAACGGCTTAGGGATTGAAACCGTCGCTGCAAACCTGCTCAATGACGCAGAGCTGCAGAATCTCCCCACGGCAAAAAATGTGATCTACCTGGCTGGGCAGAAGTTCGGTACCACCGGCAAAGAGTCCTACACCTGGGCAATGAACACTTACCTGCCCGGAAGAGTGGCGGAAAAATACAGGGATGCCAGGATAGTTGCTTTCTCTACCGGCAACGTGTACCCGCTCTCTCCGGTAAAAAATGGCGGCATGACGGAGGAGAACCCCGCTGCCCCTTTAGGCGAATACGCCCAATCCTGCCTGGGCAGGGAAAGGATGTTCCAGTATTTCTCTTCTCTTTACGGAACGCCTTTATGTATCTACCGGCTCAATTATGCAAACGATGTGAGTTATGGCGTACTGCTGGAAATTGCGAAAGCCGTAAATGAACAGCGGGAGATAGATCTGCGCATGGGCCATGTAAATGTGATCTGGCAGGGAGATGCCAATGAGATCGCTATCCGCGCATTACTGCATTGCTCCACACCTGCTAAGCTGCTGAATGTATCAGGCCCGGAAACCGTACCTGTTCGCTGGCTGGCGGCTGAGTTTGGTAAGCGGCTGAATAAACAACCCATCCTGGTGAATGAAGAACAGCCGGATGCATTGCTGAGCAATTCAGCAGAATGTTTCAGGCTCTTCGGTTATCCGCATGTAACCCTCAGGCAGATGATAGACCTCATTGCGGAATGGGTAGTAGCAGGAGGCAAAACTTTGAATAAACCAACGCATTTTCAGGAACGAGAAGGAAATTTTTAATTATGGCACAGTTAAAAGAACATATCAAAGCCCTGCTGCAAAAAGGCGCTTTCATACCGGCACATCCGCTGGCGCTGAATGAAGATCTCTCGATAGACGAAAAAAGCCAGCGCAGGCTCACCAGGTATTATATGGCCAGTGGCGTGGATGGTGTGGCTGTTGGCGTGCACACCACGCAATTTGAGGTCCGTCAGCCGGAATTTAACTATCTTGAACCGGTATTAAGGATGGCTGCCGAAGAAGTAGGAGATAGGCCCCTTATCAAAGTAGCAGGTATCTGCGGCCCATTGAAAAGTGCAGTGAAGGATGCGGAACTTGCTTTGAAATACGGGTACGACTTGGGCCTGCTGAGCATGGGCGGTTTGCAGAACGCCACGGAGCAGGAACTAATAGAAAGAACAAAGGTGATTGCAGAGATGATCCCCGTTTTCGGTTTCTACCTGCAACCTGCTGTAGGTGGCCGTGTGTTGAGTTATGACTTCTGGAAAGCCTTTGCCGCCATCCCGAACGTGCAGGCCATTAAAGTGGCTGCTTTCAACCGCTACCAAACCCTGGATGTGGTAAGGGCTATTGCTGATACGGATATCATATTGTACACCGGTAACGATGATAATATAGTGGCGGACCTGGTAACGCCTTATCGTTTTGGCGAAAAAGAAAAACGATTCATAGGCGGATTACTGGGGCATTATGCAGTTTGGACGCACAGGTCTGTAGAACTGTTCCGCCGGATCAGGGAGGGACATGCAGATCTGGATACATTGCTGGCAACCGGCATAGAAGTAACAGATATGAATGCGGCTATCTTTGATCCTAAAAATGCATTTAAAGGATGCATCGCCGGTATTCATGAAGTGTTGAGGAGGCAGGGCCTCATGAAAGGTATCTGGTGCCTGAACCCTCATGAGAAACTTTCTCCGGGGCAGGCGGAAGAAATTACCAGGGTGGTGAATGCCTATCCTCACCTCGTGGAAGATGAATTCGTGAAGAAATTCTTAGAAAATGATCATTGATTGATATGTTATTAGAAGAGATCAAAAAATTGTCCGCATCCATTTTCCCGGAAGTGATAAAAGACCGGCGGCATCTGCATGCCAATCCGGAGCTTTCTTTCCATGAGCAGGAAACGAGTGCTTATGTGAAAAAAGCGTTGAGCAACCTGGGGATTGAATGGACGCCTGTTGCAGGAACGGGCGTGCTGGCGCTCATAAAAGGAGACCTTCCTTCTGAAAAAGTGATAGCGTTGCGTGCGGACATGGATGCATTGCCCATTACAGAAAGTAACGAAGTGCCTTATGTATCAAAGCAAAAAGGTGTAATGCATGCCTGCGGCCATGATGCGCACACGGCTTCCTTACTGGGCACTGCAAAGGTCCTGCAATCCCTCAAACATACATTTGGCGGTACTGTCAAACTCTTATTCCAGCCCGGGGAAGAAAAACTACCGGGAGGTGCAACCCACATGATCCGCGATGGTGTTTTGCAGAACCCTGCACCCCTTGCAGCAATAGGGCAACACGTAATGCCTTCCATACCGGTAGGAAAGATCGGGATAAGAAAAGGGAAGTTTATGGCTTCCATGGACGAGATCACGCTTCACATTCATGGAAGGGGTGGGCATGGTGCACAACCTCATCTGAATATAGATCCTGTGGTCATTGCCTCACAGGTCATCGTGTCTTTACAGCAGATAGTAAGCAGGGTCGCAAACCCTTCTATTCCCAGCGTATTATCCTTTGGCCGTTTCATGGCGGAGGGGGCTATAAATGTGATCCCGGATGCGGTTTATATTGAAGGAACTTTCCGCACCATGAATGAGGAATGGCGGGACGAAGCACACCGGCGGATCCGCAGGATAGTGGAAGCAACGGTGGAAGGAATGGGCGCTACCTGTGAGCTCAATATTGTTAAAGGGTATCCGGCATTGGTGAATGAGGAAGGGCTTACTGCCAATGTTATCTCTTACATAGAAGAATATGCCGGCAGGGAAAATATTATAGACCTGGATATCTGGATGGCTTCGGAAGATTTTGCCTATTACGGCAGGGAGCTACCTGCCTGCTTTTATTTATTGGGAGTGGGAAACGTTGATCGTAATATCACCGCTTCCCTCCATACCCCCGGTTTTAATATTGATGAAGATGCACTTCGGCTGGGCCCCGGATTGATGGCTTATATCGCTATTAGAAGTTTAGTTTAATTTTTTCTCCCATTTTAATAACCGCGCACAGAATACAAAAGACTCTTCATTCTTGCAGAGATAAGCTTTCTTAATAACGGGGAATACTTTTGCATTCCCGGGTGCCAGTTCGAGCCAGCCATGCAGTTGATTGAAATAGGCAGGATGCGCAGGCCCTAACCCATCCACCCTTCTTCTCATATCACAGCCATCCGGTGTCATTACATTCACCAGGAGCGTATTGGCAAAGCGTTTCAGATCAGTGTTGTCAAATACTACGCCTTGTTCTGTAGCCGCAGCAACCATGGCAATGTCCAGGATCCCGTGTGAAACATCTTCTGTTATCGCATAAGGTTTAAAGTATTTTACATTAGCGGAGAGATTATCTTCAGGTTTCCATCCAATGGTGGTCATCGGCTCAAACCAGTAGTTCCATTCGTAGAGATCTTTTTGCTGATCGTACCGTAAACGGTTCTTGAACATCCTGCACATCTTCTCTGCTTTCTCTTTATATACCTTTTTTCCTGTTAGGCGATGTAAAGCCAGCATGGCACATACCTGCCTGCCCTGGAAGTTGAAAGGCGCTCCCACATTATCTGCAGGGAACGATTCTCCCTTTTCACAGGTAAGAAAGTAACCTTCACCCTTGTTGGGCCCTTCCCGCCAGAGCCTTTTAATGATATCATCATAAGATGCGGCAGCCGCAACAATAAAGCTATCTGCAGCAGGCACCAGGTACGCTAAAGCAGGGTTCTTTTTTACATGCTCCACAAAGCGCAGCATGGGTTGATAGATCACGCCATAGTATCCGCTATACGCTAATGGAACAGGTTTCAGTGTAATTGTCCCGGCATTCAAAACACCTTTCTTCAACAGCTTCACCCTGATCAGGTTGGATTTATCTGTATACTCGCCGGCTGCGCAGGAGTAAGGAGCCATGGGATCATTAACCACCTTTTCAACAAAACGTGCATCCGAAGGGTTCAGGCTCAGGTCTGCAAATACTTCTTTCCTTTTGAAGAATTTATTATTCACCACCAGGGTAAATGATCCGTTCGCAGGTACTACTTCCACGGTGGTTTGATTATTATAGGCGGAAGGTGTGGAACGTACATCAATAACATCATCCAATTTCCCTGTAGCCACTACATACTTGGAAGCCATGCTCCAACCCGGCCTTACCTTCCCGGAACCATCTGCTACATTACGCCTGTCATCCCGGTGAGAAAGTACATTTTGGCCCCGCTGAGCCAGTATTTCCAGGTAATGCGGATCATTGGTAGCTTCATACATATCTGCAAGCGCATGCAGGGTAGGGGATTCATTCCAGGCCAGGGTACTGGCATCCGGGCTCCTTACCCAGGGATCCCAGTCAGGCAGTTTGGCCAATAATTCATCTGCGCGTTCCCTGGTGATAGCTACCTGCGGAGAAGGTTTAAAAGCTACCAGCCAGCATGCAAGTAAAGCCAGTGAGTATTTGGTGATTGACATGGCATAAGTGTTATTCCCCTTCTGTAAGAGGAGCATAATAGGTACAATATCCTTCTGCTTCTATAGGGCCTTTGAACAGGGAGCAGCTGCCGCAATGTTCATCTTTGCCGGGAGGAAGGTAGAGTTTGCAGTTACCACATTTGCTGTCCGGGATAGGTGATTTCTCCACATAACCCAGTTTCTTCCGTTTGTCCTTTTCTTCGTCGCTGATGCCGGAAAGGTCACTGCAGTTAGTTGGTTTCTTATCGTTGGTGGAAGCCGGCTTTTTGC
The DNA here is from genome assembly GCF_900129465.1 of Chitinophaga niabensis. NCBI lineage: Bacteria > Pseudomonadati > Bacteroidota > Chitinophagia > Chitinophagales > Chitinophagaceae > Chitinophaga > Chitinophaga niabensis. Next base: position 3,901,288 of record NZ_FSRA01000001.1, on the reverse strand, counting down.
CATCCCCGCAACCACTGAATATAAAGGCCCCGCCCAATAACAGGCCACCCAGGCTCATAGCGTTCTTGATAAAATGTCTGCGCGTATTCATCTCACTTATTTTGTAGAAGCAACCAGTTCCTTCAGTTGAGTAATAGTTTCCCCGTTGATATTTTTCAGTTTACCTTTTAAAGCTGTCACTTTTGGTTTCAGGTCTGCAGCAATCGTAGTGGATTTTTCCCATCCGTTCACCAATCCTTTTATGGCAATGGCTTGTCTTTTATTGAAAACCATGGCCGGTTGTTCCAGCAGGGAAACAAATTGTTGCAGCTGTGCTTTATTATTCCTGTTGCCGATCACATAACTGCAATCATGCACAAAAACGTTTGGCAGTTTAGTGGAGTCGGAAGCCAGGCTGCTTTTGAATAAAGCATCCAGCGTAGCAGGAGCAGATCCTGCATTGGAGCTGAGTACTGCCATCTGGATGGTCCTGTCGTATCCAAAACGTTCCATCACTTGTACCAGTGCCGGCGTTACTTGTGGTGCATTGAACTGGCCAAGGCTTAATGCTACCTGTAAAGTAAGTTTGGCAGGAGCATCTTTTACCAGTGCAAGGAGTGTTGGCAGCAATGCAGCATAACTTTCAGCCAGTATCACAGCATGTTCTTTTACATCGTTGGAACTGTCTGCCAGTGCTTCTTTCACAATACCTGCATTCAGCGCATCATAGGCTTCCAGTACATATAATGCATGCAAACGTGCGCGCGGGTCAGCGCTTTCATGAAAAACTTTTTGCAAGGCAGGGATCACTGTTTTATCCTGTCTCTCTACCAGCAGTCGGTGCGCCTGTGAGGCATACCACTGGTTAGGATGATTGAAAAGCTGTACCAGGCTGTCGCTGCTGGCTTTGCTCAATGCAGGTGTTGCTTTTTTATAAGCACCGCCCGCAGGCATTACGCGATAGATCCGGCCTTTGTCTGCCCCGTTGTAGAAATCCATATCTGCTTTAAGGTCATCAGGTATGGATACAGGTGTTTCAATATGCTGGCGATAGTAGTCTAACACATATAGATATCCATCAGGGCCAACGGAGAAGTTAACCGGGCGGAACCAGTTGTCTTTGGAATAGATGAATTCCCTCTTCGCCTCTTCGGCCGGCCGTTTTGCGGTAAAGAACACACTGTCGGGCGATGAAGTCAGTATATCCCTGTGTACAAGGTTTCCTGCTACTTCACCGGTAAAGATGTTGCCATAGAATTGTTTAGGCAATGCATCACCGTTATAGAAAGTACCGCCTGATGCGCCGGTAAAATGATCTCTTTCATATTCTACACGTTTCAGTTTCTTCTCCTGGAACTCCTGGTTCCTTCTCTTGGTCCTTTCTGCTCTCCACCACGGTGTGGCAGATTCCTGGAACATGATGGGATCATGATCGGAAATGTTTTTGATGGAACGGGTGGAGGGAAGAAAGGCATGCCGGTGGGTGTACCGCCATGGGATCAGGATCTGTTGCAGGTGAATGGAGTTTTCTGTTACAAAACGGTTGCGGTAATCATCCAATGCCTGGCCAAATTGACCGGGACCTGTTTCGAGTTCAAATAAGCCACGGTCCAGGCGGAACCTGAAATCAGCACCCTTTACAGATAGAGGAGGTGTACCGGGTTTCTCTGAGAAGGTAACGTTACCGTCCTGTCCCCTGTTATTGGCATAGATCCAGTTATCAACACCAAAGCGCAGGTTTGTGATCTGCGTTTCCGGATTGTCTTTGAAGAAACCACTGAAGAGTACTTCACGCGTATCTGCTACAAAGTCTCCCGTAGTATCTTTCATGTAAAGTATCTCGGGTGCGGCTGTTACAAGTAAACCGCCTTTCCAGGGCAGGATGCTGGTACCTTCTGATAATTTATCGGCAAAAACAATAGATGTGTCTGCCTTGCCATCGCCATCCGTATCACGGAGTACACGGATATGTCCTTTTTCTTTGCCCGGCGCAGGTTTGTCCGGATAGTCGGACATCACTACCACGTAGCAATTGCCGTCTTCATCAAATTCCATGCTCACGGGATCGGTAACAAGTGGTTCCGCTGCGAACAGCTCCACTTTTAAGCCCTCAATCACCTGGATACTTTCCAGGGCCTTTTCCGGTGTAAGCGGGCCGGGATATTTTTCTTTGTTTTTGCAACCAACGAATGCCATCAGCAACGCAGCGAAGAGAAGTGTGAACGTATTCCGCATTATGAATTGAGTTTGTGTATTTGATTGATCGAACGGTATTAATTTTTTCACGGAAGCAAAAAATGCTTGCTTTTAAAACTTATTACTTCTAGATTTGTCCAACTCCGTTAACGTACACGAATATATAGCTAAATTTTCAACACTAGGTAGCGTCAGCCCTTCAAAACTGAAAATATTTTTGAAGGATGCCGGCCTGGATCATCATATCAACCAGCTAATTGTACAATCATGAAAAATATGGAGGAAAATAGCAGGCGGGCTTTCATCCGCAATGTTTCATTAACAGGTTTGGGCATAGGAATGATGCAATCGCTTCCGCTTTCTGCCATTGCGGAGGGATCCTCAATGGCAGGCCCGGCCATGCATTCCCTCGCAGGCCCGGATATGCCGTTTATCCCTAAACGCCTGGGGTCCTGGTGGTGTACCCTGGAAGACCTGCTCTGGTCGCAAAAAAAGATCACAGACAAGATTAAAAGAAGAGCGGCAGCCTTTGCCGAAGCGGATATCGATACTGCTGTAAGTTATGGCTTCCATATTCGTTTCGACTTTGCTAATTACTTCGGGCAATTACACGGTTACCTGGCCGATGTAGCCAGTGAATTGCATAAATACAATATCAAATTCATAGAGCACTATTCCTGTAACCACGTGGAACGCCCGCGGGGTGAAGCGGAATTCAAAAAGTTGCATAGAACGCAACGTCACCATACCCTTCTTTTTCATGATCCCAAAGCTGCCGCACATGCGCAATATGAAGGGCATCTTTTCCACGATATCTGCGAAGTGGACCTCAGGGATGGCAGCCGCGGATATGCGCTGCAGTACCAGATGGAAACCTTTTGCCACAATAATCCCGGCTTCCTGGATATGCACCGTAAATACCTGCAAAGACTGGAAAAAGAAGTGAGCTTTGACGGGTACCAGGTAGATGATATGTGTAACTATGCCGGTCTCGCTACCTGCGGTTGCAAGTATTGCCGGGAGAGATTTAAAAAGGATTACGGCCATGTGATACCGCCTTTCGGAGATAAAAGTTTCTGGGGAGATACAAAGAAACCTATGCTGCAATGGGGGAACTACGAAAACCCGGTGTTCCGCGATTGGCTCAAAATGAAGGATGATAGCGTGGCGGATCATGTAAAGATGGTGAAGGAAACGATTGGTAAAAAACCACTGATGACCTGCTGCTCCAGTACAGGTCCGGTAACATTGAATGCTATTTCCCTCAACCTGGAAAGGATTGCGCAACACATGGACTTTTTCATGCTTGAAAATGTAGGTACTAATATAAAGTCGGTAGACTGGATAGAAAAAGATGCGGAAGCGCTGCAGCAGAAAGATATTGCTGCTAAAAGAGGGAATGTACCCACTATCGCCCTGAGTTATACTATTTATGAAGAGGGCGCATACCTGGGCTGGGGCCTCGCAAGGTTCTGGGGAGTGGCAAACTGGGCCAGTACCATGCAGTACAGGTTGATAGAAGATCCTGTTGATAGTATCGAAATGGAAGATGCTATCCGCGCAACTAACAACTGGGAAATAAAGTATAGCCCGGTGGATTTTATGGAGGGAAAGGACATGGTGGAAGTAAGGCTGGTGAATAACAGTTATAACAGGGCTAATGGCTGGAGAGGAACAGATGGAAAGGAACATTGGCAAAAAGTAAGGAGCTGGTCAGAACAGTTTGTAAACAATAATATAGGATACCGTTTCCTGCGTGCTGAGGAATTGGCAGACGCTGCTGCATTAAAAGCGGAAGGAACACCGCTTGTGCTGGATAGTATGGGCTGTGTTTCAGACGCTCAGTTCAATGCTATACAGCAATATCTCGCTGCAGGAGGGAAGGCCTTTCTGGCATTGCCATTCGGTACACATGACGAAAAGGGGAATAAACGCAGCAAACCACTTTCCGGCCAGCTGCATGGAAAGGGATTGCATATGGTGGAAACGGCCACCAGTGGCCCGGTTGTAGAAGCACTGATCAAAAAAGGACTGTTCAGGCCTGCTATTCAGCAAACGGCAGGAGATAAGGGATGGGCCGTAAGATGCAGGGACCATAAAGGGAAAATGATCCTGCATTTTATGAATACAGATATGGTGGCCGTTCCGCATGAAACGATCCGCGATATGGGCAATTCTCCCATTTTATTGAATATAGCAGCCAACACACGGAATAATGCCCTTGTTTTTGAGGTGGATACCAGGAAAGTACCGCTCACTGCGCTGAACATCCTGAGCCCGGAACTGAAAGACCGCCGTGTTCCCGTGGAAATTATCCGGAAAAGTAAGAACAGCGCTACCCTGAAAGTGAACCTTGATGGGGTAAAAGTCTATGCTGTAGCGCAATAAGCAATTATTTTTTAAGAAAACAGGAAAAAGAGTAACTGGCAATCATATTTTTTGTTATTTTCGGGTACGTTAACGGTCAACCAGAATATAACAGCAAAGGGAGTTATTTCATAACTGTTTCATAACGATGCGGGCACGCCCTTCATCAATCGGTCGCAAAACATTTTATTAAATTCATAAACACATTCAAATGGGTCACACTTCAAGAAGGGAGTTTATCCGGCAGGGTTCATTAGGAACAGCCGGAATGTTACTCGCATCTGGCCTTGTTAATAGTTCGTTCGCATCATCATTCATCAGCCGTACACCTGCTATCCTGGGTGGTACCCCTCTCTGGACGGCTGCAAGCTGGGTGAAATGGCCTATGTGGGTGCAAAGCGAAGATGAAAAAATAGTGATCGACAGTATCCGCAGCGGCGTATGGTCCCGTGCAAAACTGGTGGATGAATTTGAAGCTAAATGGGCTGCAGCTATTGGCACTAAAAGGTGTCTCACTGTTTCCAATGGTACCAACGCACTGATCACTGCCATCAACCAGTTCGATATCGGGGCAGGAGATGAAGTGATCACTACTCCCTATACTTTCATAGCCTCTGTGCAGGCCATCCTGGCAAATAATGCCATGCCTGTATTTGCAGATATCGATCCGGCTACCTACCAGATCGATCCTGCAAAACTGGAAAGCAAAATAACTAAACGCACAAAAGCTATCCTGGTTGTGCATATCCTCGGTCTGCCCGCAGACATGGACAGGATCGTGGCCATTGCAAAAAAGCACAATCTCATCGTTATTGAAGATGCCTGCCAGGCACACCTGGCAGAATATGATAACAAGAGGGTAGGGTCTATCGGCAATGCCGGCTGTTTCAGCTTCCAGAACTCAAAGAACCTGCCTATCGGTGAGGGAGGCGCCATCGTATCCAGCAACGATAAATTTATTGATAACTGTTTTGCTGCACATAACCTGGGTTACGCTTATGGTACCTCTACCGGTGCTGTGGCTGGAGACAGCTTTATGAAAGCTTCAAAAATAAGGTTAACGGAGTATGCTGCAGCCATTGGTCTTGCGCAAATAAAAAGACTGGAATCACAAACGGCCACCCGCCATGAAAATGCAAAATATCTTGCTTCCATGCTGAAGGAGATTGATGGCATTACTCCTATAAAGTTGTACGACAAAGTAACTCAGGGTGCATACCACCTTTATTCTTTCCGGTACGATCCCGCTAAGTTCAAAGGGCTGAGCAGGTCAAAATTCCTCGAGGCATTACGCAAAGAGGGCTTGCCGGCTTCCGGCGGTTACAAAGTGATGCACACCCAGGAGTTCATGAACAATGCATTCAGCTCCCGTGTATACAAAAGCTTCTACGATAGAAAAACACTGGACTTCGAAAATTATAAACAACGCAACAATTGCCCTGAAAACGAAAAGCTCTGCAGTGACGCCGTATGGTTCACACAGAATGTGTTACTGGGTTCCCGTCAGGATATGGAAGGGATTGCAACGGTTATCAAAAATATCAGCAGGAACGCTGACAAGATCTAATCAGTAAAGGATTTAAATATTATTCATGCAAGTAGAAAAGAAAAGTGAGCAATCCATACTAGAGCCTTATAATGCACAAGAAGAAAAACTGATCGCCAAAACATATGATTCGGGATTTGAGTTCGCGCATGACTCTTATAATGCGATAACAGTAGGAAGTGATGGAAGGGTATATTATGTATTGTCTTCAGAGAAACACGACGTGGCAGGAAGGGTGTATGTATTTGACCCGGAAAACAATACCACTACTTTATTAGCTGATCTCACGGAGATCTGTGGTGAAAAGGGGCAGCAGTTTATCTCACAGGGCAAAAGCCATGTGGAGTTCTTTGAAAGGAATGCTAAGTTATATTTTTCCACTCACGTGGGATTTTATGAACTGATAGATGGAATGGACCGCCTGCCCGTAAATGCACCGGCCGGTTATAAATTATACAAAGGGGGCCATATACTGTGTTACGATATGCGCAGCGGTAAGTTTGAAGATCTGGCTATCATCCCTAACGGGGAAGGCGCCGTATCTATGACCATGGATACGGAACGTGGGAATATTTATTGCATCACCTGGCCTACCGGTAAATTTATTCACTTTAACGTGGATTCAGGGGAGTTGCACCAATTGGGCGCAACGGCGGCTAAAGGAGAAGCTGGAACACCCGGATCAGATTTTCGTTCCCTCTGCCGTTCTCTTTTTGTAGACCCACGCAGCGGTGCGGTTTATTTCTCTACTGCGGAAGGAGATATTTATACCTATTCGCCGGAGAAGAAGCTGCTGAAGAAACTGGAGGATGTAGATCTGCGCATAGATTATTTCGGTAAGTACGATCCGAAGCAACCGGGAAGTATGGGCTACAACTGGAGGAAGATCTGCTGGCACGAAGAAGATGAACTGGCATATGGTGTGCATGGTAATTCCGGTTATCTCTTCAGGTTTGACCCTGTTGCACAAAGGATTGAACTGATAGAACGTATCACCTCAGACCTCTCGAGGAAGAGCGGTATGTACGATCAGTTCAGTTACGGGTACCTCGGTTTTCAGCTGGGGCCGGATAAAGAAACGATCTATTACCTCACCGGTGGCCCTATCTATGTGAATGGCAAAAGGGTAGGGGGCCTTAACCAGATTGCAAAAGGTGCGGCGAAAGGGCTGGAGAACCTGCACCTCGTTACCTATCACATTCCATCTGCAAAATATACAGACCATGGTCCTATATTTTATGAGAATGGAGAGAGGCCTTTGTATGTGAATTCAATCGCCGTGGCAACAGATGGTACCATTTACACCCTGGCGCGTATCAACAGGAATGGGAAAATAATCACAGACCTGATCAGTATTCCTAATCCTCTTATGGAAGCATAATGAAGAAATATATCCTGTTCATAGGGCTGGCATTGCTCCAGCAGATCGCATCCGCTGCTTTTATTAAAGTGGGGATTGGAAGGATCGTGATCACGCCTGAGCTGCCTTTTCAGCTGACTGGTTACGCCGGGCGGGATTCGCTGGCTACACAGAAAGTGCATGATCTCTGGGCCAAGGCCATGGTAATTGAAGAAAATCCTTCCAACAGGATCATTATTGTTACGGCAGATGTATTGGGCCTTACGCCCGCTATTTCTGAAGCAGCGGCACAGAAGCTCATGGCAAAGTATGGCATCACCCGTTCGCAGATCATGTTCAATTCCTCGCATACACATGCAGGCCCCATGATCTGGCCGGCCCTGAGCATGATCGGGGACTATGATACCACTACCATTAAGAACTTCACGAAATACGCGATAGGTCTTACAGATAAGCTGGTAGCTGCAGTAGATATGGCAATGCAGCATCTGGAGCCTATGCAGCTCAGTTATGGGAACGGATCTGCCGGTTTTGCCATCAATCGCCGCAAAGCCCCGGGCAGAGCGGATCATGTGGACCATGATGTACCTGTACTTATCGCAAGGGATGCACAGGGTAAAGAAAAGGGGATCCTTTTTGGTTACGCCTGTCACAATACTACATTAACCGGAACCAACAATATTGTAAGCGGAGACTATGCGGGTTTTGCGCAGATTGAACTGGAAAAGAAATTTCCCGGCGCCACTGCCCTCTTTTTCATTGGATGCGCCGGCGATCAGAACCCTGCTCCCAGGGGTACCATGGCATTGGCTGAACAACACGGCAAAGAACTTGCGGATGCTGTTCAGAAGGTGCTGAACGGAAAAACAACGAACGTCGGCGCACCATTGCGCAGCGCATTCGTAAGGGCAGATCTGCCTTATGAACCCGTGAAAACAGAAACATTAGAGCAGGAAGTGCTGAACGGTAATAAATATGAAAAGAGAAGGGCAAAACTGATCATGGAAGCAAGCAACAAAGGATGGGATATCTCTAACCACAGCTATCCCGTGCAAGCCATGCGCCTTGGAAATAAGCTGACCCTGTTATCCCTCAGCGGTGAAGCAGTGGTGGATTATTCCCTCAATGCAAAAAAACGATATGCCGGTGAACAACTGTTTGTTGCCGGGTATTGCAACCAGGTGGTCTGTTATATACCTACTGAAAAGATATTGGAGGAAGGAGGGTACGAGGCAGTGTCGAATATGATCTATTATGGCATGCCCGGCCCTTTTAGCAAAAGCGTGGAAAAGAAAGTGACTGCTGCTATTCAGCAGGTCATGCAGAAAGTAGGCGTTAGTAAGTAAGCAATTAATATTTTCACATGCTACAGAGACTGCTTTTTTTTACCTTGCTGCTTGGGCTCACAGCCTGCTCAAACAGGAAGATCGCGCAAGATCAGGGTGCAACTAAAGCCACGCACCTGAAAAATACCTATGGCACTTATGCTGCTCCGCCGCGGCTGGCAAATGGCCGTGTAAATCAGCAGCAGTTGCTGGCGGAATTGAAAGAGATCCATGCTACCACTTATCACTGGCTGATCTGGATGAATGAAAATGATTGGGACGATCTTCAGATCTTTCTCCCATTAGCTAAAGAACAAAATATTAAAGTCTGGGTAAGCCTTGTGCCACCCAGTGAATCAAAACCAATCGCTAAACATTCCTCTGAGCCTTATCAGATGGATTACAAAACCTGGGCTACCGCTATTGCCCGTTTAAGTGTCAAATATCCGAACCTGGTAGCCTGGAGTATCGATGATTTTGCACACAACCTGAAACTTTTTACAACGTCCTACACGGACTCCTGCCTGAAAGGTGCAAGGGCCATCAACCCGAACCTGGCTTTCGTACCCTGTGTCTACTACCGCCAGATCACACCAGCATTTGCCGCTAATTATGGTGAGCTGATAGATGGTATTTTATTTCCTTACAGGGCAGAGACCGGGGGCGGCAACTTAACCGATCCTACTAAAGTAGAAGCAGAGGTAGCATCCATCCGTAAATTATTCAGAAAAGATTTCCCGGTATTCGTGGATATATATGCAACAGGTCATTCAAGATTAGGACAGTCATCGGCGGATTATGTAAAACAGGTACTTGCTTTCAGCAAACAATATGCTGATGGTGTACTGATCTACTGCCACCAGGACCCTGTTAAGTCTCCTGCAAAGTATAACATTATCAGGGAAGGGTTCAACAGATAAGGAATTCATTTTTGATCCAGCCGTTATTCAATACGCAAAATCCACTCATTTAACCTGTTTCTTTACATTCATTGTCGTGTACGTACCCGTAGTAGTAAGGCCAACATTTACTTAAAACAACTATTCTGCTATGGAACGAAAGTCGAATTTCCTTCATGCTGCACTTCTTTTTGCATTGTCATTCATCATGCTCCTGCCTTTTGAATCAAAGGCACAGGCGCAAACACCACCTGCAACGGTAACCGGAAGGGTACTGGAAACAGGAACTAATCTCCCTATGCCTGGCGTAACCATCGCCGTTAAAGGTACTACCCGCAAAGTTTATTCAGATGACAATGGCCGGTACGCCATTAATGCCGGGCCAAACGATGTGCTCGTTTTCTCCTTCATCAGTATGGAAACAACAGAATTAAAGGTGAATGGCCGTTCTGTTGTGAACCTCACCATGGTCCCCAAAGAAGAAGCTTTGGGAGAAGTAGTGGTGATCGGTTATAACACCGTTAGAAAAAAGGACCTCACCGGTTCAGTGAGCGTGGTAAATGTAAAAGACATGTCCAAAGCTCCTGTGGGCTCCTTTGCGGAAGCACTCGCAGGCCGTGTGGCCGGGGTGCAGGTTTCCAGCTCTGATGGTCAGCCCGGTGGCGGCGTGAATATTGTTATCCGTGGAGCCGGATCGCTCACAAACAGTGTAGCGCCTTTGTATGTGATTGACGGTTTCCCTGTGGAAGATCTCGATCCTTCTACCATTAACCCAGACGATATTGAGTCTATGACCATCCTCAAGGATGCATCCTCTACCGCCATCTATGGATCAAGAGCTGCTAATGGGGTAATACTTATCCAGACCAAGAAAGGCCGGATGGGAAGGCCCGTTGTGTCCTTGGGTGCTTCCAGCGGTTTTCAGCTGGAAAGAAAAAAGATTGAACTTATGAGTCCTTATGAGTACATCCGGTATCAGCTGGAAAGATTCCCCACTTCAGGAGAAGGAAACCGCTACCTGGCCGGCGGCAAAACGCTGGACGACTATAAAAATGTAAAGGGCGAAGATTTCCAGGACCATGTGTTCACAAAGGGTAAGATCAACATTTACAACGTGGCCGTAAGAGGGGGTAATGAACAAACGAAGTATTCTGTCTCTGGCTCTTTCTTTGATCAGCAGGGTGTTGTAATTAATACGGGCCTTAAAAGATACACCGGCAGGATAACGCTGGACCATACCATCAGTAACCGTGTAAGGGCAAATTTTACAGCGGGTTATTCTGATGTTACGCAATGGGGGCAGGTGATCAACAGCAGCCCAACCAGCAGTACCTCCAGTTATGTAATGTTCCGCACCTGGGCTTACCGCCCCATCGGTTTCCCTGATTCTGATGAAAGCCTGCTGGATGCGGATGCAGATGATGATGCCGTGAATTCAAGTGATTTCAGGATCAACCCTGTAAAAGACCTGGAGAATCAGTATCAGTATGATTATACAGGTGTATTGGAAGGATTGGGAAGCGTGAGTATAGACATCCTGGACGGTCTCGTACTGAAAGCAGGAGGAGGGATCAGGAAAACGAGCGGTACGGCGGAAAGGTTCTACAATTCTAAAACAAGTAAAGGAAGCCCATCCAATCCCAACAACAATGAAGGAATAAATGGTTCCCTTGCACATAATTTCATCAATAGCTGGTCCAGCGAAAATACCCTTACCTATAACAAAACATTCCATAAGAAACATACCATCGCTGCACTGGGGCTGGTAAGCTTGCAGAAAACTGTTTACAGGTCCGATGGGTTCTCTTCCAAGCTCCTGCCAAATGAAAGCCTTGGAATTGCAGGGCTGAATGAAGGAGTACCTTATAATCCTATTGCATCTACTTCTTATAATACCCGTAACTCTTATGGCGGAAGGATAGATTATAATTATGATTCCCGCTACCTGCTCACCATCAACTTCCGGGCAGACGGTTCTTCCAAGTTTGCAGCCAACAACAGGTGGGGATATTTCCCCGGCGCCTCTGCTGCCTGGAATATGCACAACGAAGCATTCCTGAAGAACCATGCGGTGATCAGTACTTCAAAGCTCAGAGGTAGTTACGGGCAAATAGGTAACGACAGGGTGGGGGACTTCAGCTATATTTCTCAGCTCACCACTAATATCTCAGGATACTCCTTTAATAATGGAACGCCTTTGCTGGCTGTTTACCAGAATAACCTCGGTAACGAAGACCTCACCTGGGAAACCACCACTTCCATGGACATCGATTATACGCTTGGCTTGTTTAAGAACAGGATTGAGTTCACCGCCGGCATGTACAAAAAAACAACGGATGATCTGTTGCTGAATGCACAGCTCCCACCTACAGTTGGTTTTGGTACTGCCTTCAAGAACATCGGAAAGATGGAGAACAGGGGATATGAATTTACGCTGAATGTACGGGTAGTGGAATCAAAGGATTTCAGATGGGAAAGCAGTGCGAATATCACCTTCAATAAAAACAAAGTACTGGCGCTTACTGAAGGCCAGCGCTCACTGGATAATGCCGTACAAACAGATGTGAACTATTCTGACAACCTGTATACTGCCACCATAGGCCAGTCTGCCGGTATGATGCTGGGATATATCTGGGAGGGAAACTACCAGTACAGTGATTTCGACATCCCTTCTCCCGGTGTGTACCTGTTGAAAGCGGAGGTTCCTGCTAATGGCAGGCCACGGAACACCATACAGCCCGGGGATATTAAATACAGAGATATTAACGGAGATGGAAATGTGAATGCGGATGATAAGACCATCATTGGCAGAGGCCTTCCCATTCATTATGGCGGTTTTGTGAACAACCTGAGCTACAAAGGGTTCAGCCTGAATATTTTCTTCCAGTGGTCTTACGGCAACAATATCTACAATGCCAACCGGATCACATTTGAAGGAAATACCAACGGCAGAAGGAATATGAACCAGTATGCGAGTTATGCTAACAGGTGGACGCCTGAGAACCAGACCAATGAACATTTCAGGGCAGGTGGCGAAGGTGTGATCGGTTACCATTCTACCAAGTACCTGGAAGATGGATCTTACCTGCGCCTTAAAACATTGTCCCTCGATTATGCGATACCGTCTCGTATCCTGAGAAGGGCATACATGTCAGGCTTATCCCTGAATGTAGCCATGCAGAACCTTTTTACGTGGACGAAGTACTCAGGGCTTGACCCGGAGGTGTCTACCCGGAACAGTGTGTTAACACCCGGTTATGATTACTCTGCCTATCCGCAGGCAAGAACGATCACCTTTGGACTAAAAGCTAATTTCTAAACTCGCTTAAAATCTCAAATATGAAAATCAAGTATTTCATTTTGTTGAGTTTTATAATAATATCAGCAGCTTCCTGTAATAAATTCCTGGATACAAAACCAAAAGATGCATTGTTTCCGGCAGGGTATTACAAAACAGAACAGGAACTGGATTATGCACTGGCCGCTGTGTATTCGAGCCTGGGTGCAGATGCCATCTATGGCAATAATGCGCTTTACCTTTTAGGCTGGTCCGGAGATGAAGGTTTTATGAACCGCTCTTCCATTGCTACGGGCGCTTTCCGCCTGAATCATACTCCTGGCGATCAGTATGTGACCGCCTTCTGGAGGGAATGTTACAATGGTATCAACAGGGCCAATGCCTTACTGGAAGGAGTGAATAACAATCCTGCCATTCCGGAGGCAAAGAGGAATACGGTGAAGGGAGAAGCGCTTTTCCTGAGGGCTTATTTTCATTTTCTGCTGGTGCAGAACTTTGGCGGCGTTCCGCTGAAACTGGCATCCAGTAAATCTGCCATAGCGGTACACATTCCGAAGAATACCGTTAAAGAGGTATATGATCAGATCGTGAAGGATATGACGGAGGCGGAAGCGCTTGTTGGAGATATTACCAGTTATGGTTTTGGCGGCCGTGTCAGTAAATCTGCCGTTCGTGGTATCCTCATGCGGGTGAACCTGTATATGGCAGGTTTTCCCCTGAAAGACGCTTCCCGCTACCAGGAAGTGATCAACTGGGGGAAGAAGATCATGGAGGATGGATTGGCAGCGCATCGCCTGAACCCAAGCTACTCTAACATCTTCATCACACTTGCCTCTGAAAAATACGACATCAAAGAAAGTATCTGGGAAGTTGAATTTATTGGGAATGGAACGGAAGCTTATGCTGAAACCGGGAGGAACGGATGGATCAACGGCATTGCCACTCCAAATACCAATACCGGCAGGTCGGATGGATACATGACCTATACTGCCAAACTGTACAACAGCTATGAAACCGGCGATCTGAGGAAGCCCTGGTGCATACCATTTTTCAATTATGCTGCATTACCTGCAGCCAATGGTGTGAAAACACTGATTGCGGAAATTCCGTTGGAAAGCACCAAATATTCAAGAACACCGGGCAAGTTCAGAAGGGAGTATGAAACATTGATCCCCAAGAGCGCTACACGCTCACCTATCAATGTGCAACTGTTGCGGTATACGGATGTACTGCTGATGTATGCGGAAGCCCTCAATGAATTGAATGGCCCTACTGCTGAAGCGCAGGACCTGGTTAACCAGGTAAGGAGAAGAGGCTGGTCCACCGGTGTAAAGAGCATCACGGTTACAAATGGCGGCGCCGGATACACTACGGCGCCAACAGTAACAATAGCAGCCGGTAACGGAAGCACTGCTACTGCAAAAGCTACTGTTGCAGGAGGTGTTGTTACTAAAATAGATCTGGACAGGGATGCTACAGGCGTTGAATTTTTCCAGGCTGGTAAATATACTACTGCACCCACCGTTACTTTGAGTGGCGGCGGCGGAACAGGTGCACAGGCAACTGCCGCTATTTACGTTCCGGCAGACGCTGATGTAAAACCGGCGTTCACTGCTTCCAAAGAAACTTTCCGGAAATTCCTCCAGGATGAACGCCTGCGTGAACTCAACTTTGAGAACATCCGTCGTGCAGACCTGGTCCGTTGGGAAATATATGAACAAACTCACCGTGATATGGCTTCTACAATGACGGTAGACATTCCCGGGAATGTTTTCATCTCTTATTATTCCAACATAGAAATACCAAAACATTTATTCCTGCCAATTCCCAGTGCTGAAATGGTAACGAATAATAAAATGGTACAAAACACCGGCTGGTGATCACTTTTAAAAATAAAGACATGCAACATAAATTCTTGTGGTTAATATACATGGGTCTCGCTTTGGGCGCATGCTCCGATAAACTGGGTGAACTGGAAGATCCGGCGTTTGACGTAAAGGTCACAAAAACAACCTTTAAAGTAAATGAGCCCGTGGTGTTCACTATTACCGGCGTGCAGGATAATATTTCTTTATATTCAGGAGAAGGCTTTAACGACTATCAATACAAAGATGGCCGTAAGGTAGTGATAACCGGGAAAGGGGCAACACTGGATTTCAGTACACAGTTGGCAGGTACCGGCACGCAAACCGGCCAGGTTTCCATTTGGCTGTCAGACAACTACAATGGCAAAGATGATTTCGCCAGCGTAAAAGCAGCTACCTGGACGGAGATAACCAGCAGCTTCACTTTGGCTACTACCACTACAAACGTAGCCTCCAGTAAACTGGATATCAGTACCTGGATAGATGCAGAGAAACCTGTTTATCTCGGCTTCAAATACATTACCAAACCCCAGGCCGTAAATGGCCTCGCGCGGATATGGTGGATCCAGAACATGATGGTAAGGAGCAAAGCCCCCTTCATCGGAACACAGGAACTGCTGATCGCAAACCAGGAGAATATTGGTTTCAGGACCATCAACCAGTATCCGGTGGATGCACCTGCACAGAATACCATTATTGCTTCCAGGTTAACCTTGCTGGGGAATAAATATAAAGACCCGAATGATTCTATCTTCAATCCGAATTATTCTATTTATAATCCTCTCAACCCCATCTATATCCCTGGCAGTCCTACATACCAGCCGGCGGCAAGGGTTCCTGTATTTGTTCCCTACGATCCGGCAAGCCCCTTTAACGATCCGCTCACGGAAACATGGGTGATCTCCAGGCCGCTGCAGGGAGATACGGTAAGCCTGGGGCCGGACAGGGCTATTTCCGTAAAAGGGATCAATACAGATGCGGTGGAAGAATATATATATACTTATAAAACTCCTGGAAATTATAAAGTTTATTTCATAGCTTATAATCACAATAAGGAAGAGACCAAAACGGTAGTGAAGCAGCTCGATCTGACTATTACGCCCTGATAAAAAAATGTATGAAGAATGAGTAAAAGCGCTAAAATTTCTGTGGAATCACTCAGCCGTAAGCAAGTGGTTATTTCCATCGCCATCATTGGTGTGATGTTTTTCATGTTTGGATTTGTATCATGGGTGAATGCCATCCTCATCCCGTATTTCAAGATTGCTTGCGAGTTGAGCCATTCTCAGGCTTACCTGGTTACTTTTGCTTTTTACATTTCCTATTTTATTATGTCGGTGCCCGCTTCCTATCTGCTGAAGGCCACGGGCTTTAAGAAAGGGATGATGGTGGGTTTCTGGATCATGGCATTCGGGGCATTCCTTTTTGTACCGGCCGCGGCTACACGCACCTATGCCATTTTCCTGATCGCATTGTTCATCCTTGGAACGGGGCTGGCTATCCTGCAAACAGCGGCCAATCCTTATATCACCATATTAGGCCCTAAGGAAAGAGCGGCACAGCGGATCAGTATCATGGGTATCTGTAACAAAGCTGCCGGTATAGTGGCGCCATTGATCTTCGCAGCGGTAGTACTGAGAGCTACGGATACAGATCTGTTCAAACAATTGCCCAATATGGATGATATCCAGAAAGCAGCAGCATTGGATGAACTGATCAGCCGGGTGATAGTACCATACATTTGCGTAGGCGTTTTCCTTTTCCTGTTGGGCCTCATGATCCGTTTTTCTCCATTACCGGATATTGATACAGATGAAGAATCACCCGAACAGCAACGTGCAAATGAAGGTAAATCAAAGATCATGCAGTTCCCGCACCTGGTGCTGGGCGCTATCGCTATTTTCCTGCATGTAGGTACGCAGGTAATTGCGATTGATACCATCATCGGCTATGCAGGTTCTATGAATATTTCTTTGCTGGAAGCCAAAGTATTTCCTTCGTACACGTTGTTCTGCACCATTTGCGGATATTTCATAGGTATTATCCTTATTCCCCGCGTGATCAGCCAGGTAAATGCATTACGCGTTTGCACATTACTGGGCTTGCTGTTTTCATTGCTCATTATTTTCGCAAACGGGCGGGTGAATTTCAGAGGCCATGACGCAGATATTTCCATCTGGTTCGTAGTGTTGCTGGGGCTGGCCAACTCATTGATCTGGGCAGGCATCTGGCCACTGGCATTGGATGGTTTAGGCAAGTTTACAAAAGTAGGTGCATCTGTATTGATCATGGGCTTGAGTGGTAACGCCATCCTGCCGCAGATCTACGGGCTGTTTGCAGATACGCATGGATTAAGGCAGGCTTACTGGGTATTGATACCCTGTTATCTTTACCTGGTGTTCTATGCTATTTATGGTCACCGGGTGAGGCATTGGTCTGCCACCAAACGCAGCAGTGAAGGAAAAGTAGCTATTCAATAAAGAGATAAAGTGGAATGAAGTTAAGAAAGATTTATAACGCCCGCATTGTTACACCTGCGAAAGTGATCCCGAATGGGAGCATACTGATCAGGGGAAATAAGATAGTGGGTATTGAGGAAGGAAATATCGAAGCCGCAGGAGCAGAGGAATGGGATGCACATGGGAATTATGTGATGCCCGGTTTTATTGACATTCATGTACATGGCGGCGGCGGACATGATTTTATGGACGGGGAAGAAGAAGGCTTTTTAAAGATAGCCCAAACACACCTGCAATACGGCACCACTGCCATGCTGCCTACCACTCTTACAAGTGATAAGGCTGGCATACTGCAAACCGTTCAATGTTACCAGCGTGCTGCAGCTAAAAACAAAACAGGTGCACAGTTCCTGGGCATGCACCTGGAAGGCCCTTATTTTTCCATGGAACAGCGTGGCGCGCAGAACCCTGAGTACATCCGTAATCCTGACCCCGCGGAATACGAAGAAATAACGAAGACTGCTGCCGGTGCTATCAAAAGATGGAGTGCAGCACCTGAATTACCCGGTGCCAACGAATTTGCACGTTACCTGGTGAAACAGGGCATACTGCCTTCTCTTGCACATACGGATGCTATTTATGAAGAAGCGCTGGAAGGGTTTAAAAATGGTTATACCCTGGCCACACATTTATATTCCGGTATGTCCGGTGTTACCCGCAGAAATGCATTCCGTTATGCAGGCGTCATAGAAACGGCTTTCCTGCTGGATGAAATGGATGTGGAAATAATTGCAGATGGCAAACATCTGCCGGCTGCTTTGTTAAAGCTGATCTATAAGATAAAAGGCCCCGGCCGCATTGCGCTCATCACAGACGCCATGCGTGGTGCAGCTATGCCGGAAGGCGAGAGTATCCTGGGTAACAAACAGTCCGGCATGAAAGTGATTGTTGAAGATGGTGTTGCCAAATTGCCGGACAGAACGGCATTCGCAGGAAGTGTGGCCACCGCCAACGAACTGGTACGCAATATGGTGAACCTGGCAGAAGTGCCTGTACATGAAGCGGTACAAATGCTCACCTCCACTCCGGCGAGGATAGTAGGTGTGGAGAACAGGAAGGGGAGATTAACGGAAGGTATGGATGCAGACATTACCATTTGCGATGGTGCTTTCAATGTACAGGCCGTGATGGTAATGGGTGAGTTTTTATATGAGAAATTATGATACGGAAATTTAAGAAAGACAAACTGGAAGTACGGCTGTATGAAGATCGTGCAGCATCAGGCAGCGATGCAGCCCGTTGCGTAGTGGAAAAGGTGCGGGAACTATTGGCTGTTCAGCCGCAGGTGAATATCATCTTTGCGGCAGCACCATCACAGAACGAATTCCTGCAGGCATTCCGCGAAGCACCATTGGAATGGGAGCGGATCAATGCCTTCCACATGGATGAATACATCGGGTTGAAAGAAAATGCACCGGAGCGCTTCGGTAGCTTTCTTTACAATGCCATCTTCGGAAAAGTACCCTTCCGCTCTGTCCATTACCTGAATGGGAATGAGCAGGACATTACGCGGTACAGCGACTTGCTGGCACAATATCCAACAGACATCGTATGTATGGGTATTGGCGAAAATGCGCACATCGCATTCAACGATCCGCCGGTAGCAGATTTTAATGATCCGTACAGCGTGAAAATAGTAGAACTGGACGAAGCATGCCGCATACAACAGGTGAATGATAAATGTTTTGCCACCTTTGCGGATGTACCCACGCATGCTGTTACGTTAACCATTCCGGCATTAATGGCCGCAAAGTTTGTTTATTGTATTGTTCCCGGGCCCACAAAGGCCAACGCCGTATACAACACGCTGCATGGTGAATTAAGGGAAGCAGTACCGGCTACTGCACTGAGGGAACACGGGAACGCGATACTGTTCATCGACCAGAAGAGCGGGAGTTTGCTTTAATGGACAGAAGAGGATTTGTAAAGAATACCGGCTTACTGGCCATGATGTTTAATCTGCCGATAGATAAACATAGAGAACTATTCATGAAAACGATCAGGGTTGTAAATACAGGTGCAGAATTTGAACGGGAAAAGCTGAACGGGCCATTTGGTTTCAAGGGAGCTTATCTTTCGGAACTCTGGCAGGCAGTATCAAAGTTGAAAACTGCTTCCGGCGAAAGTGCGATTGGCCTGGCTACACAAAGTATCCTGTATGCAGATGCAGACCTCTTTGTGGATAATACAGAAACAGGCGGTAATGCCCTCATGTTCGTGCTGGTGAATGAAGCCCTGAAGCTCGTGAAGGAAACTCCTTTTCAGCACCCGGTTGAGTTGATGGAAAAGATCATGCCTGCTTTGCAGGAAACGGCCGGGAGGGTTACAGGAAAAAAAGACCTGAATCAGAATTTTATATACAATGCCCTGGTGAGCATAGATAATGCTGCCTGGTTGTTGTACGCCAAAGAAAATGGGATCACTTCCTTTGATGCCATGGTGCCGGCTCCTTACCGGGCAGCGCTGAAGCATCATAATAAACAGATCGCCATTATGTACCAGGTGCCGTACGACATGCCAATGTCTGACCTGGTGAATGCTATGAAAGAGGGCTACTTTGTTATAAAGATTAAAACCGGGTTTCCGGGATCGCAGGAGGTAATGTTGGCGCGTGATATGGAAAGGCTCACGCAGATCCATCAAACGCTGAAAGATTACAGAACACCTCATACCGGTAATGGCAAACTCATTTACACAATGGATGCAAATGGCCGGTATGAAAAGAAATCCCTGCTGCTAAAATACCTGGACCATGCAAAGAAGATCGGCGCACTGGACCAGGTACTGGTATATGAAGAACCTTTTGTGGAATCCAATAACGAGGAGGTGGGCGACCTGGGTATCCGCATTGCTGCAGATGAAAGTGTGCATGTAGTGGCAGATGCAAAGAAAAGGATAGAACAGGGTTATAGTGCACTGGTGCTGAAAGGTATTGCCAAAACATTGAGCCAGTCCCTGAAGATTGCCGCCTTTGCACAGGAGCATAACATTCCTTGCCTCTGTGCAGACCTTACGGTGAACCCGGTACTGGTGGAATGGCATAAGAACCTGGCAGCAAGGATAGCTCCCTTTCCCGGTATCGGAATGGGCCTCATTGAAACCAATGGGGACCTGAATTATGTGAACTGGGAAAAGATGACCGGGTATCAAAAGCTGGCAGGCGCGTCCTGGATGCAAAGGAAGAATGGGGTGTTTGAGCTCAGCCAGGATTTTTACACCACCAGCGGCGGCATTTATGATGTGCCCCGCCATTACGAAGAGATGTTCAGTTCTTAAAAATAGTAAACATGTCAAATTCAATGAACAGGCGGAACTTCGTCAGGAACATGGCGACATCTGCTTCCGGTATCATCCTGGGAGGCAGTATGCTGGCCGCAGCAGATGCAACTGCTGCTGTGCCACCGTCTTCTCCGGAAGGCCGGATCAGGAAAATGTTAGGGTACCGGAAATTAGATGCGCATGTACACCTGGGCCTTTCTGCAGACCTGCCGGAAGTAAATGTGGATTTTGCGGACAGGTTGGCAATAGATAAAATGTTCCTCTCAAAACCAGTGACCAGGGGTTTGGGCACGCCGGATGAATTCCGCGCATGCAACGATGTGATCCTGGCAGCCATGAAAAAGTATCCAAATAAACTGGCTGGCATGCTCACCCTTAACCCGCAGTATGGAAAGGAATCCCTGGAAGAAATAAAACGTTGTGTAGGAGAAGGTATGATAGGGGTGAAGGTATATTACCAGGTAAAGATCAACGATCCTTTGTTTTATCCCATCGTGGAAAAACTGATAGACCTGAAAATGATCATGCTGATGCATGCGGAGGCTACGCTGGGTATTGCCGGTTACCGTATGAAGTATGATCAGAAGATCAAACCACAGGTTTCCCTCCCGGAGAATTTTGTGGAGATAGCCGCAAGGTACCCCGAGGCCATGTTCCAGTATGCACATACCGGCGGCGGCCCTGATTGGGAATATGCCTGCAAGTGCCTGCGCAATAGTCCTAATGTATATGTGGATGTTTCCGGCAGCAATAATGAAAATAATATGGTGGAGTTTGCCGTGGCCACATTGGGTATAGACAGGGTGTTCTTTGGCTCGGATAACATGTATTACCAGTCTGTGGGTAAGATCATGGACGCCCGTTTAACAGAGGAACAGAAAAAGAAGATCTTCTTCGATAATTACAATAACATCCTGAAAAAAGGAGGCTATCATGTTAATTGATATTAATTCGTTTGTGGGCCACTGGCCTTTCAAACGCCTGCATAGTAATAATTGCGAGGGCCTGCTTGGCAGGATGAATGAATACGGAGTTGATCTTTCCCTCGTTACCAATATCCATGGCATATTCTATAAGAATACCCAGTCCGCCAACGAAGAGCTGATGGAGGAGATCCGTTCAAAGAAAGCATATAAGGACCGTTTCATGCCTTTCGGCATCATCAATCCCATTTATGCCGGCTGGAAGGATGATTTTAAAACATGTGTGGAAAAGTTCGGGATGAAGGCCATCCGCGTGTTTCCCGGGTACCACGATTACGAAATAGACGATCCCAACCTGATCGAACTAACCAAAATGGCCAGGGATAAAGATGTGGCCATTGTACTCACCATGCGTATGGTGGATGTGCGCCAGCGTTCCTGGATGGACCTGCCCAAAGAGTGGGCCTTAAAAGATTACCTGCCATTGCTCAAAGCAGTGCCGGACGCCAGGTACATGCTGATGAACCTGGCCACAGGCATAGCTCTTAGCCCGGAAGAAGAAGCCCTGGTGAAAAGTTCCAATGTGCTGTTCGATACTTCCGGCCGCCATATCGTGAACTTTGCCTCTGTTTTTAAACGTTTCGGGAAAGAGCGGTTTGCCTTTGGCACCCACTTCCCCATACTGGATTATTACACCGGCCTGCTGAGGATCGAGTCTTTGCGGAAAGAGGAGGCTACCGAGGCTGATAAGGCCCTGTTCTGTTCCGGCAACGTCAGCAGGTTCCTGAAGTTATAAATTTGCTTTATTTGAGAATGAGGGAGCGTACACGTAATTATGTTAAATTTGACGCCGGATGTTCATCCTTAACTACCAAAGCTCATGAAATTATCAAATAAAGACAAAGACAATAGGAATAACCAGCTGTCAGGCATCAAGGAAATTGCCCGCAGAGCGAATGTGTCCATTGCCACAGTAGATCGTGTGATCCACAACAGAACTGGTATCGCCAAGAAAACGAAGGAAAAGATCCTCGATATTATCAAGGAATTAAACTATCAGCCTAATATACATGCACGGCGCCTGGCCCTGGCCAAACAGTTCAGGATAGCCACCCTCATTCCCCAACGGTCCAAAGAAACCAGCTACTGGGAAGGTCCGCTGAAAGGAATAGACACGGCTTCCGCCGAAATAAGCCAGTATGGCGTAGTGCTGGAGAAGTTCTTTTATGACCAGGATTCTATCTCCTCTTTCCAGCAACAGTCGCAACTGGTGCTGAAAAGCAAACCGGACGGTATCCTGCTCGCACCTTCTTTTATTGAAGAGTCTGTGAGCTTTGTACAGAAATGCCAGAAACAGAACATCCCCTATGTATTGATGGACTCAGATCTGCCGGTAGAAGGAAGCCTGGCCTACATTGGCCCTCAGCTGAATGCCAGTGGTAACCTCTCTGCACACCTCATCAGTTACCTGATCGGGAAAAACGATAGCATCCTGATCGTGAATATCTCTAAAGAACTGGACGGCCAGCACCATTTGTTGAAGAAAGAAGAAGGTTTCAGGAATTATTTCCGCACTCACCGCTGGGATAACAAGATCCTGAAGATCAATATCAATAAAACAGATCCTAAATCCATAGAAAAAGGACTGTCCACTGTATTCAAGGAGAACCAGGGGATCAAAGTAGTTTTCGTCACCAATTCCCGGGTATCCAATGTGGCCGCATTTGTGAAGGACCTGGACAGGAAGGTGATCCTCGTAGGATACGACTTTGTGAACGAGAACATTGAATACATTGAAAAAGGGGTGATCGATTTCCTGATCTGTCAGAAACCACTGGAACAGGCTTATAAAGGAGTGATGACCCTCTATCAGCATCTGGCTGCTTCCGCGCCGGTAGAAAAGGTCACTTTCATGCCTATTGATATCATCACCCGGGAGAATTACAAGTTTTACAATTATTAAGTCCGGCAGGAATATTTTATAAGTATCTTATTATTTTTTGTGTATTTTACGGGTACGTAAACGGAGCCTATCACTAAACAGCTTTAAGCGATGCAAAAGAATCAACCGCGTAGACAGTTCATCAAACAAACATTATATGCAGGCATTGGTGCAGGCATACTTTCCCAGTTGCCTTTCCAGGCATTTGCCGGTTCCGCAAACGGAGAAGCAGGTAAACGCATTGGCATCATCGGCCTGGATACTTCTCACAGTATCGCTTTCACCAATTTGCTGAACAATCCTGAAGTTGGGGACAAGCTCAAGGGTTATAAAGTAGTGGCTGCTTATCCTTATGGTAGTAAAGACATTGAAACCAGCACCAGCAGGATCCCTGATTACATCAACCAGGTAAAAGCAAAAGGTGTGCAGATCACGGGTTCTATTGCTGAGTTACTGGGTATGGTGGATGTGGTGATGCTGGAAACCAACGATGGCCGGTTGCATTATGAGCAGGCCATGGAAGTGATCAAGGCAGGCAAGAAGCTGTTTATAGACAAACCGATTGCCAATAGCATGAAAGATGCCATTGCCATCTTCAAAGCAGCGAAGGATAAGAATGTACCCATATTCTCTTCTTCTTCCCTGCGTTTCACAGTAGGGATGGAAGAGGTGAAAAGTGGAAAGAAGATCGGAAAGATCATTGGAGCGGATGCATACAGCCCTGCTAAACTCGAAAAAACACATATCGACTTTTACTGGTACGGTATTCACGGTGTGGAAATGTTATTCACAGCTATGGGTACCGGTTGCAAAACGGTCACACGTTTTTACCAGGATAATATGGACGTTGTGGTAGGCGTCTGGGAAGACGGACGGATAGGTACCTTCAGGGGAACCCGTGCCGGTAAAGCACTATATGGTGGCACCATCTTTGGCGAGAATGGCAATGCCACCTATGGTGCTTATTCCTATGAAAGCCTGCTGAACGAGATCATCCTGTTCTTTGAAACAGGCAACCCGCCTGTGCCCGCAGCAGAAACACTGGAGATCTGCGCTTTCATTGAAGCCGCGCAGAAAAGCAAATTGAATGGAGGAAAACCCGTGAGCATGCAGGAGATATTCAGACATTATAATTACAAGCCTCAGTAAACAAATAATTGTCACCATGCCTAACAAAGAGATCGGTCGCCGTAAATTCATTGGTACATTCACCGCAGTTTCTCTTGCAGGAATGATACCCGCTTCTTTACAGGTCTTTGCTGGCCCTAAGGTCAGTGATAAACTCGCCGTATTAGGTGGCGAGCCCGTAAGGTCTAAAACAAAGAAGTGGCCAAAGTGGCCACATGTGGATGACAGGATGATTGAAGAAATTGTGAAAACCACCAAAAGCGGAAAATGGAGCAGGATCAATGCTCCGGTGGATGGAACGGTAGTGACCTTTGAAAAACAATTTGCCAGCATCACCGGTGCTAAATTCTGCATCGGCACAGGCTCCGGCACACAGGCATTGGCCATTTGCGTAGAGGCCTTAGGTATTGGTCCCGGCGATGAAGTGATCACTTCACCCTATACGGATTTTGGTACCGTATCTGCTATCCTCACCAGCAGGGCATTACCTGTACTGGCTGATCTCGATCCCGCTTCCTATCAAATGGATCCTGACGATGTACAACGTAAGATCACCTCTGCTACAAAAGCGATCATGCCCGTACATATGATGGGCCTCGCTGCTGATATGGACAGGTTCATGGCCATGGCACAAAAGCATAAACTGAAAGTGATCGAAGATGCCTGCCAGGCTGCACTCGCTAAATTCCGTGGCAAAACATTAGGTACAATCGGAGACCTGGGCTGCATCAGTTTCCAGGCCAGTAAAGCTATCGCCTGCGGAGAAGGCGGTGCCATTTTAGGCAATGATGAACAACTGATGGACGAGTGTTTTACCGTACACAATCATGGCACTACACGGAAAGGAAAACATACAACTATCGGTCCTAAGAACAGGATGAATGAATTTGAAGGCGCTATCCTCATTGGCCAGTTGCCTACAGCGGTAGAGCGTTTTGAAATACGGAACAAGAACGTGGCTTACCTGAATGAAAAGCTGAAAGGATTCAAAGGCCTGGTACCACAAAAAAGATATACTGGCACAGAAAGCGGTGGCTATTATAATTACGCCATGTCTTATAAGTCCGAACATTTTGGAGGCGCTACCCGTCAGCAATTCCTGAAAGCCATAGCGGCGGAAGGTGTTCCGTTCAGCCCGTATATTCCTAACGGCCTGCACAGGGAGGCATGGATAGATCATATCCTTTCTTTAAATGAATACAAAAAGATGTTCCCCGCCGCACGTTTAAAACAATACAGGGAACAGATGGCTGCACTACCAGGTTGCGATACCGTATGCGCAGAAATGGTAGCCATGCATGGTTCCGGTAACCTGCTCGGCACCACTGCAGATATGGACGATATTATTAACGCTGTTATGAAAGTATATGAGCAGCGGGAACAACTGAAGAATATATGAAACACATCCTCAGCATTGGTTTGATCATCTTATGTTTTCATACTACAGTAAAAGCGGCGGACACTTTAAAAGTATGCAGTTTTGATGTAGATGCCACCCCACCGGTGGGTACTGCACTGGTATATGATAAGATGACCAACAGCTGGGACCAAAGCCTGCGCGCCAAAGGCATTATCCTCACCGGCGCCGGCAAACCTATTGTACTCTGTGCTATAGACTGGATAGGCATTGCCAACGAAGGATATGATGAATTCCGGAAAGCAATGGCCGAAGCAGCAGGCACTACGCCGGACAGGGTAGCACTGCATGCACTGCATCAGCACGATGCGCCCGTTTGTGATTTCGGTGCGGAACAATGGTTGAAGAAAGAAGGCATGAACCCTCAGGGTTTTGAGGGAACATTTGCACGCGAAGTGATCAGCAGGCTGAAGGTGGCCATGATTGGTGCTTTGAAGAATGCACAACCTGTTACACATATTGGGCTTGGCAAAGCAGAAGTATATAAAGTAGCTTCCAACAGGCGCATACTTGGAGACGATAAAAAGGTGATCGCTTCCCGTACTTCTGCTACCAGGGATTCAAGCATAAGAGCAAGACCAGAGGGGCTGATAGATCCTATTGTATCACTCATCAGTTTCTGGAATAATAATAAACCCCTGGCCGTATTGAGTTATTACGCCACACATCCACAAAGTTATTACCGTACAGGGGTAGCCAATCCTGATATTCCGGGTGTAGCAAGGTTCTTCAGGCAATTGTCTGTACCCGATGCATTACACCTGCATTTCAATGGGGCCGGCGGTAATATCACTGTTGGCAAATACAACGATGGAGCAAAAGAGAACCGTTTATTATTAGCAGAGCGTTTAGCTGACGGTATGTTAAGAGCCTGGCAGCAGACAAAAAAAGAAAAGATCACCGCGGCAGATGTGAAATGGGAATCGCTCCCTGTGGCATTGCCCATCAAGCCCAGCCTGGATAACCTGGGAGAACTGTTACACAAGGAAACCAGCGTGTTCATTGCAAACAATGCATCCAAGCAGGTTTTCATGGAAAGAACAAAACAAGGAAAGAAAGTAGATATCAGTTGTTTAAAGATAGGCAATGCACGTATGGTGCATTTGCCGGGAGAATGTTTTATTGAATACCAGCTGGCAGCCAAAGCAATGCGTCCTGACCTCTTTGTGACCGTGGCTGCCTACGGAGATTATGCGCCGGGATATATAGGAACGGCAGAAGCCTATAATGAAGGAGGATATGAAACCGGCCAGGCCTCAGCTGTTACAGCAGAGGTGGAAAAAGTACTGCTGAAAGCCATGAACCAATTATTGCGCAAATAATACCATATCATTAGCTAGTCAATAGGATAAGGATTCATTTATTCATTTTACGGGTACGTTAACGTCCCCCATGGGAGCGTACTGTCAACCAGGATCACATTAACTAATTAACCAAAATTGAATGTATTATGGCTGTAAACTATCTGTTGAGCACAGGGTGTTATTTGCCTGTAGCTCGCAGCTATTCCCGAATGTTACGCAAAGCCGCATCATGGCTTTTCGCAGGAAGCATATTGCTCCTGATCTCCATATTTGCTCATGCACAGGACCGGGCCGTTAAAGGAGTGGTAAATGGGGAAGATGGTAAACCCATGCCGGGTGTAACCATTCTCCTGAAAGGAGGAGAGCGCCATGCTATTACGGATGAGAATGGCCGTTTTAGTATCAGCGCAGGGGCAGATGCCATCCTGGTTTTCACTTTTACGGGGTACGAGAAAAAAGAAGTACCGGTAAATGGCCAGGCGGAACTAACCGTTCAACTGGCGCCTTCTGTTACTGCACTGGAAACAGTAGTGGTAACTGCACTGGGCCTGGAACGTAAAAAGAAAACACTCACTTACAGTACACAGGGCGTAAGTGCCAAAGAACTCACGGAAGCCAGAGAGCTCAATATGGTGAATGCCCTGCAGGGTAAAGTAGCCGGTTTGAATATCAGTTCCGGTTCCAGCGGAGTAGGTTCACAGGCAAGGGTGATCCTGCGTGGTAACAGATCTATCAGTGGTAACAGCCAGCCTTTATATGTGATAGATGGTGTAGTTACCCGTGCCAGCCCTGCTGATATCAATACAGATAACATCGCTTCCCTGAACGTGCTGAAAGGTGCAAACGCTGCTGCACTATATGGCAGCGCAGGGCAGAACGGTGTGATCGTGATTGAAACAAAAAAAGGAAGACAAGGTGTGAATGTAAGCCTGAACTCCACTTACATGGTGGAAACACCTATTCATTCCACCCCTTTTCAATATGAATACGGGCAAGGCGTCTCTGGTACTTTCCTGAAAACTTCTGAATCTTCCTGGGGTCCGAAAATGGATGGCCGCATGGTAGATACCTGGTCACTCGATCCTGCTGATGCAGGAAAACAATACAGTTACCTGCCAGACAGAAAAGCCCGTGAGAATGTATTCAATAACGGCAGCAACTTCGCTACCAATCTTTCTGTAAGCACCGGCACGGAGAAATCCAAAACCCTCTTCACTTATACCCATACCAGTGGAGACGGTGTATTGCCCGGTAACGAGCTTTCCCGCCACAATGCAGCAATACGTGTCACTAACCAACTCACAAAAAAACTAACGCTGGATACCAAGCTGGATTACATGAAGCAAAAGATCAGCAACCAGCTGGATGAAGGAGAGTCTTCTTTTAACCCGCTCCGCCAGATCGCTACCATGCCTTCCAGTATCAGGGACCAGGAGCTCACCCATTTTGAATATAAGGATCCCGTGCTGGGCGTGATGAAGCAGAATTACTGGAGCCCGGGTACAGTTACAGGTGCTAATCCTTACTGGGCATTGTTGCGTAATCTGCGCTATAATAAAGTAGACCGCCTGATGGGACTGGTATCCCTTTCTTACCAGTTTACAGAAGAATTCCGTGTAATGGTACGTGGATCTTTCGACGGAGAGAATAATTCATCCGAAGAAAAATCCTATTACGGCACTTACCGCGATCCCTCCGGAAGATATGCCGTAGGGAAAGGTTCTGCATTATTGCTGAATGGCGACTTCCTGCTGAGCTATAAAAAACAATTGAACAAAGATTGGTCGCTGGGCGCTAACGCCGGTGGTGAAATAAGGAATACCACTGGAGATCTGCTGACCGCCAATACCGGAACAGGTATGAGCGTACCTAATTTCTTTGCATTATCAAATATCTCATTAGCCCCCGTTGCCGGTTACACGCCAGTGGTGGAAATGGAAACACAGTCCCTGTATGCAAATGCACAAGTAGGGTGGAAAGATGCCATCTTCCTGGAATTAACGGGCAGGAATGATTGGAGTTCTACCCTGGCAGCAAACAACCGTTCGTATTTTTATCCTTCGGCGGGTATTAGTGCAGTGCTGTCAGAACTGGTGAAGCTGCCGCAAACCATCACTTACCTGAAACTGAGAGGTTCCCTAGCACAAGTGGGTAACGGTGCTTCACCCGGACTGTTACAACGTTTCGCAGCCAGCGCCCCTGGAGGCAACCTGGGTTATTTATCACTCAGCTCCACTTTACCCAATAAAAACCTGAAACCGGAAATAACCCGTTCTACAGAAGTTGGTCTTGAACTACGTCTCTTGCATGATCGTATAAGCCTGGATGTTACAGCCTATCAGACTAATACCAGTAACCAGATATTCCTGCAGGCATTACCTGTTGGAAGTGGCGCCCTGAGTTTATACACCAATGGGGGTGATGTAAGGAATAAAGGAATTGAAGTGATCCTGAACACTACACCCATAAGGTCCGGCAATTTCTCCTGGGACCTCAACTTCAATTTCGCTAAGAACGATAACGTGGTACTGGAACTCTCCGATGCCATCCCTTCCCTGATAGTGGGTGGTGACACCTACATGCGAAATTTTGTGCTGGAAGAAGGCCGCCCTTTCGGACAGATCTATGGTAAAGGTTTTGTGCGGGACAGCAAAGGCCGTGTGCTTGTAGGCACAAATGGTCTTCCGCAGACCACACCGGGAAAAACAGTATTACTGGGAAATGTAAACCCTGACTGGACAGGCGGCATTTCCACTTCCTTCGCTTATAAGAACTGGAGTGCAGGCATTGTGATCAGCCACAAGCAGGGAGGAGATATTGCTTCTTTCACAGATGCCATCCTTTATGGGGAAGGCTTAACAGAAGCCACGCTGCAAGGCAGGGATGGTGGTTTGTTATTTGGAAAGAACATCCTCACCGAATATGCTTCTGCTAAACCGGATGGATCAGAAAATGATAAAGCAGTGAATGCACAGCAACTCTGGCAATTCCTGGGAGGAAGAACAGCACCTGTCGGAGAAATGTTCATGCGTAAAGCTACCAATACCAGGCTGCGGGAATTCACGCTGGGATACCAGTTACCATCTTCTCTTTTCAACAGGGGGCCACTGGCAGCCATACAGGTATCCCTGGTAGGCAGGAACCTTTTCTTCATCCACAGGGATGCAAAAGGGCTTGATCCTGATTACACACAAGGTACCGGAACTATTTCTGAAGGTTTCCAGTCGTTTGCCTTGCCGCCTTCCCGTTCATTTGGGGCCAATATTAAGATCAACTTTAAATAGATAAAGATGAAAAAGTATTTTTTGCTTTTCGTGGCCACACTTACTTTATTCCTGCAAAGTTGCACGAAAAGGTTCGATGCCATGAACACACCGGAAAACCTGTTGCCGGAAAATGAGATAACCGCTGCATTGATCGGCCAGTCATTTGCATTTTCACAGTATCATGGATTATGTGCTGTGTATGTGGAAGTAGGGCAAACATTACATGCAGATATTTACGCACAATACTTTGCTTCCGTACCTGCGGCCTTCAGTACAGAACAGTTCATCCCGAACGGTTCCTGGGTAGATCTTTTCTGGAAGGATTTTTATGTGAATGCCGCACCGCAGTTATTCCTCACAGAAAAAGTGACAAAGGAAAACAACATGACGGTAGCCAATGCTATCGCTAAAATATGGAAAGTAGTGATCTATAGCAGGATGACGGATTACTTCGGCCCTGTTATCTATTCTCATTTCGGTGATCAGACCAGCAGCGTGCCCTACGATGCACAGGAAGATATCTATGCTGATTTCTTCAAAACACTGGATGAAGCAACGGCTGTATTAAAGCAAAACCCTGGCGGCAATGGTTTCGGCGCACACGATCAGGTGTATGCCGGCAGTGCGGACAAATGGCTGAAACTCGCCAACTCCCTGCGCCTCCGTTTTGCATTACGCATTGCATACGCAGACGCGGCCAAAGCAAAAACAGAAGCAGAGAAAGCAATCACCGAAGGGGTGATCACCGCCAATGCAGATAATGCCAATGTGCTCACCACCACTAATAGCGTGAACATCCTTTCCCGCATTACTTACCTGATAGATTTCCGCGCCAGCACTTCGCTGATCAGCGCATTAAAAGGATACAACGATCCAAGATTAACCGATTATTTATCGCCGGCCGTAACAGGTGGTCAGTATACCGGTATCCGCAATGGTTTGCCTGCAGCAGAAAGAGGCACACAATTAGCAAACCTCAATTCCTTCGTAGGCACAAAATGGTTGTCGCCGGACAGGAAGGGAACGCTCACCCCCAATAGGGTACTCTCTGCAGCGGAAGTTGCTTTTTTACGGGCAGAAGGAGCTTTGAGGGGCTGGAATATGGGTGGTACACCGAAAGATCTATATAACCAGGGCATCAGTCTTTCTCTTTCAGAACGTGTAGCTGCTACGCCCGGTCAGATCACAACTTACCAAACCAGTACCTCATTACCGGCACCTGTTGCTGATAAATGGAATACACCAGCTATGAGTGACATCCCGGTACTGTATGATGATGCGGGTACTTTTGAAAGAAAGCTGGAGCAGATCATCACGCAGAAATGGCTGGCGCTGTATCCCGATGGATGGGAAGCCTGGGCGGAACGCAGAAGAACAGGTTATCCGAGAGGATATGCACTTATTGCTTCGGAAAGCCCTGCTATTTCAAGAACACAACTAGTGAGAAGGGTTACTTATCCGCCTGTGGAAATATCTACTAACAGGTCGGCATATGATGCAGCAGTAGGAATGCTGAAGGGAGCAGATGAAAACTTTACAAGAGTATGGTGGGATAAAAAGCCATTGGCAGATTACCCACTGCCTACCAATTGATTATTTCACCCTTAAATATACCCAATGAAAACTTTATGTAGTTATGCCGCTTGTATAGGTATGGCTTTGATCTCCTGTAAGGCAGATAAAGAGCCGCCGCTTAAGCTGGAAAAACTGGCGGTAGCAAATCAACCCGCAAGTACCTTGAGTACAGTGGTGGCTTATTGGAAAGATAATGTTACGCCCATTACATCTATTAATAACTATCCGGGCTATAACAAACAGATCATGTATACCATAGGTCCCATTACCGTAGAGGCGGGAGATGTGCTCTCTGCGCATTTTCAGCAGCAGTTGAACATCAACAGCCCCGTGAATGTGATGGCAGCCTGCCTGGTAGTGATCGGTACCAACAATGCCGTGAAAGACCAAACCTCTGCCGGTTTTGTGGGATTTATCGCCAAAGCTTCCGGCAGTAATATCAGTGTGCCGGAAGAAGGTTCCTGCGAAGTGCTGGCCCGGAACGGATCATTCCAGTTCACAGCACCATCTAATAGTATTTACATTAATGCGGTGGTGTATGGCGGCAGCACCAGCTCTCAGGCACCCAATTATACTGTTCCCGGAGGAGGAGAGTTAGTGGCAGTATTGGAACGGGGAGTAACATGGTATAAAGCTTCCGGTATGTTGTTGCCCAAAGCCCCATACAGGGGAGGAGCACTGAAATTTAGTGTGCCTATCGATGCTCCCAATAAACATGTGGAGTTTTCCGTGGGGCCGCTTTCTATTCCTGCAGGCACTATGGTAGATGTGCGCCATCATATTGAAGCAACGGCGGAAGTACCCAACGATGGCTCTCATCAGCGTTTGGGAAGATCATTGATCCAGGGAAGTTCAGCTACAGCTA
Source organism: Chitinophaga niabensis (assembly GCF_900129465.1). Lineage (NCBI taxonomy): Bacteria > Pseudomonadati > Bacteroidota > Chitinophagia > Chitinophagales > Chitinophagaceae > Chitinophaga > Chitinophaga niabensis. Next base: position 3,868,235 of record NZ_FSRA01000001.1, on the reverse strand, counting down.
CTGGTGGAACCACCCTTTTACCAGCCAGCCAGAGTGGTATTACCTGGGGAGAACATCATTCCACCATGTCTCCCGCCGCTGGTAATTATTATGCAGCAGCAACCAGTAATGTATTCTTCAACTCTGTGTTATATGCTTATGGCTGGACGGGTCAGCCACTTTTCATAGAAGGCTTCGGCCCTAATTTGTACGGAGATATGTTTGTGGAATTAAGAGAAAGTGCTCCCGGCAATTTCTTCCAGCAATCCACCTCAGCTATTTCCGAACTCACGGCCACACCACAGGTGTTATATTCTGTGGGTCCGATGGATATTGATCCGGGACAGATCGTGGAAGTACGTTATTCTGCGGCATTTCATCCCAATGCAGGCCAGTCAACCGTATTGTCAAGGATCATCCGCACAACTTCCCCCACTTCCACGACGGGAACAGTGGTACAGCCATTCCTGGCCCGGAGGTTTCATAACAATTATGTGTACACGAATATGGTGCAGACAACTGCAGACAGAAATAATGGTGCCACTACGCTTACCGGGCAATACTATAATGTGGTGGCATATAGAACTACCGGCCCCGCTACCTGCCCAGTGATGACTACATGGGGAGAGATGGAGGCCGTTAAAAGATAGTGTGGACAAGAAAGAAAATAGCGTATAAGATAAGGAAACGGACTGCCTCATTTTGGGGCAGTCCCTTTTTTGTTGGCGGAGTAGCTCAACATCACCACGTCAGTCATAGCCAATTTATTTCTTCCACTTCTGCGCTATCTTAATAGCCGTTTCTATCATATATGGCTCCCAATGCTCAATTCCCCAATCAGATTGAGCAAGGGAAGAAACAGAAAGCGCGTTCACTGCTGTTTCATAAGAAGCAGCAGATTCCAGGATAGAAGAAAGTTCCCGCTGCTGCTGATAAAGGGTTTCATCTTCCACAGGATACCCTGTTTGCCAAGGTGATAAAGGAACAAAGGTCTGCTTTCCCTGAGAGGAAAAACGCCCGGCAATACTTTCCATCTTCAGGAAGTCCTGGTAGAAAGTAGTTTTGCTTTCATCAGTTGATAACCCATTTCCCAATTGTTCCAGTACAATGTATTTGAGGTTAGGGCATCGCTCAATAGTATTTTCCAACAGATGAAAAACTTCTTCCGGCACAGCATCATCATGTGTATCCCGCCTGATCTGCCGGGGAGGATCAACCAAAGAACCTTCCCAGCTGCCACCTGAAATATGGATCTCCCTTACCCTGTCTAATGGATAAAGCGCAATGATATCATCAAAGGAAATATTGAAGTTGTGGATCTGGCAGTAGAGATTATGCAGGTCCAGGATGATGAACCCATTTACAGGCGAAAGAAGCTGTTCTAAAAAATCACCGTGCCGTTTTACTTCATCAAGAGAATAGGAGAAGGCAAGGTTTTCTAATCCTACAGGGCATCTGCAAACATCATAGATCCTTTTCAGCCTGTCCCGGCCAATGTTCAGCGTGGTGGAAGTATAAGGGATATTTAATGGAGCACCATGATGGAAATCTTTTCCTGTCATGAAGCCAAAATGTTCCGTGATATGATCAAACTGGAACTCAGTACAGGTTTGTTTCAGTTGTTTCAGCCAGTTCTCCTGTTCTTTCAGCCATTTGCCGGAAAACAGTGAGAAGAACACACCATGCCCGATCAGCCTTTTCTCATCGCTGTAGGCGGTTAATAATTCTATAAACCAGGATGGAATATCTTTTACTTTATACAATGCATCAAAAGACCATTCAAGCGCTTCCACTCTTGATTCCTGCATTAATGGAAGGCAGGCAGCAAGTATATCGTTGTCCAGGTTGCAGGCAACTGCTGATAATATTTTTGGCACCCATCCGGTTTAAAAGATGATCAAATAGCATGGTGTGTTCAGAGAGATTAACCCATTCCGCAAGCGGGGCAGCCATCAGGCTGTTTTTTCTCTTCCTGTTTTTGCTTTTCCTTTGGATCGGGTGCTTTTTCTTTTCCACAGGATGTCATTGTTTGAACAGCAATGCCAATAAGAACAGCGCTAAGTAAAGTTTTGGGCAATTTCATTTTGGTCGTTTTAGGAGTGAATGCAACTATTCTTAAAACGGGCCTGTTTTGCAAAGGTTACAGTAACGGATAAAATTAACATACTCATCCCCACATTGAGTGATCCCCGCTAACACATCCGGGGATTGCACACACTTCTATCCATCCCCATCTTTACACTATTATTTATAACCCCAAATCTTACACATGAAACAGATCACGTTCGGCGTAATATTCCTGTTGAGCCTGCTACAGGCCAGCTGTGATAAGGACAATAACGATCATTACGAAGTACCTCCAAAAGTAAAGGTCACCGTTTTTCAATCAGCAGGAGACAGTGCCACTATTGTTACACAGATCAACAACTTCCGCGCACAGATTGGCGATCCGGTGAACAATGCGCCGGGAGCTACTACAGGCAGAAGAGAAGTGAACTGGGATGGCGTACCGCCTAATCTTACCAATAACGATCTTTTCCCGGCAGACTTCTTCAATCTCACTGATCCTGCAGGAGCGAACGGCCGTAAAAGAGGATTGATATATACTGCCGCCAGTTTGCCTTTGAGATTGGACAGTACCAGCTTTGCACAGATAGATGCTTCTTATGCGGATGAATTCATTCCCTTCAGCCAGAAGAAGCTGATCGTCTCTGTGAATTCAAACGTTTCAGAAGTAGAATTCAAAGTAGCCGGCACCAACACCAGCGCTTTTGTTAAAGGCTTCGGTATCATCTTCTCTGATGTGGACGATGCTAATTCTACCTTCCTGGAATGCTTTAACGGCAGTACGAGCCTGGGGGTAGTGAAAGCCCCTGTTAAAAAGGCCGGGGCGGCTTTCTCCTTCCTCGGTGTATTTTTCCCGGAATCACAGGTAACAAAGGTCAGGATAGTGGCTGGTAACGCTAAACTGGCTACCGGGGTAAAAGACCTCAGCGATGGCGGTACAAAAGACCTGGTGGCATACGACGATTTCTTCTATAGTGAGCCCATAGCAGTCCAATAAGGCTAACCCCAAAAGTCTGATCATCCCTCCCGCCGGAGGGATGATCTTTGCTATCCCCAAATCCGGTGATAACGTATTTAGGAGATTTTTGTACTTTTAGACGTTATCTACAAACCCCGAGATGTTCAGCAGGTTATTATACACCGCTCTTTTCCTTTATTCCGGTGCATTGGTTCATGCGCAGCACCCCCAACTGATCTTTTCACGGCTTACTGTGCAGAACGGGCTTTCCCATAATAAAGTGAATTGCATCCTCCAGGATAAAAGAGGATTCGTATGGCTGGGCACAGAAGACGGACTAAACCGCTTCGACGGAAAATACTTTTCCCTTTTCAGGAATACGCCGGGTAATACCGCTACTATTTCAGGAAATATCATCACCTCCCTGCTGGAAGATGAACAGGGCATTATATGGATCGCCTCTGCTGATGCAGGCCTTACAAGATATGATCACCGCCTGCCTGCAGCGCAGCAATTCAAACAATACCGCCATAACCCCAGGGATTCTTCCTCCATCCCCATCAATATTGTCAATGCAATAGTACAGGATAAAGAAGGTTATCTCTGGCTGGCCACGGGTGGCAACAGGGTGCTACGCTTTAACAAGCAAACAGAGAAATTCGAAAGCCCTGTGAAGGAAGGCACCCGCAATGCATTGTCACTCGTAATAGATAACAGTGATACATTGTGGGTGGGCAGGCAGGGGGGAGGTATGTTGAAAGTGAATATCCATGACCTGAAATACAACATGGATCATCGTTACAGCGATCTCTATGCAGATCTTCCACACGCATCTGTCAGTTCGCTGTATAAGGATAAACAGGGGAATATCTGGTTCGGTTCCTGGGATAAGGTATTGTACCGCTTTAATAAAGAACAGCAACAGGAAGAAGCTTTTGCATCCCCTGCAGACGATATATTGTCTTTCGCAGAAGATACTGCCGGCTATATCTGGATGGGAGGGAAGAACAATGGTTTATTCATTTACGATACGGAAAAGAACAGTTTCAGCAATCTCCGCTACGATCCTGCACTGGAAGGCACGATAGCAGATGACCACATTAACTGCATCTATATTGGAAAAGATGGGATGGTATGGCTGGGTACCAATCGTGGCGTAAGCGTTTACAATCCTTCGCAGCAACCCTTCTCCCAACAGTTCCTGGATAAGAACGGCAAAGACCTGAAGATCTATGATCTGCAAACCGTGAATGGAAACCTCTGGGCTGGCACTAGCGATGGATTGTACATCAAAGCAAAAGGTACGGATGTATTCCGTCACACACCATTACAATACAAAGGCCACCCACTGGCTGTTTCAAAAATATTCCGGGATGATGATGGTACCCTTTACCTCGGCACCAACTTTACTCTATTTATATGCGATCCGGAAACCCTCGCACTGTCATTATTGCCTAATACAGAAAAAGATGAAGTGATCTACAACATCATAGACTCCCGCATTGTATCTATCATTAAAGATACTATTGCAGCGCATCCTGTATTGATCACAGTACCATATGGCCATTTCATTGCCTATTATGATTTTATCACCCAACGCTGGATCTCCCGGGAAGACACCACTGCCAACATCATAAAAAACTTCAATTTATCGGATCACCTTATCAGAAAACTTTATAAAACTTCAAAAGGCAACATCTGGATGGCAACGGGAAAAGCAGGCCTGGGCAAATGGAACAAAAAGAACGCACTGCCTTATCTCACCTATTACAATGGGGCCATCACCAATAATGTATACGATATAGTGGAAGCCCCCACCGGCAAATTGTGGATCAGTACCTACGGTGGAGGTTTGCATCAGTTTGATCCGGTTACAGATTCCTTTACACATATCACCACATCCAGTAACCTGCTGGAAGGGCTGCAGTTAGATGGCTGGCAAAATGTATGGATGGTAAGCAATGGCAACCTTCATAAATATGATCCTTACATAGCCACTTATTCCACTTATCAGCTGCCGGACCTGGAGAAATCAGGCGGCGTAAGCGGAAGCGTATTTAAAGATGCGGAGGGCCAGATGTATGTAGCCGGAAATAATTATCTCGTTGCTTTCCGGCCGGAGAAGATAAAAGAAGAGAGGAAATACCCGAAAGTATTCTTTACAGATTTTCGGGTATTCAATGCTTCCTTCAGCGAACGATTGAAAGAAAAAGAGATCAGGCTGCCTCACAATGAGAATTATTTCACCTTTACTTTTTCCGCCCCGGAATTTATGCAGCGTAATACCACCTACGCTTATATGCTGGAAGGTTTCGATAAAGACTGGATAGAAGCGGGAGACCGTAACTATGCCAGCTATTCTAACCTGGATGGCGGCTATTACATCCTGAAAGTAAAAGCCACTAGCAGTAAAGGCAACTGGGGGAATGAGTTCACCGCCATCCGCATAAGAATTATACCTCCTTTCTGGAAAGCCTGGTGGTTCTTCCTGCTCTGTGCAGCCATAATTACCGCAGCTACTTATGCCATGTACCGTTACCGCATCAATGAACTGTTGGACAGGCAGGCTATCCGGAACAAGATTGCACAGGACCTGCATGATAATGTAGGTTCTACCCTCAGCAGCATTGGCGTATACAGCGAAGTGGCGCAGATCTATCTGCAACAGCAAAAACACAACGATCTGAGGAGTACACTGGAAAAGATCCGGGACGCCTGCGGTGAAATGATCAGTGAATTGAGCGATACCGTATGGACCATTAACCCGCGCAACGATCATATGAGTACCATCCTGCAAAGGATGGACTCATTTGCCCGTCCCTTACTCAAGGCGCAGGGTGTTAACTTCCACCTGAACTTCGATCTGGATATCACGGAACTGAACCTGGAAATGACGAAACGTAAGAACTTTTACCTCATCTTCAAAGAAGCCGTTAGCAATGCTTATAAATATGCCCAATGCCGGAACCTTTGGGTGGAAGTAAAGGAAGGTCCGCATATGTTGCAACTCATAGTGAAGGACGATGGAAAAGGCTTTGACCAGAAAACCGTTAGATCCGCCAATACCCTTTCCGGCAATGGATTACAGAACATGCGGCGGAGGGCAAAGGAAATGAAAGGGGAATGCATGATCAACAGTATCCCGGGGCAAGGTACCACCCTTACTTTGAGATTCCCTATCCCCTGATTTGGGGATGTTATTTTGATAATTTTAGCTGAACTTTATATAAACAGATTTGTCCCCATGAGCCTAAGGATCGCCATATTCGATGATAATAAGAACATCCGCGAAAGCATTAGCATGCTACTTTCCACCGTTTCCCAGTTTGAAGTGGTCGGCTCCTTTTCTCATGTGCTGGATTGTGTGGCAGATGTAAAAGAATGTAAACCTGATATCATCCTTATGGATATTGAAATGCCTGGTATGACGGGCATAGAAGCAGTGGTACAGATTAAAAAGGAATTCCCGCAGGTACAAATACTGATGCAAACCGTTTTTGAAGATGACGATCGTGTATTTGATTCTATCTGTAGTGGGGCATCCGGTTACATCCTCAAGAATTTCCTGCATACCAAATTACTGGATGCTATACAGGAGTTGCAGTATGGAGGTTCTCCCATGAGTCCTTCCATCGCCAGGAAGGTACTTAACAAAATGCAGACGGTAGCCACGCATATTCGTCCTGAAGAAAAGGTAGATTACCAGTTAACGCCCCGCGAAAAAGAAGTACTGGCCGCTCTCGTAAATGGGCTCAGTTATAAGATGATTGCCGCAGACCTTTCTATCAGCTATGAAACCGTTCGCTCTCACGTAAAAAAGATCTATGAGAAACTCCATGTGGCTTCACTCACGGAAGTAGTGGCCAAAGCCATCAATAACCGCATTGTATAAACTTATCTACACTCCTGCCCGCTTTCGGGGATATATAATACCTGCTTGCGGGATTGCCGCGTTGTGACCGGTAAGGTAGTTTTGCAGTATTGTTGACTTCAAAACTTTTAGGATGAACAAACGTAATATCCTGCTGATGGCTTCTTGCATCGTCAGCTCCCATCTTTCTTTTGCTCAGGCTTCTTATGATGCGGCACTCATGGAATTGCCGATCGTTAAAACAATTCAGCTTTCCACAGGTGTGGAAATACAGTATGTGGAACAGGGAGCCGTTTCCGGCATGCCTGTTATCTTTCTCCATGGCTATACAGATTCATGGTATTCTTATGAGAAAGTGATGATGCATTTGCCCACATCTATACATGCATATGCACTTTCCCAACGTGGTCACGGCCTTTCATCCAAACCCCGGAAAGGATATAAGCCGGAAGATTTTGCCGCGGATGTGAATGCTTTCATGGAAGAACTGCAGATCCCTTCTGCTGTTATCGTAGGGCATTCTATGGGTTCACTCATTGCACAGCGTTTTGCCATTGATTATCCTGACCGTACCAAAGGCCTGGTATTGGTAGGAGCTATCGCCAGCTTAAAAAAGAATCCGGCCATCCAGGAATTCGGCAAAATGATAGAACAATTGCAGGACCCCATCGATTCCACTTTTATACATGAATTCCAGAAAAGTACACTCGCCAAAGAACTGGACGGAATGGAACTGCATACTTACGTATCAGAAAGCCGCCTGGTACCTGCAAGAGTATGGAAAGAAGTTCATTATGGCATGCTGGAAGCGGATTATGAGAAGGAGCTAAAAAAGGTAAAAATACCGGCCCTGATCTTATATGGAGATAGGGATACGATCATGCCTGAAACAGACCAACGGATCCTGGCAGCCGCTCTAAGGAACTCAACCAGAATTACTTACAAAGGTACAGGCCATGCCCTCCATTGGGAAGACCCCGAACGCTTCGTGTACGATCTGCTTGGGTTTATTAAAAAATTATAAATAACTTTATTATACAACAAGTTCCTGTTACGTTAGCTTGTAAATAAGATACCCCAGCACATCCCCTTAAAATAAAAATACCCCTTCCATGAAACTGTATGTATTATTGATTGCATTATTTATGATGGGTCTTTGGCAAGCCATTTCTTCCAAAGAAGTACCCCTCGCTAAAAGAACATTTATGTACTGCGCACCTTCCTTTGATCCGGACATATGGAAAAAAGGAGATGCCCCCTTGCTGAAAGGCCTCGGGAGCGTACATTACAAAGTAAACACCCGTTCCCCCAAAGCCCAGAAATTCTTTAACCAGGGCCTTGCACTCACTTATGGTTTTAATCACGGAGAAGCATTCCGTTCTTTCAAAACCGCGCTGAAACATGACTCCACCTGCGCAATGGCTTATTGGGGAATTGCTATGGTGTTAGGGCCAAATTACAATGCTCCCCTGAACCCCGCCAGTCTTGCTGATATTAACGCAGCCATTGACAAAGCCGTTAAATATTCCAAAGACGGCAGCCCGGAAGAAAAAGCCCTGATCCATACAATGACGAAACGTTTCCCCAGGGAAGAGGTAAAAGACATGACCCCATATTATGAAGCATATGCACAGGCCTTGAAAGAAGCGCATGAAGCATTCCCCGGGGATATGGATATTGCTACCATTTATGCGGATGCACTCATGAACCTGCATCCCTGGGACCTCTGGTTAAAAGACGGTACTCCGCAACCCTGGACACCGGAGATCGTATCGCTGATCGAAAAGATCCTGCAAAAAATACCGGATCATCCCGGTGCTATGCATTATTATATTCATGCCACAGAAGCATCTAATAAAGCAGAAATTGCTTTGCCCTATGCAGATAAGCTGCGAACAGCCATGCCTGCAGCAGGTCATATGGTGCACATGCCTTCTCATACTTACATCCGCACCGGGCATTATCACAAAGGTGTGGTAGCGAATGAAAAGGCCTCACTGGCAGATAGTGTTTACATAGCCCAATGCCGCGCAGAAGGATATTATCCGCTGGTATTGTACCCACACAACATCCACTTCCTGGCCGCCTGTGCTTTCTTGGAGGGCAGTAGCCGGAAAGCCCTCGATGCTGCAAGAATGGTGTCCCGCAAAGCGGATAGGAAGTATCTCGCAGAAATGGCTGGCGTGCAGCATTTTTATATCATCCCGCTCTATGTAATGATCCATCTCGGCCGCTGGGATGAGATCCTGCAGGAACCCGATCCAGGCAAACCACTGAGGTATCCAACAGCTATCTGGCACTATGCAAGAGGTATGGCACAGGCAGCAAAAGGAAACAGGGAAGCTGCTGAGCAGGAACTGAAAGCAATACAGGAAATGTTAGCGGACGGATCATTAAAGGACCTAAGCATCTGGGATATGAATACGGTAATGGACCTTGTGCAGATAGCCGCTTATTCCCTCGAAGGAGAACTGGCCGGTTACAAAGGAGATTATGCAACAGCAGAAGATCGCTTTACAAAAGCGATTGCCATAGAAGATAAGCTGGCATATACAGAACCGCCGGACTGGTTCTTCTCTGTGCGCCTGTCTTTAGGCCACTGGCTCACCAAAGCCGGTAAGTATCCGGAAGCGGAAAAAGTTTATTTGAAAGACCTCGAAACATTTAAAGAAAATGGTTGGGCGCTCAAAGGCTTGTTCAACAGCCTGAAAGGACAAGGAAAAGAAACGGAAGCCCTTGCAGTAAAAGCCCGGTTTAACGAAGCCTGGAAGTACGCTGATATAAAGATTGAAAGCTCCAGGAAATTTTAACATCACCCTGAAGGACTGTTCATTATTGAGCAGTCCTTTTTTTTACCAGGTAAAAAGAGATCTTCCTGCGTGTAACAAACCCTAGATGTTCATAGAGCCCTATAGCCCTTTCATTTGATTGAGAAACATGCAGGAAGGGAATGATTCCTGCTTCAAGGTTACGGTTCACCAGGTGTGTGATCAGGTGTCGCGCATATTTCCGCCCGGTGAATTCCGGAAGGGTAACAATGGCACTCAATTCTGTAAGCCCATCTAAACGCATCCGCTCCCCCGCCATGGCTACCAGTTTGCCTTCCTGCCTGATACCAAAATAATTACCCATACGGTGTGTGCCCGGAAGATAATATCCCGGCTGCACTTTAGTGACCAGCTCATACATCTCCTGGCTATCGGATAATACTTCAATAACAGGTATATCTTTATCAGGCATAATGGCCTTCTCACAAACCATCTGTAAACAAACCAGGTCATGCTGCATTTCCCAATGAGCAGGCAGGGGAGGGAGATCGCCGATAATAAAAAAGGACTCACCTGCCTTCATAAAAGGATCCAATGAATCGGGTGATTGCTCAAAACCGATAAAGGAAACTATATCAGGAGAATATCTTTTAGCCACTGTGGTTCCGATAGCAAATTCTTGGTGTTGGCTATTGAGCGCATGCCAGGCCGGGTTATCTAATTCTGAAAACATAATGGGCCAAAGTTAAGGATTATATCTTCACCACCCTGAACCCCTGGTTGCTGAAGGAAGCCCTCCTGTTCACTCTGCCGATATCTGTAGCATTAAAGAACTTGCAGGCATTTTTACTGCACCACCAGGATCCTCCTCTTGCATGCACCACCTGTTTGCTATCACCCGGTAAAGCCCCTGAGCAGAATTCAAACACATTCCCGAACATATCGTACAGCCCGATAGCATTGGGCTGGAAACTCCCAACAGGTGCTGTGTACATAAATCCAT